>NZ_JBFTKG010000012.1:0-108224 GCF_056395825.1 Arthrobacter sp. 05T47 | reverse complement strand
GTACTGGACCAGCCCGGCCACTTCTACCCCACCACCCTCGTGGCCGACATTGACAACGACAACCCGCTCGTCGCCGAGGAACAGTTCGGCCCCGCCTTGCCGATCATCCGCTACACCACCGTGGACGAGGCCGTGACAATGGCCAACGCGCTCGACGTCGGACTCGGCGCCTCCGTCTGGTCCGCCGACCCCGAACAAGCCCGCAAGGTCGCGGCCCGCCTCGAAGCCGGGACCGTGTGGATCAACAAACACGGCGCCGTGGACCCCCGCATCCCCTTCGGCGGAGCCAAGCAATCCGGCTACGGCCTCGAATTCGGCACCGAAGGCCTCAAAGCCCTCGGCGTCCCGCAAATCATCAACGGCTGACCCTCCCCCCACCAGGGGTCATCAGTGCAGCGCCTGCGGCACGGGTTCGTGCCGCAGGTAGCTGCGCCGGAACCGGCCGCTGCCSGCGGTCAGGGCCCGCARCTCCACCGAGTACCGCAACAGTTCCTGGTCCGGAACCTCGGCAAGGATCTCGGTCCCCTCAGCCCCGGCGGAGGTGGTTCCGGTCAGGCGCGCCCGCCGGGAGGACAGGTCGCTCATCACGGCGCCCACGTGGTCCTCCGAGACGCTGATGGTCACGGCCGAGACGGGTTCCAGGAACTGGATGCGGGTGGCCGCCGCCGCTTCCCGGAGGGCCAGTGCGCCGGCAGCCTGAAACGCAGCGTCGGAGGAATCCACGCTGTGGGTCTTGCCGCCGATCAGCGTGACCTTGATGTCCACCACCGGGAAACCCGCGGAAACGCCCTTCTGCATCTGGGCCCGCACGCCCTTCTCGACCGAGGTGATGAACGGCCCGGGAATCACTCCGCCCACTGTCTTGTCGACGAACTCGAACCCGGTGCCGCGRTCCAGRGGTTCCACCTCGATGTCGCACACGGCGTACTGGCCATGGCCGCCGGATTGTTTGACATACCGTCCATGTCCGGCCGCCGGCGCGGCAAACGTTTCGCGCAACGGTGTGACCACCGGAACGGTCTGCAGGTTCACGCCCTGGTCGCGCAGCCTGCCCAGGACGACGTCGGCATGGGCCTCGCCCATGCACCACAGGATCAGCTGGTGGGTTTCGCCGTTGCGCTCCACCCGCAACGTCGGGTCTCCGGCGGTAACCTTCCCSAGGTTCCTGGCCAGSGCGTCCTCATCRCCGTGCGTRGCCGCTTCGATGGCAACCGGCATGAGCGGATCCGGCATATCCCAGGGGGCCACCAGCAGCGGGAACTCCTTGGCAGAAATCGTGTCGCCGGTCTCGGCGGWGCCCAGTTTGGTCAGTGCGCAGATATCCCCGGCCACGCAGAACGGCACCGGCCGCAACCCCGATCCYAGCGGCGAGTACAGGTGGGTGACCCGCTCGTCRCTGTCGTGGTCCTCGTGGCCGCGGTCCGCCATTCCGCGGCCRCCCACATGGATCGCGGCGTCCTCACGCACTGCGCCGGAGAAGACGCGGACCAGGCAGACCCTGCCGAGGAACGGGTCGATTGTCGTGCGGACCACCTCGCCGAGCAGCGGGCCSTCGGGGTCGCACTCCAGCGGGCCGGCGGGCACGCCGTCGAGATCCGTCGCCGCCGGGACGTCATGCTCCGCGGGCGTGGGAAAGGCGCGCACCAGGACMTCCAGCAGTTCCGCGAGGCCGAGCCCGGACTCGGCTGAGGTKGGCAGCACCGGGTGGAAKGAGCCGCGCGCCACGGCCGTCTCCAGATCGGCGATMAGGACCTCGGRAGCGATGTCGTCACCCTCGAGGTAGCGGTCCATCAGGCTCTCGTCCTCGCTCTCGGCGATGATCCCYTCGATCAGCGCGCCCCGCGCGGACTCCGCCGCGGCAAGTTCGCCGTCGGTCGCGGCGCGCGTGGACGGCGCCGGTTCGGCCGGGCCGTACTCGGACACCGTCCCGGTCAGCAGCCCCAGCAACCCGGTGATGGCACCGCCAGTGCGGACCGGCAGGTAGAGCGGCAGGATGGCGTCACCGAAAGCCAGATGGCAACGGGCGACGGCGGAGTCGAAATCCGCGCGCGGGTGGTCCAGCCGGCTGATCGCCACGGCCCGCGGCATGCCGAGCCGTTGGCACTCGCTCCAGAGAGCTGTGGTCGCGGCGTCGATGTCGTCGGTGGCCGAGACGACAAACAGCACGGCATCCGCGGCACGCAGCCCGGCACGCAGTTCGCCGATGAAATCCGTGTAGCCCGGAGTGTCCAGCAGGTTGATCTTGATSTCCCCGRCCGTCACCGGCACCACCGCCAGCGCCACGGAACGCTGCTGCGCGATGGCCGAGGGATCCGAGTCGCCCACCGTGGTGCCCTCCGCGATAGAACCTTTGCGCGTGATGGCTCCGGTGGCGGCCAGCAGGGCCTCGGTGAGCATCGTTTTTCCGGAACCGGAATGCCCCACCAGCGCCACGTTGCGGATTTTGTCCGGCTGCTTCGGCGGTGGCGCGCCGTTGGCATCTGGCCTCCGGAGGTCAGAGGTGCCCCGGGCCGGGCCCCTGGACTGGCCCCTTGACGGAGTCTTGGCGTCTTTCGACGGCATGGAAACCTCCTGGCGTCGCATCCACTCGAGCCTTGCAGGGCCCTTTGTAAGGATTGGACACCCTGGGACGCCCGGACAGCAAGGGCTTTTTCACGCCGYKGCCGGAGCARCCATGGACCCGGATGCCGCCCGGTCCCGGAGCCATCGGCCAAGGGCCTTGCCTTTGCCCTTCCACCAGTTGTCTTCGTCGGCCCCATGGTGCCAGCGGAAGATGACGGCAACCAGGATGAAGACCCCGGCGCCGACGTCCTGCCASGAACCGGCAGCGGCATCCATGAGCACACTGAACGCCATGATCAGGATCGACGGCAGCGCCAGTGTGCGGAACATGGTGTTGGCCACGTACCGCCGGTGGGAYCGCGGRACGGACACCGCCCGGAGGAAGTCRAAGCACAGGCAGACGACCACSARKGCCTGCCCCAGGGACATCAGGATGTGCCCCGGCAGGGAGCCGGCAAACAGGACGGCCGCCTGGAKTCCCGGGCTCACAGCGTGCCCGCCAACGTTGCGAGCCGCGAAGAATCGGCAGTGGACGGATCAAACTTGGCTGGATCATGCATGCGATGCCCCCCGGCGTCTACGCTGCTTCGCTGGCTCCGCGCCCGGGCTTCCAAGGGGAGCTGTGAGCGTGTCCTGCCAGCCTTTTCTGACATTCCAATTCAACGCGCGGCACSGGCCTGAAGTCACGCAAATCAGGTACCCGACTATCGGATGGCCGGTTACCTGCCGGSGTTCCGGTGTACTCAGTTTGTTCCGGCGGCTACTTGCCGGGCGATCGGGCTCATCGCGGCCCTCGTCACGCGGGAAACCTGGGGCCGGCGCGAACGCGCCGCCGTCGACAAGGTCATCGCCGCCGGCAAGTAGACACAAAGGCAGCACGCAACCCGCACGCAACAACAACAGTGCCCGGGACCAATTGGTCCCGGGCACAGCCATTTGTCAGGCCGATTGTCCTAGTCGATGCCCCGCGGCCGCCATATGACCAGCGCCTGCGACCTCGCCTGGGGGCGCTTGCCGCGGGCCAGGCTGACGACGTCGCCGGCCGTTCCGGCGGCGAAGATCCGCGAGTCGGCGCCCTGGCGGCGCCGTCCCAGCTCCTCAGTCAGTTCGCCGACCCGGCGCTGCAGCGCGGCCACCTGGTTCTCCAGCTGCAGGATCCGCTTGATGCCCTCCAGCGAGACCCCCTCCTGGGAGAGCCGCTGGACCTCGCGGAGCATGTTCACATCCCGCTGCGAATAGCGCCTCGACTTGCCCGGGGCACGGCTGGGCGAGACGATGCCCATCCGGTCGTACTGGCGCAGGGTCTGCGGGTGCATGTCCGCGAGTTCCGCGGCAACGGAGATGACGAAGATCGGCTGATCGAAGTCGATGGCCATGGCTGGATTCCGTTCCTAGAGCCGGGCCTTGGCTGCCAGGCCCGCGCGGACGTCCTCATCCGCAGTTGCGGTGGCGAAGGCCTTCACGGCCTCCTCCGCTTCCTTGCTCAGCCTCCGGGGAACGGCGACGTCGATTGTCACCAGCAGATCGCCGGTGGCCTTCGTGTGCTTGACGCCGCGGCCCTTGACGCGCAGCGTCCGGCCCGAGGGCGTGCCGGCGGGAACCCTGACTTTGACCTTGTCGCCGTCGATGGTGGGGACCTCGATATCCGCTCCCAGTGCCGCCTCCGGGAAGGAGACCGGAACGTGGATCCGGAGGTTGTCGCCGTCGCGGACGTAGAAATCGTGGGGCTTCACGGAGACGGTGACCATGAGGTCACCGTTGCCGGCGGGGCCGTACTGGCCTTTGCCGCGGACGCGGACCTTTTGCCCGTCCTTGATTCCGGCCGGGATGCGGACGTCGATCACCTCGCCGTCCGGTTCGCGCAGGCCGATCGTGGTGCCGCGGATTGACCCGGCAAAGGAGATCGAGGTGGACGCGGTGCGGTCCGTGCCCTTCTGCGGAGTCCGCTGGAAGGTCTGGCCCCCGCCACCGAATCCGCCGCCGCCGCCGAAGAGATCTGCGAACTCGGGCGGAATGCCGCCGGATGTGCTGTAACCACCGGAGTGGCGACCTCCGCCGCCGGTAAAGAGCCCGCCGAAGAGGTCCTCGAATCCTGCGCCGCCGGCAGTCCCGCCGGCACCGCCGGGGGCAAAGCGTGCGCCGCCGCCCATGGCACGGATGGCGTCGTACTGCTGGCGCTCGTCCGGATCGGAGAGCACCGAATAGGCCTCGGAGATGTCCTTGAACTTCTTCTCCGCCGCCGCGTCACCGGCATTCGTATCCGGGTGGTGCTGCCGAGCAAGCTTCCGGTAAGCCTTCTTGATATCGGCGTCGGAAGCGTCCTTGGCGACACCAAGGATCTTATAGAAGTCCTTGTCCACCCAGTCCTGGCTAGCCAATGGCGTTTCCTTTCTAATTCTGTGTTGCGGGGCTCGAAGCGATACATGGGCCCCCGCCCCTTCGCGTGGTGGCTAGGTCCTGACGGACCAAGCCACCACGCTCCGGCAGGCCCGATGCCACTCCCGGGGCCCATGTATCGCTCCGAGCCTGTAGTCAACTCACCTTAGGCGAGATTCGCAGTCGGCGCGGAGGCCGGATAGGGGGCGGCGGTGTGGAGGGCACCGCGAAGCGGGCACCGCCCCCTATCCGGCGGAGCGCCAACGCAACCTACGCCGGAACAGCCACAATCACCTGGGCCGCGCGGAGGACGCGGTCGCCGGTCTTGTAGCCCGAGCGCAGGACCTGGCTGACCGTGTCGAGCTCGACTTCGCCGGGCTGCTGGATGAGGGCCTCGTGGATGGTCGGATCGAACTCCACGCCGGTCTCATCGATGCGGACCAGTCCATACGTCTTCAGCGCGGCCTCCAGCTTGGCGGCGATCGCGGCGAAGGGGCCGTCCGCGAGGTCGCCGTGCTGGCGGGCGGCGTCGACGTCGTCCAGCACCGGGAGCAGGGAGTTCAGGACGCCGATGACGGCCATCTCCCCTGCCACGGCGCGGTCGCGTTCGACCCGCTTGCGGTAGTTGACGTACTCGGCCTGCAGCCGGCGGAGGTCATTCCTGAGCTCCTCCGCCGCGGCCGCGTCAACGCCCTGCGCCACTGATTCCTCGGCCGGCACCTCGACGCTGTTGAGGATGTCCTCTGCCTGGGACAGGGCGTCCCCGGAACCGGAGTCCCGGGAGCCGGTGTGCTCCTGGTCCGGGTGGCGGGCCTGGCCGGTCTTCGGGTCAACCTTGCGGTTGTCGTGGATGACCGGCTTCTGCGGATCGTTCTCCTGCCCGTCGCCCTGGCTCCGGTCCGCGGAAGAACCGTGCTCTTCTTCGTTACCGTGGTGCGGCATGATTACTTCTTCTCGTCTTCGTCAACGATTTCGGCGTCGACGATGTCCTCGTCGGAGCCGGCTGCCTGCTCGCCTTCGGGGGCACCGTGCGCGCCGGTGGCGCCGTCGGGCGATCCGGCGTGGGCGTAGATGGCCTCGCCGAGCTTGGACTGGGACGCCTGCAGCTTCTCGAACGCGGTCTTCACGGCCGCGTCATCGGTGCCTTCGAGCGCCTTCTTGAGGGCGTCGACGTCGGCCTTGACCTCGGTCTTGACCTCTTCGGGCAGCTTGTCGGCGTTGTCGGCGATCAGCTTGTCCACGGAGTACGCGAGCTGCTCGGCCGTGTTGCGGGTGTCGGCAGCCTCGCGGCGGGCCTTGTCCTCGGCTGCGTGCTCCTCGGCGTCGTGGACCATGCGGTCGATGTCTTCCTTGGACAGCGCGGTGCCGCCGGTGATGGTCATGGACTGTTCCTTGCCGGTGCCCTTGTCCTTCGCCGAGACGTGCACGATGCCGTTGGCGTCGATGTCGAAGGTGACCTCGACCTGCGGGACGCCGCGCGGTGCCGGAGCGATGCCGGTCAGTTCGAACGTGCCCAGCGGCTTGTTGTCGCGGGTGAACTCACGCTCGCCCTGGAAGACCTGGATCGCCACGGACGGCTGGTTGTCATCCGCGGTGGTGAAGGTCTCGCTGCGCTTGGTGGGGATGGCGGTGTTGCGTTCGATCAGGTGCGTCATGATGCCGCCCTTGGTTTCGATGCCAAGGGACAACGGGGTGACGTCGATCAGCAGCACGTCCTTGCGTTCGCCCTTGAGGACGCCGGCCTGCAGGGCGGCGCCGACGGCGACGACCTCATCGGGGTTGACGCCCTTGTTGGGCTCCTTGCCGCCGGCCAGTTCCTTGACGAGGTCGTAGACGGCCGGCATGCGGGTGGAACCGCCGACGAGCACGATGTGGTCGATCTCGGAGAGCTTGATGCCGGCTTCCTTGATGACGTCCTGGAACGGCTTCTTGGTGCGGTCCAGCAGGTCCTTGGTGAGGTCCTGGAACTTGGCGCGGGTCAGCTGCTCGTCCAGGTGGACCGGGCCGTCGGGGGTGACGGAGAGGTACTGGAGGGAGACGTTGGTGCTGGAGGAGGAGGAGAGTTCCTTCTTGGCCTGCTCCGCGGCTTCGCGGAGACGCTGCAGGGCGATCTTGTCCTTGGTCAGGTCGATGCCCTTGACCTTGAGCTGGTTCAGCAGGTACTCCACGACGCGCTGGTCCCAGTCGTCGCCGCCGAGGTGGTTGTCACCGGCGGTGGCGCGGACCTGGATGGTGGAGAAGTTGTCCTCGTCCTTGCCGACTTCCAGGAGCGAGACGTCGAAGGTTCCGCCGCCGAGGTCGAAGACCAGGATGAGTTCGTCTTCCTTGCCCTTGTCCAGGCCGTAGGCCAGGGCGGCCGCGGTGGGCTCGTTGACGATGCGCAGGACGTTCAGGCCGGCGATTTCGCCGGCTTCCTTGGTGGCCTGGCGCTGGGCGTCGTTGAAGTAGGCCGGGACGGTGACGACGGCGTCGGTGACCTTTTCGCCCAAGTAGGACTCGGCGTCGTTCTTGAGCTTCATGAGGATACGGGCGGAAATTTCCTGCGCCGTGTACTTCTTGTCGTCGATCGCGACGGACCAGTCAGTGCCCATGTGGCGCTTGACGGAAGCGATGGTGCGGTCAATGTTGTTGACGGCCTGGCGCTTGGCGATCTCGCCGACGAGGACCTCGCCGGACTTGGAGAAGGCAACAACCGACGGCGTGGTGCGGCCACCCTCGGCGTTGGCAATGACGGTGGGCTCGCCACCTTCGAGAACGGAGACGACGGAGTTGGTGGTTCCGAGGTCAATACCTACTGCACGTGACATGGATTGTTTCCTTACTTTCCTTGGAATCTTGCGGAGATGGCCGCGGACCACAGCGGCTCTAGCCGCCGGGCCGACCGTTATTGAGCGATCTACACTCAACTTTACCTAGACCCGGAAATTAGTCAATCCAAGTTGAGCGCACTCGACTCAACTTTGGCCTCAAGTTCAATCCTCGGTCGGCCCAGTCCACGGAAATTCCCCGGATTTCAGCCCCTCCAGCGACTCCCGGGCAGCGTTTCGCCCTGCGCGAACCTGCCACCAGGCCCGTGCAGTTGGGTCCGCGCCGCCATGTCGGCGCCGCGGGGGTTATTCGGGACGGGACGTCCCGGCGGTCCCGTAGTCGCCCTCGGGATACTCGGCCTCCTCGACGACGGCGGCCGGCTCGGCGGCAACTCCCCCCTCGCCGTAGTCACCTTCGGGATAGTCGCCTTCAACCTCTCCGACGGCGGCCGCTCCGGCGAGGCCGGCCTCGCCGTAGTCCCCGGTCGCGTACTCCCCCTCGACGGCCGTGGGCGGGACCTCGCCCGTCTCGCCGGCGGAGCCGTAGTCGCCCTCGACGTACTGCCCCTCAGCCTCACCGGCTTCCGGCTCGCTTTCCGCGGGGACGGCGTCAACGTTCTCGGGCGCCGCGCTTCCGGGCCGGTCCCGGTCGGCCCTGTTTTCCGCAGGGACATTCGCTTCAGGCCTGTTTTCTTCGGACATTGGATGGATCCTTCCTTGGACGCATCGGGTACGCCCGTGCGGGCGCAGGGGCAGTCTATCGAGCGCCACGGCGGGGCGACAGAGGGGCCTGGATCAGGAGGCAGCGCCCGCCGCCGGAAGCCCGGCGACGTCGGCGAGCACCGCGAGGTGGTGGGCAAAGAGCTCCTCGCGCGCAGTGAACGTTTCGGCGCCGTACTGGCCGAACACTTCGAAACTGATGGCTCCGAACAGCGAGGTCCAGGCCAGCGTGCCGCGGGCCAACAGGTCATCCGGTACCGCCAGGCCGAACTCCGCCCGGATTTTCGCCAGGTCCCCGGCCAGGCCGGCGGCGACGGTGGGACCCGGCCGTCCGGCCGCGGAAAGCTTGCCTGCCCGGAAGGCGCCGTCGAGGATTCCTATCAGCTTGGTGATCACCCTGGTCCCGGGGCCGGTGGTCCGCTCGGCCGGGGCCTGGTAGCCGGGCACCGGGCTGCCGAACAGCAGGGCGTAGCGGGCGGGTTCGCGCAGCGCCCAGTCCCGCACGGCGCGGCCCAGCGCCGCGAAGCGGCCAGCGAAGTCGGCTTCCGGCAGCGCCCCGACGGTGGCATCCACCTCGTCGCCTAGCTCGTTGTAGGCGTCGATCAGCAGAAGGGTCAGCAGCTCCTCGCGGCTCTCCACGTAGCGGTAGACCGCGGAGGAGACGACGCCGAGATCGCGTGCCACGGCACGGAGCGACAGGGCGGCGGCCCCGTGGACCGCCAGGTGTTGCCGGCCCAGCCGGAGGATGTCAGCAACGGTCTGGGCCCGGGCACGCTCGCGCGGGGTGCGGGGCCGGTGGGCACCGCGGCTGGCTCCCGCCGTCGCCCCGCCTGCACCGCCGGCGTCTACGTCGGGTTCGATCCTGTCCTCTGGCATGGGTCCAGCATTTCACAATCAAGAGCACTGTCAACAAATGTGAGCACTGCTCTTGACAATCTCCGGCCTCGGTTGCATCCTGAATTGGAGAGCACTGCTCTCGCAATCTGACAAGGAGATCGAAATGTCCGAACCTGTGGCCCCTGGGCCCGAATCATCCCGGCTCTACGTCGTCACGGGTGCCGGCCCGGTGGGCTGGACCGTCGCGGAACAGCTTGCAGCGGCGGGCCACCGCGTGCGTATCCTCACGAGGTCCGGGAGCGGACCGGACCACCCGCTGGTCGAGAAAATATCCATCGACGTTTCGGACCCCACCCGGCTGGGCAATGCCTTCCGCGGCGCCACCGCGGTCTTCCACTGCATCCACGGCTCGCGGTACAACGCCGACGTCTGGGCAAGGGAACTTCCCGCCGCCGAGCAGAATGTGCTGGCCGCGGCGGGCACTGCCGGCGCCGTCGTTATCTTTCCCGAAAGCTTGTATTCCTACAGCGCGCCGGAACGGCCAATGACCGAGGAGGGGCCGCGGGAGGCGCACGGCGGCAAACGTGGCGTCCGGACAGCACTGCTCGCAGCCCGCGCGGCCTCCGCTACGGCCACAGTCAGCGTGGTGGCCGGCGATTTCTTCGGGCCCCGGGTCCGGACTTCGCACGCCGGCGAGCGCATGCTCCGCCCCGTCACGGCGGGCAGGCCAATGCAGGTAGTCGGACGGGCCGACCAGCCGCATTCCTTTACCTACGTTCCGGACCTCGCGGCCGCCATGATCGCGGCCGCAGACAGGCCGCAGCTGTGGAACAGGGTGTGGCACGCACCCACCGGGCCGGCCCCGACCCAGCGCGAGCTCGCCGGGGCTTTCGCCACGGCAGCCGGCGCCCGGGCCCCGCGTGTCACGGCTGTACCCGGCTGGGCGCTGAAGGCGATGGGGGTGTTTTCCCCCGACATGCGCGAAATCGCCGAAACGCTGTACCAGTTCCAGCGCCCGTTCGTGATGGAGTCCGCAGCAAGTCAGGCCGCCCTGGGGCTGACGCCGACCCCGCTGCACGAAGCAGCCGCCGCCACCGTCGCCTGGTGGGGGGACCAGGGATGAGGTGACGGCGGCTGCCGCCTTTGGTTCCGCCTAGCGGACGCCGGCATCCTCATTTTCCGCCGGCCGGGAGGACGGCAAGCGGGCCGCGGCGTCGTTCTCTGGACGGCCGGCCTTGCCGGGCCACCAGAGCCGCGGGCCAAGGTCGTAGGCCAGCGCGGGCACCAGCAACGAGCGGACCAGCACGGTGTCCAGCAGGACACCGAAGGCGACGATGAAGGCCAGCTGCACCAGGAACATAATCGGAATGACTCCCAGGGCCGCGAAAGTGGCGGCGAGGACCACCCCGGCGGAGGTAATGACCCCGCCCGTCACGCTCAGGCCGCGCAGGATGCCGGGCCGCGTGCCGTGCTTGAGGGATTCCTCCCGGACCCGGCTCATGAGGAAGATGTTGTAGTCAACGCCCAGGGCAACAAGGAAGACGAAGCCGAACAGCGGCACGGTTGCGTCCGCTCCGGGGAAGCCGAAAATGTTGTTGAACACGACGGCGGAGACACCCATCGCCGCCCCGTAGGACAGGACCACCGAGGCGACCAGCAGGACCGGCGCGAGGACCGAGCGCAGCAGCAGCATGAGGATCACCAGGATCACCCCCAGGACCACCGGGATGATGGTGACCAGGTCGCGCTGGGCGGTGGTGTTGGTATCCAGCGCCGTTGCCGTGACGCCGCCGACGAGTGCGCCGTCGTCAATCTTCTTCAGTTCCTGCCGGAGGGCAACCACGACGTTTTCGGCTTCACCGGAGTCCGCGGCGTAGTCCAGCGTCGCGTTGATCAGGACTTTCCCGTCCCGGACGGCGGGGCCGGCCGCCGGAGCGGCAGGGGCGCCAGGGTTGGCCGCGGCGCCGGCCCTGATTGGGACGCCGCCGTCGGCCAGCAGGTAGGCGTCCCCGACGCCGCTGCCCGCCTTGACCCGCTCCAGCACCTCTTCGGCCTTTGCCGCGCTGGCCACGATCACTGCCGGGCTGCCGGAGCCGGCATCGAAGTGCCGGCCCAGGGCATCCTGGCCGTCGACGGCGTTGGAGGCGGTGAGGATGACATCCGTCTGGGCAACACCGTTGGCCCTGAGCTGCAGGATGCCGGAACCGGCCACTAGGAGCAGCAGGACCGAGGCGACCCAGACGGTCCGCGGCCGGCGGGCAACGAGGGAACCGGTGGCCCGCCACAGTCCCTTCTGGCCTTCCAGCCCGGTCATCAGCTCCGGTTCCCGCTGGGATTCCGGGAGCAGCCTGGGCCGGAACGGCCAGAACGCCGCCCGGCCCAGCAGCGCCATCAGGGCAGGCAGCAGGGTCAGTGCCGCGAAGAGCGCGCAGAGGATGCCCGCTGCCGCAACGGGGCCGAGGGCCTTGTTGGAGTTCAGATCGGAGAAGAGCAGGCAAAGCAGCGCGATGATCACGGTGGCGCCGGAGGCCAGGATCGGTTCCCAGGCCGCCTTCCACGCAGTGAGCGCGGCGGCCGTCCGGTCGGTGGTGTGGGTCAGGGCTTCGCGGAAACGGGCCACGTAAAGCAGGGCGTAGTCGGTGGCGGCGCCGATCACCAGGATGGACAGGATGCCCTGGCTTTGGCCGTTCAGCTGGATCCAGCCGGCCTTGGCCATGCCGAAGACCAGCAGGATCGCGGCGCACAGCGCGAACACGGAGGTGAACAGGACCATGACGGGCAGCAGCAGGGAACGGTAGACGATCAGCAGGATCAGGAACACGGCGCCGAGGGCCACAAGCAGCAGGATGCCATCAATTCCCGCAAAGGCACCTGCCAGGTCCGCTGCCAGCCCGGCCGGTCCGGTCACGAAGGTCCGCATCCCCGCCGGCGCAGACGCCTGGACCTCGCTGCGCAGTTCCTTGACTACCTCTTTCACCTCCGCCGAGGAAGGAATGGGCACCACGAACTGGACTGCCTTCGCGTCCTGGGAGGGGGTGGGGCCAATCACGGTGACCCCGGCCTGCAGGGCCTCCAGCTTGGCCTTGAGGGCCGCGGCCTCGCCGAGCTGGACCGGCGTGAAGGCGGAGTCGCTCTCCACCACGATCACGGCGGGGATCTCCCTGGAGTCCCGGAACTTGGCCTGCCAGTCCTGGACCTTGGTGGCCTCCGCCCCGGCGGGAAGGAACGATGCCTGGTCGTTGGATGACACCTCACCCAAGCGGCCGAATGTCGGACCGCCGACGCCGGCGATCGCCAGCCAGGCCACGACAAGTACCGCGGGAATCAGCCAACGCAGCCAGAACGGTACGCGCGTCGTCGGGGGCGAAGTCGTTTTCATGTGTCCTTCTAGGGTGCGATTCGGAGGGGGCGAGGAATCAACTCCATAGTAGACTATCTCTATGATGGAGATAAATCCACAACGCCCAGTGCCGGTGGAGAATGGAAGGGCAGCCGTCGCCGTGCCGCTGCGGTAAGCACTGCAGTATGCTCCGGAAGGCGCCGTCGACGACGCCGACCGGCCGAGGTCAGACCGCCGCGGCCGCATTCAGGGACGCCACGCCAATGGACGCCACATCAAGAGACAGAGGAGGTCCGCCGTGCCAGTCGAATCCCGGGGCCCATCCGAAGACGCAGGGCCGCCCGAAACAGCCGGGCCGCCGCCGCTCGTCCGGCTCCTGCAGGAATTCAACCTCGAAGCCAACCGCTACGTGGACTCCGCCAGCGACCGCAACGACATGCACAGGACTGATCTGAACGCCCTGGCCGTCATCATGCAGCACACGGCACGGGACCAGATCGTTACCCCGGGCGTGCTCCGGAAGGAGCTGAACCTCAGCTCGCCCGCCACCACCGCACTGATCGACCGGCTCCACAGCTCCGGCCATGTGGTCCGCGAACGCGAGGGCGCGGACCGTCGGCAGGTGCAGCTGCGCATGACGCCCAAGGCCTACCGGGACGGCGGCGCCATGTTCCTTCCGCTGGCCCGCCACATGGGCGCGGCGATCGAAAACTTCACGCCGGAGGAACTGGAGATTGTCACCCGGTTCATGAACTCCATGATCGAGGCCACCGTCCGGGCCGGCGAAGAAGCGGCGCGTGGCCCCGCGCCGGACGGCAGCCCGGGCTGACTTACAGCCCCTGCTCATCCGCAGCCCGCGCCGCCCTACCCCCAGTGCCAGGAGCTCATCCGACGCAAGGGTGAGATCGAGTGGGCAGAGCCTTCTTGAAGTGGGCTTCGGCAGCATCCACCTGAGCTGCGGGTGCACTGGGCGAGAAGACTCGCAGGATGCTGAATTGGAAGTGATGTCGATGATTGAAATCGATGCTATCCAATTCGCGGAGGGCGGAGTTGCCGCCACGCCATTCTCTGCGCAGGCGCTCCATCGTGCGAGAAAGCACTCGGGTCTCGACGGGAAATCCAAGAAAAGGTACAGGTTAAAAACCTACCGTTGCGTCGTGGCAAGCAGCGCATCCAACGGCATGCCACGACGTCATTTCTCCCCAAGAATAGCGATGCCCGACCCCAGAAGAGCTAGGTCCCCGCACACACCTAGCCAACAAGCCGTGCCTCAAGCGCCTTGACAAATTCCGTTTCGACTCGACGAGGCCGGTCAGTTAGAACAATTCTGCTTGACACTTCGGGGGCTTTCATTATCTTGGGCCAACATTTTTCACGTACTTTGTCGACTGCACCAGAGCGAACAAACAATTCAGGGGGACTAATTGGCATCAAATAGGGTCGGCGCCATACGTTGGATTTTCAGTCCGGCACGCACAGCACTCATAGCACTCTTTGCGGTGCTTCTATCACTTCTAACCGCTGCGCCCTCCCTGGCTGCGACGGCGGAGGCTGAGCCCAACGGCACCATGGCGACGGCGACGGTGGTGCCGCTGGGGTCCACGGTTTCGGGTTCGGCGTTGAGTGCAGGCTCGGAGGATTACGACTACTACGCTGTCGATCTGCCCAAGGCGGGCCGGGTCGGCCTGAATTTCAAGTTTCCCGTCGGGCTTGGAGCGGGATTCACCTACAGGGTCAACATTTATGGTGCCAATGGCACCAACCTCTACAGCTTCGACCTGGATGGCTCTCATGCTGACGGCAGCTGGCTGGCCGGCCAGGGCACGTTTCTGCCCGCAGGACGGGCTTACATCCGGATCTACGGCTATGACGGCGCAGCAAGCTGGGGCAAGACTTACACCCTGAACACCACGCTGAGCGCGGGGACCGTGGAGCTCGAGCCCAATGACAGCACCGCGACGGCGACGGTGGTGCCGCTGGGGTCCACGGTTTCGGGTTCGGCGTTGAGTGCAGGCTCGGAGGATTACGACTACTACGCTGTCGATCTGCCCAAGGCGGGCCGGGTCGGCCTGAATTTCAAGTTTCCCGTCGGGCTTGGAGCGGGATTCACCTACAGGGTCAACATTTATGGTGCCAATGGCACCAACCTCTACAGCTTCGACCTGGATGGCTCTCATGCTGACGGCAGCTGGCTGGCCGGCCAACAAATCAACCTCCCCGCAGGCCGCGCCTACATCCGGATCTACGGCTATGACGGCGCAGCAAGCTGGGGCAAGACCTACACCCTCAACATTGGCTGGATTTGGGCCGCAACTCCTGTGCCAGGCATCTCCGGGACTCCCCAGGTGGGTCGGACCCTGACGGCTGTGACGGGAACCTGGTCGCCCACGCCGGACGTGCTCGGATACCAGTGGTTCCGCTCCGGAACCGCCATTACCGGGGCAACGGGCAAAACCTACACGCTGGTTGCCGCCGACCTTGGCAAGACCATCACCCTGAAAGTAACCGGCAGCAAGGCGGGGTACCCCAGCGCGACAAGGACCTCCGCCGCCACGACAGCGGTCACCCCAGGTACCCTGGCCGCTCCGGTACCGACCATCTCAGGCACCGCGAAAGTTGGATCGACCCTGACCGCGGTCCCGGGCACCTGGGGACCGTCACCCGTCACCCTGGCATATCAGTGGAAAGCCGGCGGCGTCGCCATCACCGGCGCGACCGCCGCGACCTACAAGGTCGCCGCGGCCGATACCGGCAAGACCATCACCATCACCGTCACCGGAACCAAGACCGGCTACACCACAACCGCGAAGACCTCCGCCGCCACAGCAGTAGTCGCGAAAGGCTCCCTGACGGCGCCGCTGCCGACCATCACCGGCACGGCTAAGGTCGGCTCGACCCTGACCGCCGTACCGGGCACCTGGGGACCGTCACCGGTGGCCCTGTCGTATCAGTGGAAGGCCAACGGCGTCGCCATCGTCGGCGCGACCGCCGCGACCTACAAAGTAGCCGCGGCCCAAGCTGGCAAGACCCTCACCGTCACCGTCACCGGAACCAAGACCGGCTACACCACCACCGCGAAGACCTCCGCCGCCACAGCAGTAGTCGTTTGACTGTCGAAGATCGATCCGTCCGGCCTATATGAACGGTCAGTTCCTCCCTGATACCCACAGGCGCAGACTAAGGCGAAGTAGCCAACACGATTTGCGGCTCCTTCGTCTTGACCACAGCGGCAGCCGGCGGCGGATCGTCCACGGTGACCGGATCCCGAAAGGGACCGGTCACCGTGAGGTCCCAGGTGCTGAGCAGTTCGGCGGGTCCGCCCATTTCTCATCCCGGGAGGGTAGCGTTCCATTATGAGTGCGCAGCAGCCTGACGATGTGTACACGCACGGCCACCACGAGTCGGTGGTCCGTGCCCATGCCTCCCGCACGGCGGAGAACTCGGCAGCGTTCGTGATCCCCCATCTCAAGCCCGGGGCGTCCGTCCTCGACGTCGGCTGCGGACCCGGCAGCATCACGTGCGATTTCGCAGAGATGGTGGCGCCGGGCAGGGTCACGGGCCTGGACCGCTCCCCCGACATCATCGCCCAGGCAACGGCCCTCGCCGCCGAGCGCGGCGTGGACAACGTCGACTTCGCCACCGGAATCGTCTATGACCTCGACTTTCCGGACGAGTCGTTCGACGTCGTCCACGCCCATCAGGTCCTCCAGCACCTCACGGATCCCGTCGCAGCCCTCCGGGAGATGCGGCGCGTGTCCAGGGCCGGCGGGATCGTGGCGGTGCGCGACGCCGATTTCCACGGCATGAGCTGGTACCCGGCCATCCCCGAGCTCGACGACTGGATGGAGCTGTACCAGCGGATCGCCCGCCGCAACGGTGCCGAGCCGGATGCCGGACGCCGGCTGGTGTCCTGGGCGCAGGCAGCCGGGTTCACGGACGTGGCGCCGTCCAGCAGCAACTGGCTCTACGCCACCGGACAGCAGCGGCGGTGGCAGGCGCGGGTGTGGGGCGAGCGGGTGGTGCATTCATCCTTCGCCGACCAGGCGCTCGAGTACGGCTTTGCCAACGAGGCGGACCTGGCCCGGATCTCCGCCGGCTGGCACCGGTGGGGCTCGACCGAAGACGGCTGGTTCCTGATTCCCAACGGCGAGGTCATCGCCCGGGCGTGAGGCCCTCCGCCTGGGCCGCGGTCACAGCGCCGGCACAGCCGCCCGAAAGTGCAGCCATAACTCCGCGTCAGAGGCTGGTTCCAGGCCGAACCTTCGGCCGGCCCAATCCGGGCCCCAGCAAAGGAGTTTCACAATGGCAAAGATCAACAAGGCTACGGCGGGCATCATGCTCGCCGCGGTGATCGGCGGCGGCGCCATCGGCGCGACGGCCATCCCCGCGATGGCTGCCGATTCCAGCGGCACTTCATCCTCGACCCAGTCCACCGACGGCTACGTCATGGGCGGCCAGCGCGGCCCGCACCAAGCCAACGGGAAGACCGAGGAGATCCTCACCGGCGACACCGCCACAAAGGTCGAGGCGGCGGTGAAGGCCGCCCAGCCGGATGCGACGATCGAACGGATGGAGACCGACGCCGACGGCGCCACCTACGAAGCCCACATCACCAAGGCGGACGGAACGCGCGCCACCGTCCTGCTGGATGCGAACTTCACGGTGACCGGAACCCAGGACGGCCAGGGCGGATCGGGCGGCGGTCGCGGCGGCCCGGGCGACGCGGCCGCGGACGGCTACACCTCCAACGGCTAACCCCGAGCGGGCCTTGGGCATGCCCGGCGCGCCCAAGGCCCGCGAACCAGGGTCGCTCCCGAATTTTCATCAGGCATTCCCTGCCTCCCGATCTCCCGATAGGGTGCACGCAGGACACCCTTGAGTAAGGAGAACCCCATGCGCAAAGTGACGGCCGGCCTGTTCTGCTCCGTGGACGGCGTAGTTGAAGATCCGTTCCTGTGGCAGTTCGACAGCTTCGACGACGAGCTGGGCGCCGGGATGGGCGAGATGATGGGCCGGATCGACACCGGGCTCCTGGGCCGCGTCGGATACCAGCAGTGGGCGGAATACTGGCCCAACGCCGATGCCGACGCTGACTTCGGCGGGTTCATCAACCCGCTGCCCAAGTTCGTGGCGTCCCGGACGCTGGCCGGAACCCTCGAGTGGCAGAATTCGACCCTGATCGAGGGGCCGCTGGAAGACTTCGTSGCGGACCTGAAGAACGGCGACGGCGGCGAAATCGGCGTCTTCAGCAGCATCTCGCTGGTCCGCCAACTGCTGTTCGCGGGCCTGCTCGACTCGCTGATGCTGATTGTCCACCCGGTCATTGCCGGCAGTGGCCGGCGGCTCTTCAACGACGGCGATCCCCAGACGCGGCTGGAGCTGCAGTCCTCCCAGCAGACCAGCAAGGGCAACATGATTCTCAGCTACGGCCTCCGCGGCAGCTGACTCCCGTCAGCTGTTCCGGCGTCCCGCCAGGTTGGCCGCCGCCCTGACAGTAAACTTGGTTCGTGCAACCCTCCCTTTGGCTGGCCCTGGCCGGCGCCGGCGTCCTGATCAGCTTCACTCCCGGCGCGGGCGCCATCAACACCATGAGCAACTCCCTGAACTCGGGATTCCGACGTTCCCTGTGGGGCATCCTGGGCCAGCAGGCCGCCCTGGTGGTGCACATCCTGATCGTGGCCCTGGGCGTCGGGGTGCTGGTGGCAAGCTCGCCGGTAGCTTTTAACGTGATCCGCTACGCAGGGGCCGCCTATCTGGTGTACCTGGGCATCCGGCAGTTCCTGAGCAAACCGGACCTGGACCAGGAGAAGGCCGCCGCCCTGCGCAACGAGCCGGCCCTGTCCATGTTCCGCCGCGGACTCTGGGTCAATCTGCTCAATCCCAAGGCCGTAGTCTTTTTCCTGGCCTTCGTGCCCCAGTTCATTCGGCCGGAGCAGCCGCTGCTCCCGCAGTACGCGGTCCTGTCCGCCACCGTGATCGTGATCGACATCCTGGTCATGTGGTTCTTCTTCGCGGCAGCGGCCCGCTCGTTCCAGCGCTTCACGCGCGACGCCGCCGGGCAGAAGGCCCTGAACCGGACGTTCGGCGGGCTCTTCGTCGGCGTCGGCGTCCTGCTGGCCTCAATCCACTAAGCGCGGCGGCCGGTCGGCCCCCCGGACCGGAGCAGGGACCGGCTCACAGTCCGGGTCCGGCAGCGTCCCGGCTCCGGTCAGACGTGGCCGGGCGTGAGCTTCCTTAGGTCCGCTTTCCGGATCTTGCCGCTGGCTGTCCGGGGCATCTCGTCCACGAAGACCACGGATTTGGGGATCTTGTACCGCGCGAGCCTGCCTTCCAGGTGGGAGCGCAGCTGCTCTTCCGTGAGCCTGACACCTTCCCGCAGCAGCACCACGGCCCGCGGCACCTCGCCCCACTTCTCGTCCGGTACGCCGATCACCGCGACACTGCCGACGGCGTCGAGCTCGGCGATCGCCTGCTCCACCTCGGCCGGGTAGATGTTCTCCCCGCCGGAGATGATCATGTCCTTGAGTCGGTCGGAGATGAACACGAAACCGTCAGAGTCCTTGTAGCCCATGTCACCGGACTTGAACCAGCCGTCAGCGGTGTAGGACTCCGCGGAGGCCTCGGGCCGGTTCCAGTACTGGGGGATGACATTCGGGCCCTTGATCTGGATCTCCCCCACGGTTCCGGGCGCGGCGGGACCGGCCTCCGGGTCCATGGGGTCGGCCACCCTGACATCAGTGAAGAAATGCGGCAGCCCCGAGGATCCTGCTTTGTCCCGGGACCTGGCGGCCGGCAAGGTGGTGGCGCCCGGGGCCGTCTCGGTCATGCCGTAGCCGTTGGAGAAGCGCAACCCCCGCCGTTCGTAGGCTTCCAGGACCCGCATGGGCACGGCGGACCCGCCGCACGTCAGCTTGTTCAGCGAACTGAGGTCAGTGGCGTCCCAGTCGGGATGCTCGCACAGCATCTGGTAGGTGGTGGGCACCCCGCTGATGGTCGTTGCGCGGTGCCGCTCGATCAGCTCCAGCGTCCGACGGGGATCAAATTTGGCTTCCAGGACTACGGTGCCGCCCTTCAGGAGTGTGGGCAGGACGCCCATGTCGAGGGAGGCGACGTGGAACATCGGGGAGATCATGAGGGCAACATCGGCAGAGGAAAAGTCGAAGTCGACCAGCACGTTGACGCAGTTCCACGTGATGTTGCCGTGGGTCAGGAGCGCCCCTTTGGGGTTTCCGGTGGTGCCGGAGGTGTAGAGGATCATGGCGGCGTCGTCCAGGCCCACAGGCTCATCCGGCGGCAGCGCCGCACTGGAGGCGATCACCGCCTCAAACGCCTCCACGGCGGTTCGGCCGGCCCCAACGCCGCCGTCGAGCACCGTTGGCTCGGGCCCCGTTGACTCCTCGACGACGATCCGCCGACCGACCGAGGTCCCCGCTGAGCCGCTTTCCGCGAGCCCGTCGAGCGCCGCCGAGTGGACCAGCAGGACCGCGCCGCTGTCCCGGAGCTGGAACTGGATCTCCGGCGGCGCGAGCCGGGTGTTCAGCGGGACAAAGACGGCGCCGGCCAGGCCTGCGGCGAAGAGGGTCTCCAGGAAGGAGGGATGGTTTTCGCCCAGGTAGGCCACCCTGTCGCCCTTGGCCACGCCGCGGTCCCGGAAAGCGTTAGCGAGCCGGGTGGAACGTTCCGCGAGCTGGACGTAGCTGAGCTCCCGGGCCCCGGCGATGACGGCGGTCTTGGTGCCCGACTTCGGGCGGCGCCGTTGCAGCCACGAGCCGATGCCAAAATTCTCCACGGCAAATCCTTTCTAGTTAGACGGTAGCGCCTGTGGGCCGGTCAGGACCCGACAGTCTGCAGATCGTTGTTCTTGGGCTCGCGCGTCAGCAGGATGAAGACGATCGACACGACGGACATGATGGCCAGGTACCAGACAACGGCGGCGGTGTTCTGTCCGGAGTCCTTGAAGATCTGCGCCACGATGCCCGGGGTGAAGCCCGCGCCGAGGAGCGTGGCGAGCTGGTAGCCCAGCGAGGCGCCGGTGTAGCGCGAGGTGGTGCCGAACTGCTCGGACACAAAAGCCGCGAGCGGGCCGAACAGGGTGGAGTGGATCATGAGGCCGACAGCGAAAGCCACAAAGATCAGCCCGATGTTGTTGGAGGACAGAAGCTGGAACATCGGCGTGAGGTAAAGGATGAAGAGCACCAGGCCGCCGATCATCACGGGCCGCCGTCCCCACTTGTCGGAGAGTCGGCCGCCCATGATCACGAAGGCGATGGACACGAAGGAGGCTGCCGCGAAGGCGTAGAGCACGCCCTGCCTGTCAGCGCCCTTGGACACGGCATAGGTCACGGAGAACGTTGCCAGCACCACTTGGAGCGCAAACCCCGCTGCGCCGGCCAGCATGGTGAAGATGAGGGTCTTGGGCCTGCGCAAGACCTGCAGGAGGGGAATCTCGCGGCGCACCGGCGCGCCGCCTGGCGCTGCCTGCCGCCGGACGTTGTCCTGCTCGGCTTTCTCCTGTTCGGCCTTCTCCTGTTCCAGCGCCGCCTTGAAGATCGGGCTTTCGGAGACCTTGAGCCGGACAAACATGCCGACGACCAGCAGGACGAAGGACAGCAGGAACGGCACGCGCCAGCCCCAGGCCAGGAATTGCTCGTTGGGCAGGGCCGCGAAGGCGCCCATGACCAGAGTGCCCAGCACCGCGCCGGTGGGGGCGCCGGCGTTGACGAACGAGGCCGCGAAACCGCGCTTGCCCGATTCCGAGTGCTCAAGCGCCATGAGGGCGGCGCCGCCCCACTCCCCACCGACGGCAATGCCCTGGCAGACGCGGAGGACCACGAGCATCACAGCACCCCATGCTCCGGCCACCGCGGCGCCGGGTACGAGCCCGATCAGGGTGGAGGCGATGCCCATGACCAGCATCGAGACAATCAGCATGTTCTTGCGACCGAGCCTGTCGCCGAAGTGGCCGAAAATGATTCCGCCGAGGGGCCGCGCCACGTAGCCGGCGGCAAACGTCCCGTAGGCGGCCACCACCCCCACCCATTCGTCCATGCCGGAGAAGAACACTTTGGGAAAGACCACGGCGGCGGCCGTGGCATAGAGCAGGAAATCGTAGTACTCGATGGTGCTGCCGAGATAGCTGGAGGCAATGACGGTCCGTGCTTCACGGCGACGCGTACCCGCGTCCATGGCCTGCAACTGCGAAATTTGGGACATCGTTGTTCCTTATGGCAGAGGGGTGTGGGCTAAGGGATGGGTGGCCGGCGCGGCTTACTTGTAGAAGCGGGCGAGGAACTCGGCGACGACGGCGGGGCGCTCCTGTCCTTCGATCTCGATCGTGTTGGCCACCTTGATCTGGGCGCCGCCCTTGACCTCGGTGACCTCGGCGATGGTGGCCCGCATGCGGATGCGTGAACCCACCTTGACCGGGGAGGTGAAGCGGACCTTGTCGAGGCCGTAGTTGACCTTGGTGGTGACGCCGTCGACGTCGAACAGCTCGCCCCAGAACGGGATGATGAGCGAGAGGGTGAGGAAGCCGTGGGCGATCGGGGCGCCGAACGGGCCGTCCTTGGCGCGTTCCGGGTCAACGTGGATCCACTGGTCATCGCCCGTGGCGTCGGCGAATTTGTTGATTTGTTCCTGGGTGATTTCGCGGTAGTCGGTGACACCGAGGTCGGTACCGGCGAGGGTGAGCAGTTTGTCGAAGTCGACGACGAGGTTGGGCATCTTTGGCTCCTGTGATGGTTTGGATGGGTTGGAGGACGACGGCGGGACGCGCCGGCGGCGGAGTCAGCGGGTGAAGGCGCTTTCGCCGGTCAGGGCGCGGCCGACGATCAGGGCATTGATCTCGTGGGTTCCCTCGTAGGAATAGACGGCCTCGGCATCGGCATGGAAACGCGCCACGTCGGTCGCGAGCGTGATGCCGTTGCCGCCCACCACTTCGCGGGCCAGCGCCACGGTCTCGCGCATCAGCAGGGACGTCTGCATCTTGGCCAGGGCGGAGTCCTGGTCCCGGTAGATGCCCTTGGCCTGCTGCTCGGTCAGCCGGACCACGAGGGACAGCGACGAGGTCACATTGCCGAGCATTCGGGCGAGCTTTTCTTGGACCAGCTGGAAGGACGCGAGCGGGCGGCCGAACTGCTGCCGCTCCGTCACATACTTCAGCGCGGCTTCGAAGGCCCCGGCCTGGATGCCCGTCGCGATCCACGCGACGTCCGAGCGCATTGCCCGGAGCATCGCGGCCACATCCCGGAAGGAGTTCACGTTGTGTAGCCGCCTGGCCTCGGGAACCCGGACGCCGTCGAGGGTGATGTTGGCGTTCTGCATCATCCGCAGCGATGTCTTGCCGCGGATCTTCTCCAGGGTCACGCCCGCGGCCTCGCGGTCCACGAGGAAGGCCTTGACCTGCCCGTCGGCCACGTCGCGGGCGAAGACGGCCAGGACGTCGGCCGTGGCGGCGCCGCCGATCCAGCGCTTGGCGCCGTCGAGGATCCAGGTGTCGCCGTCTGGACCCGACTCACTCCCCCTTTCCTTGCGGGCTGTGGTCGCCAGGCCGCCGGCGATGTCCGAGCCGGACTCCGGTTCGGTCAGCGAGAAGACGCCCTTGAGCGAGAAGTCAATGACCTTGGGCATCCACTCTGCCTGCTGTTCCGCGGAGGCACCGACCCGGATGGCGGTCCGGAACAGCCCGGCCTGGGCCGTGTAGAAGGTGGCCAGCGAGGCATCAGTGCGGGCGAGTTCGAAGATCCTGAAACCTTGGTAGATTCCCCGGGCGGGAACTCGCTCGGCACCGGCGGCGCCGGTCAGTTCCGCCGGTTCCATGAGGTCCAGGTCGATCAGCGGCTGGGCCAGCTGGTCCGGGAACTCGCCGCGCTCCCAGTAGTCGGCCAGGAGTGGGCGGGCCTGCGTGTCCAGGAACTCCCGCAGCCGGCCCAGCACCCTCCGCTCCTCCTCCGTGAGGAGCGACTCGGCATCGTAGTAATCGCACACGCTGTAGAGGCGCTCCTGCTCGGCAGTGTCCGCTGTGTCAGAGGCGGTGTCAGTGGCGGGGGATGTTCCCGCGGCCGGGGCTGCGCTAACTCTCACCTCAACCACCCAGCCCGAGCAGGCGGACGGCGTTGTCCTTGAGGATCTTGGGCCGGACCTCGGCCTTGAGCGGCAGGTCCGCGAAGGCGCCCAGCCATTTCTGCGGGGTGATCAGGGGGAAGTCGGTGCCGAACAGGACCTTGTCCTGCAGGACCGAGTTGGCCATGCGGACCAAGGACTCCGGGAAGTACTTCGGGGACCAGCCGGAGAGGTCGATGAACACGTTGGATTTGTGCGTGGCGATCGAGTTGGCCTCGTCCTGCCACGGCACCGAGGGATGGGCCATGATGATCTGCAGTTCCGGGAAGTCGGCGGCCACGGCGTCGAGCAGGAGCGGGTTGGAATAGGCTAGCTTGATGCCGTACCCGCCGGGGAGACCGGCGCCCATGCCGTTCTGGCCCGTGTGGAAGATGGCCGGCAGTCCCAGCTCCTGGAGGGTTTCCCAGAGCGGGTAGAACTGCTCACTCGAGGGGTCGAAGCCCTGCAGGCTCGGATGGAACTTGAACCCGCGCGCGCCGAGGTCAATGGCCTGGTGCTTGGCGCCCTGGATGGCTTCGGTGCCGGTGCGCGGGTCCACGCTGCCGAAGGGGATCAAGACGTCGTTGTTGCGGGCGGCGCCGGCGATGAGTTCGGGGATGCTGTTGGGCTCGTGCTTGAGCTGGGTCCGGGCGTCGACGGTGAAGACGACGGCGGCCATGTTCAGTTCGCGGTAGACCTCGGCGATCCGGTCGAGCGACGGTGTCCGGTCCTCGGCCTTGAAGTACTTGGCCGAGGCTTCAGTGAGGGCCGCGGGCAAGGACCCATGGCCGTGACCGTCCACTTCGAGGTGGACGTGCATGTCGATAGCATCCAGTGCGGCGGCGTCGATGCCGAGTTCATAGCGCTGGGAGACCATGTCAGCGGACCTCCGCCGGTTCGGGCTTCAGTTCTTCCGGGAGGGGCAGGAAGTCCTCGCCGACGCTCTGCAGCTTGTCGCCGAACAACCGGCCGAAGTTCTCCGCCAGGTCCTGGTAGCCCCAGCCGCCCTCGCGGTATTCGGTGGCGGCTGCCTCGGGGTGGGTCCAGAGCTGCAGCCGGTCGCCGCCGGCGCCGATCGCCTGGCCTGTGATCCCGGCGGCCGCGTCGGAGGCGAGGAAGGCGACCAGCCCGGCGACGTCGTCGGCGGTGCCGAAGCCCAGCTCGTGGCGGAAGAAGGCCGGCATGGCCTCGCCGCGCGCGTCCGCTTCAACGGCCTTCTGGAAGTAGGGGACGGTCTTGGTCATGGCGGTGGCGGCCACCGGGATGACGGCGTTGGCGGTGACGCCGGCCTTCTTCATTTCCAGTGCCCATGTGCGGACCATGCCCACGATTCCGGCCTTGGCGGCGGCGTAGTTGGTCTGGCCGAAGTTGCCGCGCTGGCCGGTCGGGGAGCCGATGGTGATGATGCGCCCGGCGATGCCGTTCTCCTTGAAGTAGGCAAACGCTTCGCGGACACAGGTGAAGGTGCCCTTCAGGTGGACGTTGATGACCAGGTCGAAGTCCTCATCCGTCATCTTCAGCAGGGACTTGTCCCGCAGGATGCCGGCGTTGGTGACCAGGATGTCCAGCTGGCCGAACTCCGTGACGGCCGCCTGCACCAGCTGCCGGGCGACCTCGGAGCTGCCCACCGGGGCAACGACGGCGGCGGCCCGGCCACCGTCGGACTCGATGATCCGGACCGCTTCGGCGGCGACGCCGGCGTCCACGTCGTTGACGACCACGGCGGCGCCCTGGCGGGCCAGTTCCCGGGCGTAGGCCAGGCCGAGGCCCCGGCCGCTTCCGGTGACGATCGCTACTTTTCCTGACAGGCTCATTGCCGCTCCTTTGCTAGCTGCCGTGCATCCGGCCCTGCGGCATGGGATGCTGTTCTGCATCCATGAAAATATGGATAGTTGAAAAAGTCAATGATTTATTTTTTGGACTATTGGAGTTGGGCATGGCGACCGAAGCAGACGAACAGCTGGACACCGAGCCGGCAGAAAAGCTAAAGGCGGCGACCATCAGCCAGGACGCGGGCTTCCTGCTCGCTAAACTCCATGCCGCCGGCTCGGTCCTGAACAACCGCGCCTTGGCCGGATTCGGCCTTAAGGAGCGCTCCTATTCGGTGCTGGCCCTGGCCAACAGCGAGCTGGAACCCACCCAGCGGGAGATGGCCGAATTCCTTAGCCTGGATCCCAGCCAGATCGTCGCCTTGATTGACGAGCTCGAAAAGCGCGGGCTGGTGATCCGGGCGCCCGGGAAGCAGGACCGGCGCGCCAAGATCGTCTCAGCCACCGCGGAAGGGGAAGCCATCTTCCGGCAGGCCGAGGCCGCGGCGCGAGAGGCGGAATCCGTGGCCCTGGCAGGTCTCAGCGGCGCCGAGATCGCGGCGCTCAAGGGGCTGCTCCGCAAAGCACTGTGGCGGCAGGCGGCCTGACCACGGGGCCGGTTCCGGGCCGGAGGAATACCCTAAGGTCAGGAGGAGCCATGACCGTTCGGAGCGCCGGCATCCTGCTGTACCGGCTAAGGAATGCATCCCCGCCCAGCGGCGCGCCGCCCCAATCCGGCAGCGCACCCCAACTGGAAGTCTGGATAGCCCACATGGGCGGACCCTTCTGGGCCCGCAAGGAAAATCAGTCCTGGTCCATCCCCAAGGGTGAATACGTGTCCGACGAAGACCCGCTGGTTGCCGCGCATCGCGAGTTTGCGGAGGAAATCGGCACGCCGGCACCTGAGGGCGACTACCACCGGCTTGGCGACTTCAGGCAGCCCTCCGGCAAGGTCATCACGGTCTTCACCGCGGAATCGGACTTCCAGCCCGACCAGGTAGTGAGCAACACCTTCACGATGGAGTGGCCGAGGGGATCCGGCACCGTCAGCAGCTTCCCGGAGATCGACCGTGCCGAATGGACCACGGAGCAAGATGCCCGGTCCAGGCTGGTCAAGGGCCAACTGCCGGTCCTCGACGCGCTGGTCCGGCACCTTGGTCCCGGCCCGGCCGCACAGGACGAAACCGGCCATGACAATGAGTAAATATCGGTTGACAGGTTTTGTAACACTTGGCGGACGTCCGCTAGCCAAGACGTCCAGGATCGTTCATGCTTAGCTATGACCTCAATGTCGAGCCAGTACCGGATCATCGCGGTCTGCACCGGAAACATCTGCCGGTCTCCGATGGCCGAACTCATGCTGGCGGAGGCATTCCGGGCCGAGCACCTTGCCGAGGTCGTCATCGATTCCGCCGGCACCACCGCGTATGAGGCCGGCCGGCCCATCGACCCCCGGGCCGCACGCAAACTCACAGCCCAGAACATCGCTTCGGACCGCCACATGGCACGCGAATGGCGCCACGAATGGTTCGCCAGCCGGGACCTGATCCTGGCCCTCGACGTCGACCACTACGGCTGGCTCCGTCAGGCGGCACCGGACCGGGACGCCCTGGCCAAAATCCGCATGCTCCGCAGCTTCGACCCCGCCGTGGCGGACAAGGACCCGCTGGAGCAGGGCATAGAGGACCCCTGGTATGGCGGCCACGCCGACTTCGAGGCCACCTGGGACCTCATCCGGGCCTCCGTTCCGGGGATTGTGCAGCACGTCCGCACCCAACTTGAACGGCGGGACGGGCGACATCACGGCAATGAAGGGCAGCGGGTACGCTCTATTTCATGAGCCCAGCACCCGTCATCATCGCAATCGACGGGCGGTCCGGCTCCGGCAAGACCACGCTGGCCATCGAACTGGCGGCGCGGCTCAGGGAACACCACAAGGTCTCCCTCTTCCACCTGGAGGACATCTATCCCGGCTGGAACGGGCTTGCGGCCGGAATCGAACGCTACGTCACCACCGTGCTCGCGCCCCTGCGGCGCGGGGAGAACGCGGAATGGGTCAGCTGGGACTGGGAGCGGCACTACGACGGCGAGGCCCACACCACGCGACCGGCAGAAATTGTCCTCGTGGAGGGCGTCGGCGCYGCCGCGGCGGCGGCGCACCCGATGCTGGACGCCGTGATCTGGGCGGATTCCTCCGACTCCGAACGCCGGGCCCGGGCACTGGCCAGGGACGGCGACACCTATGAACCGTACTGGGACCAATGGGCCGCCCAGGAAGCCGAGTGGCTGGCCGGCGACGACGTCCCGGCCCGCGCGGATGTGCACGTGCTCAACCTTGCTGACGGCACCGCCCCGGACGACGTCCTGCAGGCCCTGCAGTACCTTCCCGCCGTCGCCCCCGCCCTGCTGCCCGAGCTCGCCGCCCGGCGCGGCCTGCAGTTGCGCGCAGAACGGATCGACGCCGAACCGGAGGCCGCGCAGCTGTTTGCGGCGCTCTTCGGCGGATCGCCCAACGCCGTGTGGCTCGACTCCTCGCTGGACCCGGCAGGCCTCGCCCCGGAGGCCGCGGAGCGCAGCCGCTTCAGCATCCTGGCCGACGACGGCGGCCGCTTCGGCCAGGCCGTCCGGCACAGTACCGGACAGACCCGCATCAGTACGGGCCAGGCCACCGTGACCACCGACGGCCCGTTCTTCCGCTGGTTGGACGGCGCGTGGGGGCGCCGTGCGCTCCGTGCGCCGGAGGCGTACCCGTGCGAATTCGCCCTGGGCTGGCTCGGGTACCTAGGCTATGAGCTCAAGCGCGAAACCGGCGGCACTGACGTGGCTGCCGCCACTCCGGACGCGTGCCTGATCTTCGCCGGCCGCGCCGTGGTCCTTGACCATGCCGAGTGCACGGCCTGGCTGCTGACCCTGGACGCTCCCGACGCCGACGGCTGGCTCGAGAGCGCCCGCGCGGCCGTCGCCGCGGCCGCCCCGGCGTCCCGGGCGCAGGCCTCCCCCGCACCGGACTCCTTGGCGCCGGACGCCACCGGCTGCCACGCCGCACCGCCGGCCTCCCCTCTCTTCACCGCCCGGGACACGGAAACCGGCTACAAGGCCAAAGTCACCGAGGCCCAGCGTGAGATTGCCGAAGGCAACACGTATGAGGTCTGCCTGACCACGGCGCTCACCGCGGCCTCACCCGAAGGCTCACAGGGTACGGAGCCGTGGCAGACCTACCTGGACCTGCGGCGCCGCAACCCGGCCCCTTTCGCCAGCTACCTGCGGTTCGGCGGGCTCGCCGTGGCGAGCACATCACCGGAGCGCTTCCTGCAGATTGCCGCGGACGGCAGGATGCGTGCCGAACCAATCAAAGGCACCCGCCGCCGGGATCCGGACCAGAACACAGATGCTGCCCTGCGCCGGGAACTGGAGTCTTCGGCCAAGGACCGCGCGGAAAACATCATGATCGTGGACCTGCTGCGCAACGACCTCAGCCACTTCGCCGTCCCGGGTTCGGTGTCCGTCAGCCGGCTGTGTGCGATCGAGAGCTACGCCACCGTGCACCAGATGGTGAGCACCATCGATGCCCAGTTGCGGCCCGGAATGCCGCGGGCCGAGGCCGTCGCCGCCTGCTTCCCCGCCGGTTCCATGACCGGCGCCCCGAAGGTCAGCACCATGGCCATCCTGGACCGGCTGGAGGCCGCGCCGCGGGGCGTGTACTCCGGCGCGATCGGCTACTTCTCCCTCAGCGGCGCCGCGGACCTTTCCGTGGCGATCCGGACCCTGGTGATCACCGCGCGCGGCGACGGCACGGCGGAGCTGAGTCTCGGCGTCGGCGGCGCCGTCACCGCCGACTCCTCCCCGCAGGAGGAGTATGAGGAAGTCCGGACCAAGGCCTTCGGCGTGCTCTCGGCGCTGGGCGCTGAGTTCCCCCGAGGCTGAGTGCCGCGTTTGCTGTGTAGAGCCCGACCGGATCGGCGCGGGCAAGGAAAAGGTCCCACCGGTTCGGACCGGTGGGACCTTTTTGCGGCGCGCAGGCCGCCTRCCGCGGACGGACTATCCGACCTTGCCGGCCAGGGCCACCAGCACACCGGCGGTTGCGAAATGTTTGTTGCTGCCCAGGTCGCGAACGGTCTTGATTCCCATGCTCGCGAGCATTTCGTCGTGCTTTTCGGTGAGTCCGGCAAGCGCTGAGGGCGGTGCGTCGAGAACTTCATCGAGGGTTGCGTTCTCGTAGGCCTTATCGAGTGCCTTGCCCAATTCTATGGAAACAGCCATGTTGATTTCCTTTCATCGATGCGGAACAACAGCACACCCGAGACGGCCCCCGCATATGCAGGAATGGGCATGCACGGACGCCGAATCCTGCCCGCGCCCTGCCAGATACGCTATCGCAGAGCCACCAACAAAACATCTAAATTCACCATCAGATTTACCGCAAAAAACGGCCAGAATGGGGCTTCGCGTCCCGGGGGCTAGTGGCGCCGCTCCTGTTGCAGGGAGTCGCGCTGCAGGGAGTCGCGGATTTCGGTGAGCAAAGCGATCTGCGGATCTTCCGCCGCCTCTTCCTTGACCTCCGGGTTGATTCCCAGGCGCCTGTTGCGTCGTTCCACCATGTGGTTCATCGGCACAACAATGACGAAGTAGATGGCCGCGGCCACCAGGACGAAGTTGACGATCGCGGTGAGCAGCACACCGAATTTGATGTCGTTTCCGTTCAGGGTCACGACGGCGAAACTGTCGAAGTTGGGCGAGCCGACCAAGGCGGCAATGAACGGCATGAGAACACTCTGGACTAGGGCCGTTACGACGGTGCCGAATGCCGCACCAATCACGACGGCGACGGCAAGGTCTACGACGTTGCCCTTCATTATGAAATTCTTGAATCCGGTCAACATAAGGCTCAAGCTACCCCATGCTGACGCGGCATTGATGGCCTGGAGCTAAATATCCGGTGACGCCGTTATGGCGGGAAATCCTGCACCCCGGATTTTCCCGGGAATCGGTTGCCCGACGGAATCTCGATTACCGGACTCACGTGAACGCCTTGGCTACTGCAGGGTTGCGCTCAGCCGCGCCACATTGTCCACATATTTGACCTTCATGGGCCGTTTCATCCAGTCCTCCAGCAAAAGTTCGTGCGAGATGCTGCGGTAGGTGTCCTCCACGGCGCGGATCCGCTGCACAATGTCCTCGCCGAGGAGCATCACGGAGACCTCGAGGTTCAGCGAGAAGGAACGCATGTCCATGTTGCTGGAGCCGAGCACGGCCACCTCGTTGTCGATGGTGAAGTGCTTGGCGTGCAGAACGAAGGGTGCCTTGTACAGGTAGATCCGCACGCCTGCCTCGAGCAGGGCCTGGTAGTACGACTGCTGCGCGTGGTGGACAAGGAACTGGTCGCCCTTTTCCGAGACGAAAAGCTCCACCTCGACGCCGCGCTGCGCCGCCGTCGTCACTGCATACAGCAGCGAGTCGTCCGGGACGAAGTACGGGCTGCAGAGCGAGACCTTATGCTGAGCCGAGTAGATCAGGGTGTTGAAGAGCCGCAGGTTGTTCTCGGTGATGAAGCCGGGGCCGCTGGGGACCACCTGGGCCGTGATGTTTCCGGGGTGGGACTCCGGCTCGTGCTCGAGCTGCTCCTCAAGGGATTCGTCGGTTTCGCTGAGCCAGTCGGTCGCGAAGACCACGTTCAGGGTGGTGACAATGGGCCCGCGCAGGCACGCCATGAGCTCCACCCATTCGCGACCCACCTTGCGGTGCTTGGGATTGTTGTAGGACGGCTCGATCAGGTTCTGCGATCCGGTGAAGGCAATCTCGCCGTCGATCACCATGATCTTGCGGTGATTGCGCAGATCCGGGCGGCGCCACTGGCCGTGCACCGGGCGCAGCGGCAGCATGGGCCGCCAGCGGATCTTGCTGGCGTTGAGCCGGGCCTTCAGCTGGCGGTAGCCCTTGATCCGGAGCGTGCCGAGGTGGTCGAAGAGGACGCGGACCTCGACGCCGCGCTCCGCCGCCTCCTCCAGTGCGGTGAGCAGGTCGTCGGTGACGTGGTCCGTGCTCATGATGTAGAACTCGGCGTTGACGAAGGACTCGGCGCCGCGGACCGCCTCGGCCATGGCCTTGATCGAGTCGGGGTAGCCGGGCAGCAGCTCCACGCTGTTGCCGTCCACCATGGGCAGGGATCCCAGCGTCTTGTTCAGTTCGGCGGCCGATGCCACCCATTCCGGTCCGCTGTAACGGCTTTCGACAGCCTGCAGTTCCGATGTTCCGGCCCGGATCCGGGTGTTGACCGCATCCTGCTGGGCGCGGCGGCGGCGGGAGAGCCGGAAATTGCCGAACAGCAGGAACAGGATCAGGCCCAGCGTGGGCCAAATGAAGATGCCCAGCAGCCAGGCCATCGCAGTGGTGGGCCGCCGGTTTCCGGGGATGATGCCCAGGGCAAGCACACGGATGGCGACGTCGATCAGGGTCAGGATCACAACCGCCCACGACGGTAAAGTTTCCGCCAGCGGAAATGGCCACAGCACAGGCGAACCCCTCAAAGTACAAAGCCCGCGGAACAGTTCCGGAACGGGCAACGAGCAAATCCTATCCCGGGACCACCGAGACTAAGCTGGAGCCATGACCATTCCCGCCTCTGTTCCCGCGCCCGCGACCGTGCTGGTGTTCCTCGACCCGGCGTTCGACGGCGGCCGTATTGCCGACGCGTCGAAGCCGCAACTGATGGCCACGGACCTGGGCGCCACCCGCGGCGACGGCGTTTTCGAATCGCTGCTGGCCGTGGGCGGCAGGCCCCGCAAGATCCAGGCGCACCTGACCCGGCTGGCGAGCTCGGCCCGGCTGCTTGAGCTGGATATCCCTGCCGGGGACCGCTGGCGGCGGGCGGTGGAAACGGCCATCGGTGAGTTCCGGCGGCAGGATCCCGCCGTGGCTGCCGGAGGTGAAAAGGACGAGGTAGTGGTGAAGCTGATCGTCACCCGCGGCCCGGAGGGCGCTTCGGCCCCCACCTGCTGGGTCCAGGCCTCCGCGCCCGCGGCTGCGGGCCGCCGGCAGCGCGAGACCGGAGTTGACGTCATCCTGCTGGATCGGGGCTACGACAGCGAAGTCGGCGAGCGCGCCCCCTGGCTCCTGCTTGGCGCCAAGACCCTCTCCTACGCCGTAAACATGGCAGCGCTGCGCTACGCCCACCAGCAGGGCGCCGACGACGTCATCTTCACGTCCGCGGACGGCCGGGTCCTGGAGGGGCCGACGTCGACCGTTCTGCTGGCCCACCTCGAAACCGAGGACGACGGCGCTGGTGGCGTCCGCACGATCCGGCGGCTCATCACCCCGCAGCTGGACAGCGGCATCCTGCCGGGCACCTCACAAGGTGCCCTGTTCACCGCCGCCAAGGCCGCCGGCTGGGAGCTGGGCTACGGCCCGCTGGAGCCCAAGGACCTGCTGGACGCCGACGCCGTCTGGCTGATCTCCAGCATCCGGCTGCTGGCGCCGGTGAACCACATCGACGGCCAGGAAATCGGCACCCCGGAACTGCGGCGCCAGCTCACGGCCGAACTCAGCGAGCTGTTCTCCACGATCGAATAGCAACGCGGGGTCAGATACGGGCGCCCCAGCAAGGCCTGAAGACCCTGTCCGGCGCAGGGGGGCAAGTGGGACGATCCATCCATGAGCGTGAGCCAGGAACAGTCCGCGCAGGAGCAACGCCTGCAGGAGACCCGGCTTAGACGCGAACCGTACATTGGGGCGCGCGAGCCGTCACGGTCCTGTCCGTAGGGCACTTGGTAGACGGTCATTAACCCGGCTGAGCTGGTCACATAAAGCGCTTCGGCGCGGGGTTCGGCCTGGCCCAGAGGTGTATGTACTGCGGAAGTGGCCCCGGACCACGTGCCGCACAGCTGCAGAAAGTCATCGGCAGCATTCAGGGAATCGCCCTCTCGCAACGAACGGCAGTCCAATGGATCAGGCAACCCTCGTTGGCTTAGCATTCGGCTATCTGGCAACCTTCATCGTCATTTTCATCTTGTGTTTGCCCTTCACCATCGGATTGGTGCTGCTCATGCTCCTGGCCGGTGCCGTGCGGCTCATCCTCTTCCTGGCGACTGCCCTGACCGTCGGGCTGATCGGGCTGTTCAAGAGCGCCCGCAGCAGCCTGCGCAGGAGCACCCACGGGGCCCGGCACGGTTCCGACCTCATCACGCACTGACCGGAGAATCGGCGACGTGGCGCGCACACTGCCTCCGGGCCGGCGGGCGCGGGCGCCTCAGCCCAGTGCGTCCGCGGGAACAGCCGGGCACCGCCGGAAAGAGGCCGGATTGAACGCCGGGAGCATGAAGGTTGCCAACACGGCGTCGAGCATTTCCGGGGCCCAGGTGCTGTTCTCCCCGAGGGTCGCGCACACGCCCAGGACCACGGGGGTGCCGTCCGCGCGGCGCCGGATCTGGACCTGCACGGGCCCGGTCAGCCCGAGGGTTCGGACGGCGGCCAGCCCCAGCTTCCGCACGTCCCCGGCCTGGCCCGCCGGCACCCTGCGGCTGACCTCGTCGCTGCCGGCTCGTCCATACGGGGTTTTCGTCTTCTCGAGAACCACGGCCACCGGCGCCATCGCGTTGCGCGCCGGAGTACCGAACACCAGGCACACGTAGTCGGCGCCCGGGATGAACTCCTGGACAATTTGCCCGGCCGGCATGTTCCGCCAGCTCACGGTGGCGGTTCCCGCCAGCACATGGACGCCGCGGGAGCCCTTGAAGACCCTCGGCTTGATGACCACGGGGCCGCTGAGGCCGGCGAGCGATGCCGGCGCGGCGGCGAGGTCGCCGGGGACCCCGAACCGGGGCACCGGAATGCCTGCTGCCTGCAGTGCCCAGGTGGTGAACAGCTGATCGTTGGCGAGGGCCACCGCCGCAGGGTCACCCACGATGATCCGCACGTCCTGCGCGAATCCGCCACGGGCCGCGGCCAGGACCGGAAGCTCCACGGTGAGCGTCGGAATGATGAGGTTAATGGCTTCCCGGTCAACCAGCCGGCGCAGGTCCAGGATCATGTCCGGGTCCGTCGCCGGGAGGAGCCTGACCGCCGCGGTGGCGGGAACGTCCCCGTCCTGGCGGGTGTCGGCACGGGCGTCTGAGCCCAGATACGGGAGGCCGCGGGCTTCGAGCTGGGCCGCGACGGTCCGGCCGGCAGCGCTTGCTATCCCGGTAACCAGTATTCGCGGGCCCACGATCGCTCCATTCCGGCGTCCCCGGCAGGGCCGCGACTGCGGCTCCGGCGGTTCCAGCCAACGATTTGCTGACAACTTATAAGTAGAAAGACGGTTCGATTGGGGGACGGCTTGATTCACGGACTGGGCGAATCAGCTGCTCCGGCCGACGCGTCAGACCTGTCCTCCTAGTAGACGGCGAATGGTCCCGGCCAGCACGAGTGGGCAGTACCCGAAACTGGAGCCCGCTACTACTTGTCCGGGTGGTCCGGAGTGCCCCATCTGGTCCACCAGCCGGAGCCGGCCGCCGTGGGCAGGGTCCGGTTACGGAACATGACGACGGCGGCGGTGCGGGCCGGCGTCGTAGGTGTTACGTTTTTGGGGAGTAATGAGAACCGGTGCCAAGCCCTGACTGGCCGGTCGGCAACCCTCCCTTTCGCGGCGGGGTGCCTCAGGTGAATACTCGGCATATCGACCATTCGAGCTGCAAGCGTGAAGAGGAGATCCGTCGTGCCCGACACGTCCACCCCTGCCATACCCAGTACTACCGCTGCCCCCAATGCAGCCCCCAGCGCCCCCAGCGCCGGCGAGGAAAAGCTCGCCTACCGCCTCTTCACAGGGGCCGATGACCGCGCCTTCTGCGAGCGGGTGTCGGCAGCCCTGGCCGAGGGCTATGTCCTGCACGGAAGCCCGGCCGCCAGCTTCAACGGCAGCACCGTGATCGTGGCGCAGGCGGTGGTCCTGCCGGCCGCGATTGCGAGCGCGGACGCCGCCGTGGCCAATGCAGTCGATGAGCTCGACGCCGACGAGTTTGGCGCCGATGAAGCATTCGAGGGCCACGCGTGAGCTACGCCGGAGACCTCAGCCCGCAGGAGGCGTGGGCCAAGCTGGAGGCCGSAGCCATTCTGGTGGATGTCCGGACCGAGGGCGAATGGGCCCACATCGGCATCCCGGACACTGCGTCCGCAGGCGAAAAGCCGAACGATCCGCTCTTCATCCAGTGGAACGTCGCCGGCGGCGCCCCGAACCCGCTCTTCGTGGAGCAGCTAAGGCGGCAGGCACCGGAGGACACCGGCGTCGAACTGGTGTTCCTGTGCCGCTCCGGCGCCCGGTCGATCGCCGCCGCGACGGCCGCGACGGCCGCCGGCTACACCGCGTACAACGTTCTTGAGGGCTTCGAAGGCGAGACCGACCGCTTTGGCGAACGCACCGTCAACGGCTGGAAGAACCGCGGCCTGCCCACCAACCTTGGAAAGATTTAAGTGACTTTCAACCCCGACGCCGCCAGCTGGGCCGCCGACACGCAGGCTGTTCGCGGCGGCCTTGACCGCACCGGATTCCAGGAAACCACCGAGCCGATCTTCCTCAACTCGGGGTTCGTCTACGARTCYGCCGCCGCCGCMGAGCGCGCCTTYACCGGYGARGACGARCGRTTCGTCTACTCCCGCTACGGCAACCCGTCCGTCGCCACCTTCCAGGAGCGGCTCCGGCTGCTCGAGGGAACGGAGGCATGTTTTGCGACGGCATCCGGCATGTCCGCCGTCTTCACCGCACTCGGTGCGCTGTTGGCGGCCGGCGACCGCGTGGTCGCCGCCCGCTCGCTGTTCGGCTCGTGCTTTGTGATCCTCAACGAGATCCTGCCGCGCTGGGGTGTCGAGACGGTCTTCGTGGACGGCCCGGACCTGGAGCAGTGGGAAGCTGCTCTGTCAGAGCCGACGACGGCGGTGTTCTTCGAGTCGCCGTCGAACCCCATGCAGGAACTCGTGGACATCGCCGCCGTGAGCCAGCTGGCGCACGCGGCGGGCGCCACGGTGGTGGTCGACAACGTCTTCGCCACACCGCTGCTGCAGCGTTGCGGGGACCTCGGCGCTGACGTGGTCGTCTACTCGGGCACCAAACACATCGACGGCCAGGGACGCGTGCTCGGCGGGGCGATCCTGGGGACCAAGGAATTCATTGACGGTCCCGTCAAGCAGCTCATGCGGCACACCGGCCCTGCGCTCTCCGCGTTCAACGCCTGGGTGCTCACCAAGGGCCTGGAGACCATGGCCCTGCGCGTCAACCATTCCTCGGCCTCGGCACTGCGGCTGGCCGAATGGCTCGAGGGGCAGCCCGCGGTCAGTTGGGTGAAGTACCCGCTGCTGCGCTCCCACCCGCAGCACGAGCTCGCCGTGAAGCAGATGAAGGCCGGCGGCACAGTGCTCACGCTGGAGCTCTCGCCTTCCCCGGGACGCACCGCGAAAGAGGCAGCCTTTGCGCTGCTGGACGCGCTGCGGATCATCGACATCTCCAACAACCTMGGCGACGCGAAGTCCCTGATCACACACCCGGCCACCACAACGCACCGCGCTATGGGCCCCGAAGGCCGCGCGGCAATCGGGCTCAGCGACGGCGTGGTCAGGCTATCCGTGGGCCTGGAGGACGTGGAGGACCTGATCGGGGACCTCGGACAGGCGCTCAAGCAGGTCTAGTCCAACGCGGGCGCTTACGTCCAGGCCATCTTGAGGGCCCGCCAGGCGTCGTCGTCGAGCATGCTGGACGGTGTGACGGCGACGGCGGCCGCCCCGCCGGAGACGGCGGCCTCCAGCCCGGCCGCCAGGTCCGCGGCCGGGATACGCCCATCTTTGGCCCACATCCCGACCGAGATGGCGAACTTGCCGGGCCGCTTCGCCATGGCTCTGGCCAGCTCGGCGGAGTAGGAGGGTGCGGCGCCGCTGAGCCCGAAGTAGTCCCACAGGACCAGCCGGTCCGCGGCCGCGGCGAGCAGACCGTAGTCATGGCCGCTTTCGGGCCGGTCGCCGGCAGGATCGTGCCAGGGCGCCCGGACATCCATGTCGAGGGTGGCGCCGTTGGCTTGCGCGGCCGCCGCCGCCCTGGCCACGAGGGCTGCCACGGCCTTCGACCGCCAGGCGCCGAGACTGGGGTGTCCGACGTCGATGTCCCCGTTCGCGAGCCGCGGCCAGTCCGTCCCGCCGGTGGCCAGCAGGTAGGAATCCCGGTCGTCGCCGCCATAGGTGTTGTTGTCGAACATCAGCTCCGTCAAGGCCACGGCGTCCGGCTGGTACCGCCTGGTCACCTCGGCCACGAAATCCACCAGCCGTTCCCCCACGGGCCCCGTTGTGAGGGCGGTGACACTGGCGAAGTCCTTGGAGCGGGTGCCGTCGAAGTTGATGCCCGCCAGGCCCGGATTCGTGCTGATCCAGCCCGGAATCAGCAGGTCGATGGTCAGTGTGATCCTGCGCTTCTTCCCATCGCTGCCGGTCCCCAGGGCATTGACCGCGTCAGCCACGTGGTCACGGCCGGGGACGGCTTCAATCCCGGGGTGGGCGTCCCAGGGGAAAGCCGTCCAGTCCAGCCGCCCGACGCTGATGGTGACGCTGTTGGCGTTCACCTCGTCGAGCCGCCTGGCCAGTTCCGGCAGCGTCGAGCCTGCCTCGACCACGGTCTCGTAGCCGACGCCGACTGTGCGCTCCGCGGCGGATGCCGTCGGTTCCCGCGGCCCGCCGCATCCCGTGGCAGCGAGCGCCAGTACCGACAGGAGCGCCAGGGCAGGGACGCCGGCAGGCCTGCGCCTCAAACGCTGACCTCCGCGCGCCCCGCCGAGGCTTTGACGCTGACCACTCCGGTCCGCGCCAGCTTGTTCCAGCGCGCCTCCGTGCCGAGCAGTTCCTGCACCAGCGCGGCCACCATGGTCAGGCTCGTGAATACCGAATAGAGCGGGATGAGCGGAAGTGCCCAGACATGCCGCAGGTCCTTCCACGCCCTGTTCATGGCGAGGGCAAACACCGTGAGCAGCACGGTGATGAACAGCCCCACCCAGCCAAGGACTGCCCAGACGTCGGCGCCGACCGGGCTGCGGCCCAGCGCCATGAGGAAGACCAGATCCAGGAGCACCAGGATCTGGAGCACCGGCAGGACCACCATGGTGATGGTGTTGAAGAGCAGGTACGCGCCGAACGGGCCGTGCCGGGGGTTGCCGATCATGCCCTTGTGGACGCCCATGGTCTGCAGCAGCCCGCGGGCCCAGCGGACCCGCTGGCGCCAGAGCGCACGGACGGTTGACGGTGACTCGGCATAGACCAGCGCGCGGGGAGCGAAGACCACCCGGTAGCCGGCCTTGTGCACCCGCCAGGTGAGTTCCAGGTCCTCGCCCACGGTGTCTTCGCGGAACGGCCCGATTTCCTCCAGCACCCGACGGGGAAACGCCCCGATATTGCCGGAGACGATCGGAAGACAGCGGATCATGGTCAGTGCCCGGCGGACCATCCCGGTGCCGACATGGCTGATGAACGCCAGCATCCGGGTCTGGACCCGGTTCAGGTTCACCGGCCGGTCATCGCCGCACACGGCCCCGGTGCGCGCATCAGCGAAGCCCTGGAGCATCCGCTGGACCGTGCGCTGGGAAAAGATCCCGTCGGCGTCGACAAACATGAGGATGTCGCCGGTGGCCTTCCGGATGCCCAGGTTCAGGGCGGCCCCCTTACCGGCGTTGGCCTGCGTCAGGACCGTGATCCGCGGATCCGCAGCGGCGAGACGGTGCATCAGCTCGGCCGTATTGTCAGTGGAGCCGTCATCGACGAGCACCACCTCGTACCGGTCGTACCGGGTGAGCTGGATCGAGCGGACGCAGTTTTCGATCACGGTCGCCTCGTTGAACGCCGGGACAATGATCGAAACGCTGGGCCACTCATCGAGAAGGGTGGGCGTTTCGCGCCGGCGGCGCCGCGCTGCCCGGAGTTCGAATCCGACGGACAGCGGCAGCACGAGCAGTTTCACGAGCCCGAACACCAGGATTGGCAGGCCGAGAAGGAGCAAGAGGAACTCGGCCCCGGGGACGGCTGATGTGGAGGCTGATTCAAACCAGGACATCGGCGTACGCTCCTGCGCTTTGCCGGAAGGACGCCGGGTTAAAGGCTGGCAGGGCAAACGAGGCCAGGACGGCGTCGAGCAGTTCCGGGGCCCGCTCGCTGTTCGCGCCGAACCGTGCGTTCACTTCAAGAACCACGGGGGTCCCGTCGGCACGCCGGCGGACGTCGACGTCGACGGGGCCGGTGAGGCCCAGCGAGCTGACGGCGGCCATCGCCACGTTGCCGACGTCCACGGACTCGCCGGCTTCGACGCGGCGGGTGGTCACGGCGTTGCCCACGTTGCCCTGAGCCAGTTCGGTTTTCTCGACGACGACGACGAAAGGCGTGGTCCCGTTGCGCGCCGGCGTGCCGAACACCATGGGGCCGTATTCGGCACCAGGGATGAACTCCTGGACAATCTGGCCTTCCGGCAGGTGGTTCCAGTCCACGTCCTTGCTGCCGTCGATGACCATTACGCCGCGCCCGCCGCGGGAGACCCGCGGCTTGACCACCACGGGGCCCCCGAGCGCAGCCATGGCCGCGGCGGCGTTGGCAAAGTCCCCGGGCACGCCGAATCTCGGCACAGGCACACCGGCAGCGTGCAGCTGCCAGGCCGTGAAGAGCTTGTCGTTGGCCAGGGCCACCGGACCGGGGTCGCCGATGATGACGCGCACCTCGGCCCCGAAGGCGGCACGGAACGCCGCAAGCTGCGGGAGTTCCTCACTCACTGTGGGGATGAGAAGGTTGATGCGCTCCTGGACCACCAGTCTGCGCAGGGTTGAGACCATGTCCGGGTCCGAGGCCGGCGGCACCGGGACGACGGTGACTCCTGCCCCGGCGGGCAGCTCGCGGATATCGGTGCCCAGGACGGGAATGCCGCGGGACTTCAGCTGGGCTGCAAGGGCGCGGCCGGCGGGGCCTCCGGCGCCGGTGACCAGCACACGGGGCTTCACAGCTTTTCCATTTCCGTGCTGAGCAGGCGGACCGGTTCGTAGGCTTCGGCGACCCGGCGCCTCGCCTGTCCTCCGCGGAACGAGGCGATGCCGCGGACCCGTTCGGGCGTCATGTACGGCTTGGCGAGCTGGTCGCTGTGCATCTTGACGGCCTGGACTTTGGCGTCGACGTAGTCGTCGATGTCGACGAAGACACTTGGGCTGAAGTCCCGGGTTGCCGACGGGCTTTCGTAGCAGAGGATCGAGTGGTGCTGGCGGGCCGCGCGGAGCGTGGCCATGTGGACGGCCTGATGGTCCTGGTGCTGGTCATGGTTGGAGTGGGTGAGGATGATGTCCGGGTTGTACCGGGCAATGGCCGATTCGATCACGCCCACCATTTCCTGGCTGTGCCGGCCCAGGTCAGTGTCGGTGAAGTTGTGGTGGGTCATGCCGGTCAGGCCCATGAATGCGGCACCGCGTTGCGCGTCGAGCGAGCGTTCCAGGGCATCGCCGCCGCGGTTGCCATCGCTCATGACGAGCCCCTGCACCTCATGTCCGGAGTCGACGAACTTCGCCAGGGTCCCGCCACAGGCAAGTTCAAGATCGTCGGGGTGGGCACCGATGGCCAGCACCCTGCGGGGCTGGCGGGCCGGGACTCCGCCGGTGCGCAGGGCCGCCAGGGTAACGCCCAGGGACGCGAGCCCGCCAAGCGTGGCCGTGAGGCTGGCAGTCCGCCACAGCTCTGGCGCGTCGAAGATAAGGCAGGCTGCATTTGCCGCCAACAGCGTCGAGCCGGCCAGGAGGCATATCCTGCGGAGCAGTTCGGGGCTGCGCAGACGGCGGTGGAACCATGATCTGCCTAGGCCGACGGCGACCACAAAAGTGATCAGTAAAACAATGAGCAAAACATAAATCGAGACCATGTAAATTCAATTCCTATGTAGAAGTTCGGCACCCCAGTGCCGGGCCGGATAATGCGGTTTTGATCTTCACGCCGGACCGCAGAATCGGATCCGGCTTTGGGAAATGAGGTGGGCTGTTTCCCGTGGACGTCGGCCGCACCCTTGGCGGGGCATCTGCCGGCGAAGGGTGCAGCTTAGGCGGGCTGTGCGGACACTACGGGGCATTGACCAGCGCTTATGTGGCTCAGCGCAACCGCCCCCCGGCGAATTACGTGACATTGAGAGACCTTCTGGAAACCTCTTGGAAACCTTGGACTTGCTCCTCCAGTAAAGGCGAGAGGCTTATCGGTGCACCCGAGTAGGCCCTACCTGAAACCTCAGCGAATGGTTTAATGGCCGGCGCAGGTAGTACTCGCATTTCGTGTTCCGACTACCCGGTCTGGGCGTTTCGAAGTCCGGGCGCCGACGTAGAGAGTCGCGCGGCACATTTAGCTGGGAATCAGCTCAGGGGAAATTGATAAACAGCCGCGAGTTGTTCGAATCATCCAGGAAAAATACGGCACCGATTCGGCCATACTTTCTTCACGGGTGTGGGGTTGCCGGCGCCGTCAGCCCCGGCGTGCCGGGCCCAGGGACGAACCCTCGTCTACCCGGGGCTCGGGAGTGGCGCCCTGCGCGGTCATTTCGACGGCCCGTTCGACGACGGCGGGCAGCCCGCCTACCCGGAACGGCCCGCGCTGCAGTTGCGAGCCGGTGCCCTCCGCCAGGATCCGGGCGACCCCGTCCCGGACCAGGTCCAGCTCGCCCTGCTCCTGGAGCACGGGGGCCACAAAGTCCACGAGGGCCCAGACCACGTCCGTTGCCGGGGCCGGGGTGAAGGTGCCGAAGTCCAGCAGCTCCCCGCGGAGCCCGCAGTTGCTGGCCTGCCAGGCGGCCATCCGCAACAGCAGCGTGGGCACCGGGGCGGGATCGACGCCGTCGTTCCATTCCCGCGACGCCGACTCCACGAGGGCGCGCACCAGCACGGCGATCAGCGCCGCGTCCTCGGCCCGCAAGCAGACATCGGCGACCCGGACCTCCACGGTGGGATGCTGGCGGGCCAGCCGCGCGTCGAAATAGACCATCCCCTCGTCCATCAGGACGCCGCTTTCCACCAGCCGGGTCACCACCCGCCGGTAGACCGGCAGGCTCCCGAAAATCATCGTGGGACCGGACCCGGGCCAGCGGTTCCACGCCTGGGTGCGGTAGCTTTCGAATCCTGTCTCGGCGCCGTTCCAGTACGGGGAATTGGCGCTGAGGGCTATCAGCACGGCCAGCTTGTCCCGGATCCGGTCCATCACGGCCACGCCCTCCTCCGGGGATTCCACGAAGGTGTGGACGTGCAGGCCGCAGGTCAGCTGGTTCCGGACTGTGAGCCCGAAGCGTTCCTGCATGGTCATGTAGCGCGGCTTGGGCGTCAGGTGGGTCGCGGCGCCCTGGGGCGAGGTGGCCAGGGCTGCGACGCGGCCGCCGTGGACCCGCGCGGCGCGGTCCGCAAGCGCACGGCCGCGCCTGAGCTGCCGGAGCAGTTCGGTGTAGTCCAGGCACGGATGCGTCTGGGTCTCGATCTGTTCGAGCTTGAGCTCGTAGCTGAAGTCGGCGCCGCCCTCGTATACCGGTCTGTGTGGCGGGAGAACCTTGGCGACCTCCTCATGCGGCAGCTGCGGAAGCAGCGTGGGCAGCATGAGATCGGCCAGTGCGAGCAGCATCCCCGACTCGGGATCCACTATCAGCAGTTCTTCCTCCACGCCGAACGTGCGCATGAATCTATTGTGCGTCAGGATCGGCCGAAACGCCCCTCAACCAACGCGGGGTCACTAGTCCTGGAAGTAGTCGATCTTCGCGCCGATGGTGTTGAGCCGCTCGGCCAGGTCCTCGTAGCCGCGCTCAATGACATAGATGTTCCGCAGCTCCGAGACGCCGCGGGCCGCCAGCATGGCCAGCAGCAGGCAGGCGGCGGGACGGAGGGCCGGTGGGCAGCCCACCTCGGCGGCACGCCACTTGGTGGGCCCGTTGACGTAGATACGGTGGGGATCGAGCAGCTGCACCTGGGCGCCCAGCTTGTTCAGCTCGGTCAGGTAGATGGCCCGGTTCTCGTAGACCCAGTCGTGGATCATGGTCTGGCCGTGGGCGTTGGCGGCGATGACCGCGAAGAAGGGCAGGTTGTCGATGTTCAGGCCGGGGAACGGCATGGGGTGGATCTTGTCCTCCGGTGCCCGCAGCTCCGAGGGCTTGGTGGTGACGTCCACCAGGCGGGTGCGGCCGTTGCGGGCAACGTATTCCCCGGAGACCTCGAGCCGCTGGCCCATCTGTTCGAGCGTCGCGAGTTCGATTTCCATGAACTCGATCGGCACACGGCGGATGGTGACTTCCGAGTTCGTCACGATGCCGGCGGTGATGAGGCTCATCGCCTCGATCGGGTCCTCGGACGGGAAGTATTCGATGTCGGCGTCGATCGACGGCCGGCCGGTGATCTCCAGGGTGGTGGTGCCAACCCCCGCGATTTCCACACCGAGCATCTGCAGGTAGAAGCAGAGATCCTGCACCATGTAGTTGGGGCTGGCGTTGCGGATGACGGTGGTGCCGCGGCGGTGGGCTGCGGCCATGATGGCGTTCTCGGTGACGGTGTCGCCGCGTTCGCTCAGCACGAAGGAGCGGTCATGGCCGTCCGACGGCGGGGCCTGGACCGCGTAGAACCCGGACTTCGCCTCCACGCTCAGGCCGAACTGGCGCAGCGCCTGCATGTGCGGCTGCACGGTGCGGGTGCCAAGGTCGCAGCCGCCGGCGTAGGGCAGCTGGTAGGTTTCGGCCTCGTCCAGCAGCGGGCCCAGGAGCATGATGACGCTGCGGGTCCGGCGGGCCGCCTCCACGTCCATGGATGCCAGGTCCAGGACCGCGGGGCGGCGGATCTGGAGGTCGTTGGCGTTGAGCCAGGTGCATTCGACGCCGATGCTGGTCAGCACCTCCACGATCCGGTTGACTTCCTCAATCCGGGCGAGCCGCCGCAGCGTAGTGGTGCCGCGGTTAATGAGGCTGGCGCACAAAAGCGCGACGCCGGCATTCTTGCTGCTGTTGACGTCCACCGCGCCGGAGAGGGTGCGGCCGCCCTCGACACGCAGGTGCGTCATCTGGGGCCGGCCCACCTTGACGATGCTGTGCCCGACGATCGCCTCCAGGCGCTGGATCATCTTCAGGCTCAGGTTCTGCTTGCCCTGTTCCATCCGGGCAATGGCGCTCTGGCTCGTGCCGAGCTCGGCGGCAAGTTGTCCCTGGGTCCAGCCCTTGGCCCCGCGCGCTTCGCGGAGCAGGAGGCCTACGTGTTCGGCAGTCGGTTGAGTCATTTCCCGAAAATATCACGCATGAGCTACGCCTTGCCGCAATTGCGGCCGGAATGGCGCCAATCTCACACAAATACCCGAACCATGCGATAACCGCCGACCTGCACAGCAAAAACCGCCGGCCTGCGGCGGGCCGTGCCGGCTGGGCCGGCTACTGGCGGGCGAGGAAAACCAGGTTCCAGGTGCCCGCGCCGAGGGCCGCTGCGACGGCGGCTGCCGCGATACCGAGCCCGCCCAGGAGCACCCAGGCGTCGAGCCCGCTGAACGTGGACGGCCTGGCCCAGGTGCGGGCGGCGCCGCCGAACCCGCGCGCCTCCATGGTCACCGCGAGCCGGGACGCGCTCCGGATCGCCTGCACCAGCAGGCCGAAGCTCTGGCCCAGGGCGGCGCGGAACCGCTGGTAGGGGTTCCCGCTCGAGCCCACGCCCCGGGCCCGCCGGGCCATGCCGATAGTCTGCCACTGCTCGGCCATGATCCCGACCAGCCGCATGGCGGCCAGGGTGCCCAGGACGAACCGGTGCGGCAGTTTTGCGTTCTGGGCCAGGGGGTCGGCGAGGTCGGTGGGGTCGGTGCAGCTCATCAGCAGCACCGCCGGCAGTGCGATCGCGAGCCCGCGGAGCATGAAGCCGATCCCCAGCTGCAGGGAGCCGGCGCTGATGGACCAGATCCCGACGTCGACGAGGATGGCCCCTGCGTCGGGCGCCAGGATGGCGGTGCTCCAGCCGCCCAGCGCCGCCGCGAGGATCAGCGGCCAGCCGCGCTGCCACAGCAGGGCCAGGGTGAGGCCGGCCAACGGCAGGAGCAGCAGTTCGAAGGCCAGGGCCACCGACGCCGAGACCCAGTCGATGGACAGCGCCAGGACCAGGGTGATCAGGAAGACCGCTGCGAACTTGGCGAGCGGGTTGGCGCGGGTCAGCATCGCGTGGTTGCCGCGAAGGCTCAGTGTGTCCCTCATGGTGAGGCCCTCTCCGGGAGTTCAAGGTCCGGGCCGGGAGCGTCTGCGGCGGCAGTTTCCCGCGGCCGGAGGCGGAGTTCCGTGCCGCCAAGTACGGCGCTGAATTCGGCGTCGTGCGTCACGGACACGACGGCGGTGCCGGCGTCGAGGAGTTCGGACAGGAATGAGGCGAGTTCGGCCCAGGTGTTGGCGTCCTGGCCGAAGGTGGGCTCGTCCAGGACCAGCACCCGCGGATGCGCCGCGAGCACGGTGGCGACCGACAGGCGCCGCTTCTCGCCGCCGGAGAGCGTGTAGGGGTTGGCGTCGACGAGTTCCGTCAGCCGCAGCCGTTCCAGCAGCTCAGCGACGCGGTCTTCGCCGTAGCCGAGGTGGCGGGGGCCGAACATGAGCTCATCGAGGACCTTGCCGGTGACGAACTGGTGCTCGGGTTCCTGGAACACGGTTCCGATCCTGGCGATCAGCTGCTGGGCCTTCCACCGGTACGGGTCGGTTCCGGCGCCGCCCGCGGCACCCGCGCCGGGGCCGCCGCTGAGGCCCGCGCTGAGACCGCCGCTGAGACCAGGCGCGGCCGTGACCGTCCCCGCAACGGGCCGCAGGAGACCGGCGAGCGTCAGCGCCAGGGTGGACTTCCCCGAGCCGTTCGGCCCCGTGATGGTCAGGGCCTCCCCGGCACGGACCTGGGCAGATACCCCGGACTGGACCGGACGCGGCGCGATCGTGCGGAACCGCTCGCGCAGCCCGGCCCGCCGCGGCCGCTCGCGGGACACCGCGAGGCCTTCCGCCTCCAGCAGGAGCTGACCTGCGCCGGGCGCCTGCCGCCGCGCCCGCGTTGCCGGCACGTGGCCCGGGACCCACACGCCGGCACCGATGAGCATGTCCCGCGCCTGGGCCAGGACCCGGTCCGGCGGCCCGTCGATCAGGACCCCGGAGTCCGTGGCGGAGCCGGGCTGGAGCACCACGATCCGGTCAACCAGGTCCTTCCAGACCGCCACCCGGTGCTCCACGACCACCAGGGTGGCGCCGGTCTTGTCCAGGCAGCGGCCCACGGCGTCGCGGACCTCCAGAACGCCCGCGGGGTCCAGGTTGGCCGTCGGCTCATCAAGCAGCAGCAGCCCTGGCCGCATCGCGAGGATCCCGGCGAGCGCCAACCGCTGCTTTTGTCCCCCGGAGAGCGCCGACGTCGGATGGTCCAGCGGCAGCCTGCCCAGGCCGACGTCCTCGAGCGCCTCGCCCACCCGAGGCCAGATCTCCTCCGCCGGGACGGCGAGGTTCTCAGCCCCGAAGGCGACGTCGTCGCCGAGGCGGGACAGCACCACCTGCGTTTCCGGGTCCTGCTGCACCAGCCCGGCGCGGCCGCGCTGCGCCCGCGGCGGGACCCCGTCGATCAGCAGGCTTCCGGTCTCGTCGGAATCTTCGGAGTCGCCGGAGTCGCCGGAAGGCCCGGCCGGGCCGTCCCCCAGCACGCCGGCCAGGGCGTGGAGCAGCGTCGATTTGCCGGCGCCGGAGGGGCCGAGCAGGAGCACGCGCTCCCCCGGCCGGATGTCCAGGTCAAGGCCGCTGACCGCGGGCCGGGGCCTTCCGGCGTGCCGCCAGCCCCAGCCGCGGGCCGTGACGGCGGCCGGCCTGACTTCCGGTGAAGGTCTCATGAGTCGTCTGCAGGTTTCAGATGTAGGTTCAGCAGTCGACTCAGGAGAAGACGGGCTCCGTGGCGGCCTTGCGGGAGGCAAAGGAGCCCAGCACGCCTGTCTTGGCCAGGCCTCGGGTGGCGAGCCAGGACAGTCCGCCGGCAATCACTGCACCGGAGATGGTGGTGAAGACGATGTAGGCGAGCTTGTCGCCGGCTTCGTAGGCGATGTTCCAGCCCCACGGGAGGAAGGAATCGTTCAGGCCGCAGAAGAGGCCCGCACCCGCCCCGGCCAGCAGAGATACCGGCAGGTTGAACTTCGTGTAGAGGAAGGCCGCGAAGACCAGCTCCGCGCCAAGGCCCTGCAGCACACCGGAGATCAGCACCGTGGTGCCGTACTGGGAACCCATGATGAGCTCGCCCGTGGCCGCCACGCTCTCGCAGAAGAGCGCCGCACCCGGCTTGCGGATGATGAGCATGCCCAATACGGCCGGAATCATCCAGCCGCCGGCGTAGAGTCCGCTGAGCGGCGGGTAGATGGCGTTGACCGGGGTTGAAATCAGGTTCGCGCCCTGGGACCAGGCCCAGAAGATGACGCCGCCGGCAACGGCGATCAAGGCGGCCACCACAATGTCCACCACACGCCAGGTGTAGTTGCGGCGGGCGGCTGGGCGGCTGGTGGAACCATGCTGTGCTGAAATATCTGTCATGTCGTCCTCCTGAGGAACAGGAGGGGAGGATGCTCCGGCCGGTTCGGCTTCCGCCGCCCTCCGCGCACCCTGAGATCTCGACTCCCTTGCGCCGGTACTAACCGGATCAGGTTCGAGGGTCTGCGGCTGTCCGCACTCTCAGCGCCCACCAGCGGTTTTCCCCGGATTTTTCCGGCGATGCCCGACGGCGGCGCTCCCCTGTCGTAAATTATTCTGCCCTTGTGGGCTGGCTCAGTTTACACCCGGACGGCCGGGTTTTCAGTGGCGTGCCGTCACAATCCGCGGCCGGGCAAAGCCGGTCGCCGCGGCCGGGAATTGCCGCTTGGTAGAGTCGACGTGTCGGACACCCGGACCCGCCTGCGGGCGGCCCAGTCACGCACCGGAAAGCTGGACTATTTTGACGCTCACACCAGATCCCTCCGGGGAATACGACCCCGATTCGAGCGAGCCGCAGCCGCAGGGATCCCTCGCGGCGCTCATCGGCCGCGTGCTGGCCGAGATGGAGGCCCTCCAGTTCGCCTCGTTCAGCAAGGACGATGCCCTGGACCTCGGACTCCTCCTCGTAGAGCTGGGCAGGCAACGCTCGCTGCCCATCGCCGTCGACATCACCAAGGGCGAGCAGGTGCTCTTCCACGCCGCGCTGGACGGCGCCACGCCGGACAACGAACGCTGGATCAACGCCAAGAAGCGCACGGCCATGCGTTACGAGGTCCCGTCCCTGCTGGTGGGCCTGCGCGCCCGCGCTGCCGGCGGCAGGATCGAGGACAACGCCTGGTTCGACCAGATGGAGTTCGCCGCCCACGGCGGAGCGTTTCCCATTTACGTCCGCGGCACGGGCGCCGTCGCGGTCGTCACCGTCTCCGGCCTGCCCCAGAAGGCGGACCACGATCTTGTTGTCGAGGCCCTGCGGAACGTCCTCACACCGGAACGCTAGGCTGGGGGTAGCCCCTGTTCCCGCCCCAAGGAGACCGAAGAATGACCATCCTCATCAAGCTGCTCGGCACTGGCGTCAGCCTCGCGGCCGGCTTTGCCGGCACCAAGCTGGTGGACACCATCTGGGAAAAGTCCACGGGCAACAAGCCGCCCAAGGGCCACGACGACGACGTCCCCACCACGCTGCGCACGGCATTGACGTTCGCCCTGATCTCGGCATCGGTCAGCGCCATCATCCAGGTGCTCGCCAACCGCGGCACGCAGCGGGCGATCACCCGCTTCTCCAAAACCCAGGACATCGTCTAAACAGGCATCGTATGGCCGGACATCGTCAGGGCGGCTCGGGCTGCGCGGACCTGGCTGGACGGACCTGGCTGGCCCCCTCCGGATTAGACGCTGCGGTCAGCCGTTTCGGTCAGCCGGCGTCGCCGTCGTCCGCTCCGTGCTTGGCGGCCGCCTGCTGGACCACTGCCTCGAGCTCGTCGGAGGTCAGCAGCTCCGGGTGCAGGTGCTTGGTCCGGTAACCGGCCCGGCCCACCATGTGGGCCGATACGGGGACGGTCAGCAGCTGGAAGAGCCACGCCACCACCAGCACGGGCCACACCCACCAGGTGCGCATCTGCAGGCCAAGGGCCGCCAGCAGCAGGAACAGTCCCAGGACCTGCGGTTTGGTGGCGGCATGCATCCGGCTCATGAGGTCCGGGAAGCGCAACAGCCCGACAGCGGCGCCGAGGGACATGAGGGCGCCGGTCACCATGAACACGGCCGAGACGGAGTCGATCACTGTGTCAGGATTCACGGACGCTCTCCCTCCGGTCGGCCACGAACCGGGCGAAGGTGACCGAGCCGACGAAGCCGATCAGGGAGATCGCCACCAGCAGCATCAGGTTGTTCAGGTGCCGGTTGGCAGCCATGTCGATGCACAGGGCCGCGCCGAAGATGGCCAGCAGCACGTCGGCGGCGAGGACACGGTCCAGCAGTGAGGGGCCCCGCGCGATCCGGATGATCGCCCCCAGCGCGGCAAGGGAAAGTACGACGGCGGTCACCGTCAGGACGATCTGCATCATGCGGTGACCTCCTGGGTAAGGGCGGAGAGTTCGTCTTTGGAGCCCATGATCCTGATCAGCCCCGCCTCGGTGTCCCGGACCTCCTTGCGCAGCTTGGCCGCGTCCTGGGCGTTGCGGACGTTGATGCCGTGGATGTAGAGCGTGGACGTGGACCTGTCCACCTCCACCACAAGGGATCCCGGAATCAGGGAGATCACGTGCCCGGTGGCCGTGACCAGGAGGTCGGAATGGCTCCGCAGCGGCACGGCGACGATTGCGCTGACGACTTTGGGGCCGCGGGCCACGGCGAGGTACAGGACCTGGAAGCTGGCCGCGACGACTTTTCCTAGGAAGATGAGGACGAAGGGGACGGCGCGGAGCACGTTGAAGCGGCCGCCGAGCTCCACCGGGGGCAGGTAGAAAATGCGTGCCACGAGCACGGCGATGAGGGCCCCGAAGAGGAGATTGCCGGGGCTGAAGTTCTGCCACAATGCGCCCCAGACGAAAACCAGCCACACCAGCAGCGGCAGTTCTTGGCGCAGCGAGATCCTTTTCCGGCTCATTTCCCGCCGCCCTGCTCCTGGACCTGGCCGGGCGGGGCCTGCCCTGGCTGGACCTGGCCTAACTGGACCTGACCTGGCACCGGCGGCACAGGTGCGTCCTGGCCCAGCACGGCATGGATGTAGGGGGACCTGTCCAGCATTTCTGCGGCGGACTGGTCTGCCACCCTGAACAGCGGTCCGGCAAAGACCGTCAGGGCCACGCCAAAGACCACCAGGCCCAGGGTGGAGCCCACCATGGTGCGCGGCAGCAGGGTTACGTTCGCCCGGCCGGCCCGGTCCCCGGTGGCGGAGTCCGCCGGGGCCGCCAGGAGCACCGGATCGGGGTGTTCGGCGTCCTCGGGCTTGCGCCAGAACGCCCGGTTCCAGACCCTCGCGATCGCCAGCAGGGTCAGCAGGCTGGTCAGCACGCCGCCGATCACCAGGGCGTAGGCCAGCGGCGTGCCCAGCTCGACGCCCGCCTGAAGGAGCCCCAGCTTGCCCAGGAAGCCCGAGAACGGCGGGATGCCGGCCAGGTTCATGGCGGGGATGAAGAACAGGACTCCCAAAACCGGGGAGAGTTTGGCCAGTCCGGCCACGCGGTCCATGGACGAGCTGCCGCCGCGGCGTTCAATCAGGCCGGTCACCAGGAACAGGCTGGTCTGGATGGTGATGTGGTGGGCCACGTAGAAGACCGCGGCGCCCAGGCCGGCCACCGTGGACATGGCCAGGCCAAAGACCATGTAGCCAATGTGGCTGACCAGGGTGAAGGACAGGAGCCTCTTGATGTCACTTTGGGCCAGGGCGCCGAGGATGCCCACCACCATGGTCAGCAGCGCCGCGACCATGAGCGGGGCGTTGAGCGCGTCGCCCGGGAAGAGCAGCGTCTCCGTACGGACCATCGCGTAGACGCCCACCTTGGTCAGCAGCCCGGCAAACACGGCGGTGACCGGGGCCGGGGCCGTGGGGTAGGAGTCAGGGAGCCAGAAGGACAGCGGGAACACGGCGGCCTTGATGCCGAAGGCCACCAGCAGCATGACGTGCAGCAGCGTCCGGGTGCCCTGGTCCAGGTCCCCGAGCTTGATGGCGAGGTCCGCCATGTTGATGGTTCCGGTGGCGCCGTAGACCATGGCGATCGCGATCAGGAACAAGACCGAGGACACGACCGAGACCACCACGTAGGTCACGCCGGCCCGGATGCGCGGGCCCGTTCCGCCGAGGGTGATGAGCACGTAGCTGGCCGTCAGCAGGATCTCAAAGCCGACGTAGAGGTTGAAGAGGTCTCCGGAGAGGAAGGCGTTGGACACCCCGGCCACCAGGATCAGGTACGTCGGGTGGAAGATCGAGACGGGCGCGTCACGGTCGCCGTCGGCCATGCCCTGTCCCGTGGCGTAGATCAGCACCGCAAGGCTCACGGCCGAGGACACCACGAGCATGAGCGAGGAGAACTGGTCCACCACCAGCACGATGCCCCAGGGCGGCAGCCATCCGCCGATGTTGACGGCGGTTGTCCCGCCGTCCCAGACGGACGCCAGCAGCAGGCATTCCAGCAGCAGGGTCAAAGACAGGAGGGCGATGCTGACCGCACGCTGGGCACGGGGGTAGCGGATCAGCAGGAACGTCAGGGCGGCGCCCAGGATGGGGAGTACGACGGCGAGCGGGGCAAAGCTKGCGATGTTCACTCTCCGCCTCCTTCCTGTCTGGGGTCCGGTCTGGTGCCCGGTCTGGGGTCAACGTTGAGGGAGCCGGGCTGTTCTTCGGAGGCGGCCTTGTCGGCCCGCACGGGGCGGTCGCCGGACATGACCGCGGCGCTGCTCCCTGCCCCGGCACCGGCAGGTGGACCGGCGGCCGTGGCCGCGGAGCCTGCGCCGTCGGAGCCGACCATGGCCAGCGGGAACTCCGAGGTCTCGACCGGGATCACGGAGTCGTCCTCGGCATCGAAGCTCGGCGTCTCCGCGACGCGGCGGTCCTCGGCGTCGTCCTGGATTTCGTCCTGGCGGGCCAGGACCCAGGTCCGGTAGATGATGCCCAGCATGAACGAGGTAACGGCGAAGGAGATCACGATCGAGGTAAGGATCAGGGCCTGCGGCAGGGGATCGTTGTAATCCCCGGCCGGGATACCCTTCTCGAACATCGGTGCCAGCCCGGAGTAGCCGCCGGTGGCGAGGATCAGCAGGTTGGTGGCGTTGGCCAGCAGCATCAGGCCCAGGAGCACCCTTGTGAGGCTGCGTTCAAGGATCAGGTAGATGCCGCAGGCGTAGAGCGCCCCCATGACCGTCAGCAAGGTCAGATTGACGCTCATGATCTCCCCTTGGCAGCAGTTTCGGCGTCGGTATTTTCGGCGACAGCATTTCCCGCATCAGCGTTTTCCGCTTCGGCGGGTTCCGCATCCGCGAGGCCGCCGGCGGCCTCCCGGTCTTCGGACGGTTCGGGCTGTTCCTCGAAGTGTTCATCGATCTCAGCGCCCAGGCTGCGCAGCACGTCCAGGGCAAGTCCCACCACCACGATGTACACGCCGATGTCGAAGATCGTGGAGGTGACGAACTTGATGTCACCAAAGACGGGCAGCCACAGCTCCACGATCGCGCTCTGGAACACCTGGCCGCCCAGCAGCAGCGGCGTCATCCCGGCGGCCGCCGCCGTGGCCAGGCCGATCCCCAGCAGCGTGCCGGCGCCGACGGGGGTGGCTTCGCGGAGTTCGAAGCGGCCGCCGGCGAGGTAGCGGATGGTCAGGGCGAGGCCGGCGGTGAGGCCGCCGGCGAAGCCGCCACCGGGCAAGTTGTGGCCGGCGAGGAGCAGATAGATGGAGAACACGATCATCGAGTGGAAAATGAGGCGGGTGACCACCTCGAAGATGATCGAGCGGCGTTCGGGCGCGAGGGTCCGGCCGGCCACCAGCCAGGCGTCCCGGGTGGCGGCAGCGAACCGCCGGTTCATCGCCAGGGCGGCGTCATCGCGGGTGCTGCCCCTGGCCCCGGCACGCCGGCCAACAGTGCCTTCCGCGACGGACGCGGACGCCCGGATGCGGTCGCCGCGGCCGCGGACGAAGATGAGGCTGGCCACGCCGGTGGCGGCCAGGGCCAGGACCGAGATCTCGCCAAACGTGTCCCAGGCCCGGATGTCCACCAGGGTCACGTTGACGACGTTGAGGCCGCCGCCGCCCTCGTAGGCCAGTTGCGGGAACTGCAGGGAAACCGGCGGCACCACCCGGGCGCCGAGGGCGTGGATGGCCACGAAAATCATGGTGACGCCGAAGGCCAGGCCGATCACCACCCGGATGACCCGGTATTTCCCTCCGGTGCGGTCGCGCAAGCCCGCGGGAAGGCTCCGCATGGCCAGCACGAACGCCACCAGGATGATGGTTTCGACCAGCATCTGGGTCAGCGCGAGGTCCGGTGCGCCCTGCAGCGCGAACATCAGGGCAATGCCGTAGCCGGTGACAGAGACCATCAGGACGGCCAGGAAGCGTTTGTTGGCGCGGACGGCGGCGAGCGCCCCGATCACGATCCCGGCGCCGGCCACCAGCTGCAGCGGCGAGCCGGGATCAATGAAGTACATATTCGGCGGCAGCGGCTTGTTGGCCAGCAGCAGCGCAGTCAGCGGCAGGGCGAACGCCACGGTCAGGATCACGGAGAGGTAGAAGAACAGCGAACCACGCTGGGTCCGTCCGGTGATCCAGACGGCGGTGTCGTCGAGGGCGCCGATCGTTTGCTGGTAAGCACGGTCGGCGTCGATCCAGCCCGGCACCCTCGACTGCACCCTGGACGCGGCGTTGCGTCCGTAGAACATGGCCAGGCCCAGGGCGAACGTCAGCGCGGTCAGGCCCAGGGCCGGGGTGATGCCGTGCCACAGCGCCAGGTGCCCGGGCGAGGACGTGGCGCCGCCGGCAGCGGAGCCGTCCACAAAGAGCGCCGCATAAGGCTGGACCCAGCCATCAACCGGGACGGGCCATAGTCCGTAGAGGACCGTCAGGAAGCTCAGGATGGCCGGCGCGGCCAGGAAGGCCGGTGTGATCGGCTTGAAGGCTGTGGGCTCCACGCCGGGCTTGAGGGCGAAGGCGCCCCACATGAACCGGGCGCTGTAGGCGAAGGTCAGGACGGAACCCACCACCAGGCCTGCCAGCAGCCAGGGCCCGGTTCCGGACTCGGAGCGGTAGTGCACAAAGGCCTCGAACACGGATTCCTTGGCAACGAAGCCGGCCAGCGGGGGGATGCCCGCCATCGAGGCCGTGCCGATCGCCGCCACGATCGCCAGCGCCCGGGCCGAGCCGTAAACGCCGGACAGCTCGCGGATATCCCGGGTCCCGGACTGGTGGTCGATGATGCCCACCACCAGGAAGAGGGTGGCCTTGAACAGCGCGTGCGCCACGAGCAGGGCGAGTCCGGCCAGCGCGGCCTCGGGGGTGCCGAGGCCCATCACCATGGTCAGGAAGCCCAGCTGGCTCACTGTGCCGTAGGCGAGGATGAGCTTGATGTCGGTTTGCCGGAGGGCCCGGTAGCCGCCCACCAGCATGGTGGTCAGGCCCAGGCCGAGCACGATCGGCAGCCACGGCGGGGCGTCGGCGAATCCGGGTGCCAGGCGGGCCACCAGGTAGATCCCGGCCTTCACCATGGCGGCGGCGTGCAGGTAGGCGCTTACGGGTGTGGGCGCGGCCATCGCGCCGGGGAGCCAGAAGTGGAAGGGCACCAGGGCGGATTTGGTGATCGCACCGATCAGAATAAGGATGACGGCGGCGCTCACGGCTCCCCCGGCCGGGCCGGCGAGCAGGGCGGGGGCCTCGTCCAGGATGGCCTGGATCCGGTAGGTGCCGGCGGATGAACCGAGGATGATCAGCCCCACGAGCATGGCCAGCCCGCCGGCGGTGGTCACCACGAGGGCCTGCAGCGCGGAGCGCCGGGCGGAGAGCCGGGTGCGGGCATAGCCGATCAGCAGATAGGACAGCACCGTGGTGAGTTCCCAGAAGATGAACATGAGCAGGAGGTCATCGGCGGTGACCAGGCCGAACATCGCCCCGGCGAAGGCCAGGAGCTGGGCGCCAAACCCGCCGAGGGAGTCGTCCTTGTCACTGAAATACCGGGCGCAGTACACCAGCACCAGCGCGCCCACACCCAGGATCAGCAGGGACATGACCCAGGCCAGGGCATCCATCCTGAACGCGAGATCCAGCTGCAGCCCGGGAATCCAGGGCACCACTTCGGTGATCGCCCCGGTGGGATCGCCTGCGTCTGAATAAATTGCGTCGTGCTGCAGAACCAGCCACACAAAGGAGCCCGCGGGGACCGCGGCGAGGGCGAAGAACGCGTTCCTGCCAAATTTCCGGAACAGCAGCGGGGCCACAGCAGCCACCGCAAACAGCACGGCAAGGACTGTGATCACTGGTGTCTCCGCAACGTCAGAATTTCGATTGTCAGCAAGTTGGAGCAGGCGGTTCATTTGTTAGGTTCGGTGCCGACAGTTTACCAAGCGTGTACAAATTCTTTTGGYCCGGRCGCCGTTCACCGGACAATTCGTAGCAAAAACGAGACCGCAGCCAAACAMTGCGTCGYAAGTCCCGCCGTTGGCCCGCCCTGCCGCCCCTCGGAGGACACCCCGGGCGGCTACCATTCAGGCTATGAACACTGCCGCCGCCCCAGAGGCCACGCGAGAGTCGGAACTGGAATCGGGAAGTCCYGTCTCGCGCAAGGGMCGGATCCTGGCGTGGGCGGCCTGGGACTGGGGTTCTGCCGCCTTCAACGCCGTCATGACGACGTTCGTTTTCACCGTCTACCTGACGTCCAAAGCCTTCGGCGGGGAAGAYCAGGCCTCGGCGGTCCTGGGCGCCGCGCTGGCCGTCGCCGGCGCAGCCGTCGCCCTGCTGGCCCCGGTCACCGGGCAGCGCTCGGACACCGGCGGCCGGCGCAAGCTGTGGCTGGGAGTCAACACGGCCGCCGTCGCGCTCCTGACCGGGCTGTGCTTCTTCGTCTTCCCGCGGCCGGACTTCCTGATCCTCGGCGTCACCCTGATAGCGCTGGGCAACGTCTTCTTCGAATTCGCCGGCGTCAACTACAACGCCATGCTCGCCCAGATCTCCACACCGCGGAACATCGGAAAGGTGAGCGGCTTCGGCTGGGGYATGGGATATCTCGGCGGCATCGTGGCACTGCTGATCGTGCTCCAGCTCTTTGTSCAGCCCAGCTTCGACTGGTTTGGCGCCTCGACCGCTGACAGCCTGAACATCAGGCTCGTRGCMGTGTTCTCGGCCCTGTGGTTCTTYATCTTTGCCTTGCCCGTGCTGTTCGCGGTGCCGGAAGTGCCACGCGCCGAACGGGGCGCCGGYCTGGGGTTCCTCGCCTCCTATGGCCTGCTTKTCCGGCGGATCAAGGCCATCTACCGGACCAGCCCGCACACCATYTACTTCCTTCTCGCCAGCGCGATCTTCCGGGACGGGCTGGCCGCCGTCTTCACCTTTGGCGGGGTGATCGCGGCCGGCAYCTTCGGCTTCGAGCTCAAGGACGTCATCTTCTTCGCSATCTTCGGMAACGTGGTKGCCGCCGTCGGCGCCATCTTCGGCGGCTTCCTGGACGACAGRGTCGGGCCCAAGGCCGTGATCATCGCGTCCCTCGCCGGCCTGCTRGTCGCGGGCACCGCAATCCTGGTSCTCGGCAACGACACCCACGAGKTCCTGGGCATGACCTGGACCGGGACCACCACGTTCTGGATTTTCGGCCTGTTGCTGTGCCTCTTYGTGGGGCCGGCCCAGTCCTCCTCCCGCGCCTACCTCGCCCGGCTCGCCCCGCACGGAGAATCCGGCGAACTCTTCGGCCTCTACGCCACCACGGGCCGGGCCGTGAGCTTCCTGGCCCCGGCCCTGTTCACCCTGTGCATCGCCGTSGCCACGCCGTTCGTGGCCACCGGGGAGGCCCAGCGCTGGGGCATCCTGGGCATCATGGTGGTGCTGCTCRCGGGCCTGCTGGTGCTCCTGCCGGTCAAGGCCCCGGACAAGACCGAAATCGCCGTCGTCCCSGCGGCCTGAGGCGGCCGAAAATCCCGTTCGCACACTAGGCTGATGWTATGAACGTGGATGAGACGGACCTCCCCGGCCTCGGCCGGCGCAAGGACTTCATGACTGCCTCCGGACGCCGGATCGGCGTGGTCGAGTACCGGGAGGGCCAGAGCGAACTCATCGTCTCGACCTGGGACGATCCGGACACATGCCARGCCTCCATCCCGCTGACSGCGGACGAGGCCGCCACCCTGGGCAACCTCCTGGGCGGCCAGCGCATTGCCATGCARCTTTCAGAGGCCCACCGGGAAATCCCGGGCATCGTGACCCGGCAGTTTTCGATCAGCGCCGAGTCACCCTTCCAGAACCAGCCGATGGGCAAGGCGTGYATCCGGACCCGCAGCGGGGTCTCKATCGTGGCCATCATGCGCGAAGGGGAGGTCCTGCCCTCGCCGGGACCCGACGTCGTCCTTCACCCCGGTGACCTCCTCGTTGCGGTGGGAACGCAAGAAGGCCTGGACACGGCGGCCGGCATCCTTCGTAACGGATAAACGGCATGGATCCGCTCGCCCTGACCCTGATCGAGCTGGGGGCTGTCGTCTTCTGTCTCGGYCTGCTGGCCAGACTGGCCGGGCGGATCGGGATGTCCCCCATCCCGCTTTATCTGGTGGGTGGCCTCTTCTTCGGAGCAGGCGGCCTGGTCAAACTTGAAGGCATGCACGAGTTCGCCCATCTKTCTGGCGAGATCGGCGTGATCCTCCTCCTGCTTATGCTTGGCCTGGAATATACGGCAGCCGAGCTTGTCACCGGCCTSCGGAGGTCCTGGCAGGCCGGGGTCCTGGACCTGCTGCTCAATTTCCTGCCCGGCGCRGGGCTCGCGGTGATGCTGGGCTGGGGCGTCGTGGGGGCCATGGTGATGGGCGGCGTSACCTACATTTCATCCTCCGGGATCGCGGCCAAGGTGATYACCGATCTCGGCCGGATCGGCAACCGGGAAACCCCGGTGGTCCTGGCCATCCTSGTSTTCGAGGACCTGGCCATGGCCGTGTACCTGCCGGTTCTGACCGCCACGCTGGCCGGCGTCAGCTTCCTGATGGGCCTGCAGACCGTYGGCATCTCCCTGGCCGTCGTCACCCTGGTCCTGCTGGTGGCCCTGCGGCACGGCCACCACGTGTCCAAGGCCGTGCACAGCGAGAAYTCCGAGGTCTTCCTGCTCAACCTGCTGGGCGCGGCGCTGCTCGTGGCAGGGCTCGCCGCCGCCATGCAGGTCTCCGCCGCAGTSGGYGCGTTCATGCTCGGCATCGCGATTTCCGGCGCCACGGCCCACAGCGCCACCCGCGTCCTGGAGCCGCTCCGGGACCTCTTCGCCGCGATCTTCTTTGTTGTCTTTGGCCTCAACACKGACCCCCGGTCCATCCCGCCGGTCCTGGGCTGGGCGCTGCTGCTGGCCGTGGTGACGGCGGCCACCAAGGTGCTYACCGGGTTCTGGGCGGCGAAAAAGGCAGGGATTGGCATTCCGGGCCGYTTCCGCGCGGGGGCCGCCCTGATCGCCCGCGGCGAGTTCTCGATTGTGATCGCSGGCCTGGCCGTKGCCTCCGGCGTGGTGGCCTCGGAGCTGGCGGCCCTCGCCACCGCCTAYGTCCTGATCATGGCGATYGTGGGGCCGCTGGCCGCCCGCTTCGTGGAGCCGYTCGTCCGGCTCGTGCGCCGTCCCGTGAGACGGCCGGAAGTCCGGACCACCGGGCAGGCATAGGGCTGATTCRGAGGGYCCGAGCCCGCCGRATCAGCGGCCCCGCGCCCTAGATTTTCGTGAGGTGGAAATTCTGGTGGCTGCGGCTCGCAGTGGGGCCGCGCTGGCCCTGGTAGCGGTTGCCGTACTCMCCCGAACCGTAGGGGAACTCCGCCGCAGAGGAAAGCCGGAAGAAGCACAGCTGSCCGATYTTCATGCCSGGCCACAGCTTGATGGGCAGSGTSGCCATGTTGGACAGYTCCAGCGTCACRTGGCCGGAAAATCCGGGGTCGATGAAGCCCGCCGTGGAGTGGGTCAGGAGGCCGAGCCGGCCGAGCGAGGACTTGCCCTCGAGGCGGGCCGCAATGTCGTCCGGMAGCGTCACGGTCTCGTATGTGGAGCCAAGAACGAACTCCCCCGGGTGCAGGATGAACGGCTCGCCGGACTCCACTTCCACCAGGCGGGTCAGCTCGGGCTGCTCCTCGGCGGGGTCRATGTGGGCGTATTTGTGGTTGTCGAACAGCCGGAAGAATTTGTCGATCCTGACGTCCACCGAGGACGGCTGGACCATGGCGGGCTCGAACGGTTCGAGGACAATCCGCTGGGAGTCAATTTCGGTTCGAATGTCGCGGTCGGAGATCAGCACAAGTTCAAAAATACCGCACGGCGCCCGGCAGAGCTTCACGGACGCTGCACGGACGCGCGCGGCCGCCCAGTGTTACTTTCCCGGCGCCRGCGCCTGCCACCCGGCGCCGGCMCTTTTATTCCGCAACGGGCATATCTTCGAGGACGGTTTTGAGCCGCTCGAGCTGGCCCACCTCGGCCTTCATCCGCCGGCGGAACGGGTTGGTCACCCGGACCATRAATCCCTTGGGYTCGTAGTTCAGGGCGAACCGGACCCGGGTGTTGGGACCCTCGGTGCTCAGGTAGTAGCCGCCGTGCGGCCGGGCCGGCCCGACGATGACCTGGTACTGGATCTCGGCCCCCRTCCGGGCCTCGATGATTTCGAAGTCCGCCGCCACGGGGCGCCCGCCGGGCCCGGCAATCGTCTGCCGGTACACGGCACCTTTRGCACCGGCGGCGCCGGACATCAGCTGCACGCTCCGCACGCCTTCGCGCCACAGGGGCAGATGGCCCGGGTCCAGGAGGAAGTTGTACACACTCAGGGCGTCACGGTGGATGATGACGTCGTACTCTGCGAATGCCACGAAAATCCTTGCTCGGCGGAGGGCAAAATGGGCGTAGCCCGCTTCCCCGAACTGCGGCTAACCATTTCAGGATAGACAGCACGGCCGGCCAGTTCCGCAGCGACCCAGGGCCTTTACCGAAGAGTTACGGGGCCGAAGAATCCCCCTCAGATGCCGGCTAACCGAGTTTRGTGACGGCGTACTCGTCAAAKCGCACGATGACGGGWGTGTTCAAGGCTGTGCTCGAAACGTACGTGACGAGGCCCGTGGTGCCAGCTGCCTGCAGCGCCAGTTCCGCATCGGTGGTCGAAATCTGCCATGCGGCTGGCTCGGTTGCGCCCACTTTCCAGACTTTGGCCCTGATCTGCGTCGGAGTGGTTCCCGTGACCTGCACTCTCACCTGCAACTGATCGGCCACCGTATAGGTAAGGCCCGCTATTGCCTTCGATACCAGTGACGAGGTGGCCCCGTTGATCAGTTTGGTGGCCTCGAGGGTCACACCACCGGTTGCCGAGACCTTGACCTTGGCGGCATATTCACCAACAGTTCCTACGTGCCGCCCGACGACGCTGATTGACGTTCCTCCGCCATTCGCCACCTTAGTGAGGGATAGCTTGACGGAAGTCTCGGCGGAGCTTGACGACACACCATTCAGGTAGGCAGCCGGACCAGCGGCTGGCTTTGTCAGCGTCACGCTGCCGAGCCCATTGCCCACCGAGAAGTAGGAGGCCGAACCGTTCAAGGTCCATAGGCCGCCCCGATCGGCGCTGCCCCAACCTGCGGCAACGGACCGCCCAAAACCATCCTGGGCCAGAATTTGGTTTCCGGCAGCGGTGACTGTGACGGGATGGGTTGCCGAGGCACTTGCGCCTCTGTTGTCCGTGACGGTCAGTTTCACCTGRTAGGTCCCGGCCGCCGCGTAGTTGTGCGCCGGCTTAACGCCGGTGCCCGCCGTCGACCCGTCACCGAAATCCCAGCCGTACGAAGCGACCGTGCCATCCGGATCCGAGGACCCMGAGCCGTCGAAGGWCGCCGCCAGGTTCACCGCCGAGGAGGTAAAAGCCGGTGCGGGCGGCTGATTCAAGGATGCCCAGATGCTGGTTATGGGAGTGGCAGACACAGTGTTTCCGTTCGACCCCAGCCCGTAMGCTTCCTGCAGGGTACGCAAGACGTTGTAGTGGTCGGTCCGGTCCGGATACTGTCCCTGCCGGACGCGCTGTCCGCTAAAGATSGTCGCRATTTGRTTCGTGGCATCGCCCTCRTCCCACGTCAGGATCAACAGRCTRTTGTGCTGCCCAGCCCACGTTGCGTAGGCACCCAAATTGCCCTGCAGCCAGGTGTCCGCCTGGGCGATSGTTCCGTCATGCATATCGTTCTGCAGGTTGGGAATGACAAACGACACGGTGGGCAGAGTTGTGTAGTCGGTCGGGATGGCCGTCAGYGGCTGATTGACWGCCGCTGGCAGCGACGGGAAGTTCGTCCAAGGGCTGTGCTTGCGGGCATACGCACCGCTGGTACAACCCATGAAACCGACGCTCGGCAGGGACTCGGAATACCCGACAAAGCTCAGCTGCTTGGCACTTAGCTGGCCGGCCAGGTTGGTCGCCGAATATGTATTAGGGCAACTGTCGTCGGTCAGACCTTGAGTGGCACCCGAGAAAAGCGCGAGATAGTTCGGCTCACTCGGATGCGTCACGCCGAACGACTGTGTCATCAAGGCTCCGTTCGAAGCCAGCGAATTGATGTACGGGGCGTCGGGGTTTCCGATTATTGCCGCCGCGGACTCATTCTCCATGACCACAACCACCACATGGTCGGGGCGGGGAACAGTTCCCGCCGCCGCTATCGCCGCGGGGTTCGTCACCGAGGCCGTGGCGCCTTTGTTATCCGTGACCGTCAGTTTCACCTGGTAGGTCCCGGCCGCGGCATAGGTATGGGACGGCTTCCCCCCGGCACCCGCCGCTGACCCGTCGCCGAAGTCCCAGCTGTACGAAGCAACCGTGCCATCCGGATCCGACGCACCCGAGCCGTCGAACGACGCCACCAGATCGGCAGACGACGTCATGAACGCCGCTGCCGGCGGCTGATTTTGTACGACGATTACCGGATTCGTCACCGARGCCGTGGCGCCCTTGTCGTCCGTSACCGTCAGYTTCACCTGGTAGGTCCCGGCCGCCGCGTAGTTRTGGGCCGGTTTCGTCCCGGCACCCGCCGCTGACCCGTCGCCGAAGTCCCAACTGTACGAAGCAACCGTGCCGTCCGGATCCGAGGACCCCGAGCCGTCGAACGACGCCACCAGGTCAGCGGACGCCGTCGTGAACGCAGCCGCCGGCGGCTGGTTGGGAGCAATCCCGCCGCCGCCGATCGCGTGGTGGTTTGCCACAACGTCTGCGGACAATTCAGTCGGGTAAATGGCGACTTCGTCGATCAGGCCGGAGAAGTACGGCTGGGGACCCCACGTATTGTCGCTTCCGACCCTCCAGTAGCCGTCATAGGCCTGCGCCTGGGTCTGGGGGTTGGTGCCGACGAGGGCACCATCAACGTACAGCTTCATGCCGTCCGTGGCYTGTGTCGCCACCAAGTGGTGCCACCGGCCATCGTTGTAGCCGKTCGGCGAAGTGACCGTGTTTGGGTTTCCGGTCCAGACTCCGAAAGTGAGCCGGCCGTCGTTCTCCATGTAGACGTGCCGGTCGTAGCCGCTGGACAGGCCSGTCGCCGCGTTCCCGAATCCGATCAGCTTGCCGCCRTTGGTCGTCGTGGTGTTGAACCAGAGCTCCTCCGAATATGTTGTGGGATTGCTGAACTGCGCATTGCTGGAGAGAAGGCCGGAGTTCCCGTCGAAGCTGGCCGCGGTATTGGCGGTTCCTGCTACAGCCCCGGGGGCGCCGAGCATTACTCCGCTGACGTAGGTTCCCGAGTTTCCGTTGACGCCGCTGTCGGCCGCGATTGAGCCGCTGGTTTCCCCGAGCCTCCAGTAGAGATCGGGACCTGCGTCGAAGACCGCTTTGCCGTAGGCGTCCGCGGGTGCCACCGGGATGTCCAGAGTCCGTCCCGAGGCCGTGAAGTGGCCCTGGACTTGCTGAAGGGTGAGGACCGAGGGGTAAAGCGACACATCGTCGATGCTTCCCTGGAAGTAATTGCTGGCCGGCCCATTGGGCCAACCGCCCAGGTTGTCCCCTCCAACACGCCAGTACCCCGAGTAGGCCTGTCCCGATGTGACATCGGACCGGTGGCCGACCCGCTTCCCGTCTACGTAGAGAGCCATACCCGTCGTTCCGAGGCTTGCCACGATTTGGTGCCACTGGCCGTCGTTGTAGGTGCCGCTGCTGTTGAGCGTCTGCACGCCTCCGGGGTAGACGCCAAACCAGATATGCCCTGAATTGTCCATGTAGATGTGGCGGTCATAGCTGCCCGAATCCCCCGTGGCGCTTGCCCCGAACCCAACGATCTTGCCGCCGCTGGTGGAAGTTGTATTGATCCACGACTCGACCGTGAAGGTGTCCGGCCCGGGGACAGGAGTCTGSGTYGAGGCGAAGCCGGCGCTGGTTCCATCGAAGGTGGAGGCCTTGTCCGAATCACCAAGGATTGCCCCGCCGGCCCCGCCGCTGATGCCGGTTCCCGGGGCGAGGTCGTTCCAGCCTGCCCAGTCGACCACGCYGCTGCCGCTGGCCTGGTCCAGCCGCCAAAAGTCCAGYGMGCCGTCGTTGAGAACCTTGGTGGCGTAGTTGCTGACGGCACCCGATGCGGCCACCGTGATGCTCACGCTGTCGGACTTGGCGATGTTTCCGAACGGGTCGCYGGCGAATACGCGGTACGTGTGGGTGGATCCGGGCACCAGTCCGGAGTCTATGTATCCCATGCCTGGACGGCTCCAGAAGGTTGACTCCTGCGTTGTCGTATAGATCGGGGCCGCGGTCTTGTTGTCGCGGATCACCTGATAGGTCAGGTGCTCATTGTCCCGGTCCCAGTCGGCCTGCCAGGAGAGCCGGGCGGTCCCWGMTGCTGTCGAGATCACCGAAGGGTTGAGCTTGGCYCCCGTGACCCGMGGCCCCTCCTTGTTCGGGGCTATTTCCTTCACGGCGAACCGCACCAGCCCCTGYTGCGCCGAACTGTTGACGTTCTTGAACTCGCCTCCCATCACCACGTACTGGGAGTTTCCGGTCACGGCCCASGGACCCTGGTTCTGGCCCGTTACCGTTCCCGTGTCGAGGTCGGGAAACCAATTGAGGAGCGACGGCGACGGGTTCCCGGCGAAGTTGTAGTACCCATAGGGATCATCCGTGATGGTCCCTGTCGCGTCCTTGCCAAATGCCAGTCCGCGATGGAACCCCCAGGGGGTTGTCTGGGGGAAGCCGCCGATGTTGCCGCAGTAGTGCGAGTGGCCGACGGCRTARACYGCCGAGGCGGCCGCGTAGACCCCATAAGTGTCCCCRTGGCAGTCATCCACCCATTTGATGGCGCCGTCGCTCCAGTTCGCGGAAAACACGCCTTCCAGGTTTCCTCCGGTGCCGAAGACATAGCCGGAGCCGTAGACGTTGGTGCTGTCCGAGGAAAGGCTAAGGATTGCCGCCTGCGRGCCTCCGTCGCGGATGAGGTTGTTCGCTCCAAACGGGAGCAGTGCGCCGATTGTTGAATCAACCGATCCGAGCCCGTACCCAGGATTGGATGATCCGTTCAGGGTTGTGAACGCGCCCCCGATGACCACCTGCGTCTTGTCCGGAGACAGGACCAGGGCGTTGACTTTTCCGCCGGCGACCGGATGCCACGGGAGCAGCGCGCCGTCAGTGGGGCTGGCCGCCGCCAGGTTCTGCCGCGACGCCTGCCCCACCGCCCCGAACAACCCGCCCATGTACACCGCACTTGAGGTGGCGACGATGGCTCGAACAGAGGAAGCAACCTTCGGCAGGAAGCTGGTAATGAGCTGGCCAGTGACCGCATTGAGGGCGGCCACACGCCACACGGTGGTGCCGTTGACCGCGGTGAAGTCCCCGCCCACATAGATGCGGGACCCATCTGGGGACGCAGCGACGGACAGGGCCTGGGCATTCAGGCTGGGAGCGAAGGAAGTGATCAGTGCGCCGGTGCGGATGTCGTAGGCAAGAATGTTGTTTCGTGGCACGGTGTTGGTGCCTGGGGCGGAACCGGCGGGTCGCGCGGTGCTGAACTTTCCGACCACATAGACCGTGTTGCCCACCACGAGCTGCTGCCACGCCACGCCATCAATCTGGGCGGTGGGCAGCGCATCAGCTGACACGGTCACCGGGGTTGCCGGGCTGGCGGGATCCACGGGAGCCGTATCCGCGGTGGCCGCGGGAACTGGCAGTATTGCGATCGCCACCATCATTGCGGACGACACGATCATCACAAACAATCCCTTGGCGGCCCGCAGCAAGGACGGCCTTGGCCGAGCCTGTGCCCGCTTGGTGGGTTGCCAGTTTCCTTCCTGCCGCGGCTGCTCGGGAAAACTGTGGGACCTCTGCTCGATGCTCATGACTTCCCCTCCGACGTTGTGGCGGCACCGACGAAGGCCAAGATGGGTGACGTCGCCTGGTAGTTCAGATAGATGTGAACCTGGTCGCGCTGATCCGGCGGCACCAGGAAGACGTAAACGGCCGAGACGGTGGCCCCGGCCGCTGCGGACGCGGGAAACTTTGTTGCGCCAGGTCCGCTCAGTTGAAGGGCCGGGAGTTTGTCCGCTCCGGCCTCGACGTTGACAAATGCGTCCGCGAGCGACACGGTCTGGCCGGACTGGTTGCGGACTGAAACTGTAAAGCGAATTGCGGGGCCGGCAATCTCGCCGGGTCCTGTGGCCTCCCCGGTCACCGCTTCAATGCCGGCGACTGTGGCGGTCACGCCCGGCTGCAGTGCTGCTGCGCCGCCAAGGGCAACGGGTGCGGAAACGAGCTGCGGGCTGGCGGCAAGCTCTGCCTCGGACCTGCCCGCCAGGGCTGATGTGGCCGGCCCGGGAGCCGCAGGTTCTCCGGGTGCCGGCCCTGCAATGGCTGGCGCCGGGTCTGTGGCCGGGGGTGTCGCATCCGCCGGCGGACGCGCAGTCGACGGCGGGGGCGCCGGGACGCCGCCGCGCGTCGTGTCCACCACGCTTGCTGGAGCTCCGGAGACGGCCAGGCCGGACCCCCAGACACCTCCGCCGATCAGAATCGCCACCAGGACAAGTCCGATGGCAAACAGCTTCTTCCGTGTTTGCTGCCCGCCCCCGCCGCTCACGAGGTTGATCGACTTTCGTCCGGGATCTGGCCGCGTGCGCCCGCCAAGGCAATGCGCACCGCTGCACACCCAGGAGCTGCCTTCTTCACTTTTACCCCCACGAGCTACCTGCTTCGATGATCGAGACCGTGCTGAGACCATGCTGTTGATCGAGACCGCGAGACCACGCTGAGACCGAGACCGCGAGACCGTGCGGAGACCTTGCTGAGACCTTCCACCGGCTGAGCCGGCTGTGATCTCCCAAGTAAAATCGATGACTGCAGGCCGCACACGAGTGTGCGCTACCCCTCCTTGATTTCCTGACCACTATCACCGGCGGCACGAAGTACGCGGATCTGAGACGTGACTACCTGTTGGACCGCGGATTTGGTCGCGGAACCGTCTATCGGCAAAAGTCCGCGCGGCCGGAGGCGGACACGGCACACAGCGCCCGCGGCCCGGTGTTTAACGAGCGCGCCAGACTGGGGTAATGTAAATCTCGTTGTTTCACCGGGTTGTTTCACCGGGTTGTTTCACCGGGTTGTTTCACCGGGTTGTTTCACCGGGTTGTTTCACCGGGTTGTTTCAGCGGGTTGTTTCACCGGGTTGTTTCACCGGGTTGTTTCACCGGGTTGTTTCACCGGGGCAGAGTCCGGCATTTTGACTGTCCCCACTGCGGCTGTAGCTCAATGGTAGAGCGCTAGCTTCCCAAGCTTGATACGCGGGTTCGATTCCCGTCAGCCGCTCCACATCATCTTCCGCGATCCCCTCGGCCCCTGCACCGCTCCCCGGGCTCCCATTAGGTTGCTACCTGTATGGTCAGAAGTCAGGAACCTCTTCGGTTCCGCTACAGGAGCAAACATGGCTGACAAGTCCCCCCGTCAAGCAGCATCCAAAAAAGCCGGCAAATCCATTAAGGAAAAGCGCGCTGACAAGAGGGCCGCTGCTGCGCCGGCCAGCTCCCTGGACAAGGTGACCGCGGCGAAGACGGCGAGCCCCAAAAAGAAGTGACCGGTTCCTCGAACCACCTCACCCTCGGCATCCTCGCCAGCACACGCAAACCGGACGAGCGACGCCTCCCCATCCATCCCCTGCACCTGGACCGCATCGCGCCGGAAATCCGGGAACAGCTGATCCTCGAGGAAGGCTACGGCGAACGCTTCGGCCTTTCCGATGCCGAGCTTGCGCCGCTCGTGGGGCGCATCGCACCGCGAAAGCAGCTGCTGGCGGCGGCCGATGTCGTCCTCCTGCCCAAACCGCAGCCCGAGGATCTGGCCGAACTCCGGGACGGGCAGGTCCTCTGGGGCTGGCCGCACTGCGTCCAGGACCGGGCCATCACCCAGCTGGCGATCGACAAGAAGCTCACGCTCATCGCCTTCGAGGCCATGAACCACTGGGCCAGCGACGGCGGTTTCGGCCTGCATGTTTTCCACAAGAACAACGAGCTCGCCGGCTACTGCTCCGTGCTGCATGCCCTGGCGCTGACCGGTTCCACCGGAGACTACGGCCGCCGGTTGAGCGCCGTCGTGATCGGCTTCGGGGCCACCGCCCGCGGCGCTGTCACGGCGCTGAATGCCCACGGCGTCCACGACGTGCAGGTGCTCACCAACCGTGGCGTTGCCGCGGTTGGCTCACCGATCCATTCGGTCCGGATCGCGCAGTTCGACCACGACAGCGAGGCGCCGTTCCTGAGCGAGGTCATCACGGAGCGCGGTCGAGTGCCGCTGGCACCGTTCCTCGCCGCGAGCGACATCGTGGTCAACTGCACGCTGCAGGACCCCAACGCACCGCTGACGTATCTGCGCACCGAGGACCTGGCCGCCTTCCGGCCGGGCAGCCTGATCGTGGACGTATCCTGCGACGAGGGCATGGGCTTCAGCTGGGCGAAAACCACCACGTTCGCCGAGCCGATGTTCCAGGTGGGTCACCATATCGACTACTACGCCGTGGACCACAGCCCGTCCTACCTCTGGAATTCCGCCAGCTGGGAAATCAGCGAAGCGTTGCTGCCGTTCCTCGAGACCGTGGTCTCGGGCCCTGAAGCGTGGGACGCAAACGAGACCATCCGCCGCGCCATCGAAATCCGCGACGGCGTGGTCCTGAACCCGGATGTGCTGCAGTTCCAGCAGCGAGGCCCGGAGTTCCCGCACCTCCCCCTGGCGGTCTAGGGGTTTCTGCGCTGGAATAGGACAGCCGCTGCGTGGATCCACGCGGCGGCTGTCCTATTCCGGCGCGAAAAGGCTACGGTGCTGCGGTTGCCTGCCGTCCGTCCGAAGTCCGGACGATCCGCAGCAACCGGCGCCGGTCCTTCAAATCCACCTTGAGCATGAGCTGCCCGCGCCGCGCGAGGACGACGGCGATGGTCGCGGCGGCCAGCAACGGCACGCCCCCGGAGATCAGGACGGCGGTGTGCGGGTTCGTGTGCTCGGCGAGCCAGCCGATCATCGGGCCGCCGATAGCCTGCCCGCCGATCAGCACCATGATGTACAGGCTCATGACGCGCCCGCGGATGGCCAGGTTGGCGCTGACCTGGACCAGCTGATTCGCGGCGGTCAGGAACATAAGGCACCAGAAACCGGCGAGCACCATGACAACGCCGAACCAGGGCATCGACGGCGCCGCGGATGCCAGGCACAGCATGAGCCCGTACATCCCCGCACCCAGCACCACCGAGCGCAGCCGCAGGGCACGCCGCCGGGCCGAGGTGACGGCGCCGGCCAGCGCCCCCAGGGCCACGAGGGTGTTGAGCAGGCCGTAGCCGCCGGCACCGGCGTCGTACACGTGGTCGGCGAACGCCGCCAACAGCACCGGCAGGCTCATCGCGAACACGGCAATGAAACCGGCCATCAGCCACGGCCAGTAAATGGTCGGCTTGCTGAGCGCGTAATCCAGCCCTTCCTTCAGCATGCCCCGGCGCTTGGGGGCCGGGACGCTGACATGCAGCTGGTCCTTGCGCAGGCTCAGGAGCATGGCCACCGTGAAGCAGCAGGCCACGGCGTTGGCGGCAAAGGCCCAGCCGGCACCCACGGCGGTCAGCAGGATACCGGCGATCGCGGGACCGATCAGCCCGCCGAGCTGGAAGATCGTGGAGTTCACGCTGATCGCGTTCCGCAGGTAGCGGGGGCCCACGAGTTCGTTGACGAACACCTGGCGGGCGGGCTGGTCCAGCACGGTGACCAGGCCCAGCAGCAGGGCGATCGCGTAGACGTGCCCCACCTCGATCCGCTGGCTAAGCGCCAGGACGGCGAGGGCCGCGGCCAGGGCGGCGGCCACCGACTGGCACAGCATGAGGATTTTCCGCTTCGCGAACCGGTCCGCCATCATGCCGGCCCACGGGCCCAGGAACAGGGACGGCAGGAACTGCAGGGCCACGGTGATGCCGACGGCGGTGACGGAACCGGAGAGCTGGAGCACCAGCCAGTCCTGGGCGATCCGCTGCATCCAGAGCGCGATCACGGCGATGAAGTGTCCGATCGCGAAAATCCGGAAGTTGCGGACCTTCAGCGAAATAAAGGTGTGGCGCCACGGAAGGCGCTCGTTGACGACGGCGATGGGTTGGGTGATGGTGTCCGGCAGGGAAGCTGCGTTTGCCTCTAGCGGCGGAGGGGGTGCCACGGAAAAGTCCTCTAAAAGAGCGGGTGAGTGGGATGGACTTAACGCTAGGCTGGCCCCAGGAGATTATGGAAGCGTATTCCCCGCATAACTAGCATTACGAAACGCAATGCCGCGTTGGCGGCACCCGATCCGGGAGACCCCATGTTCGAACCCGCCCAGCTGCGCTCCTTCCTGGCCGTGGCCGAAACCCTGAGTTTCACCAAGGCCGCCGAACGCCTCGGCCTGGCCCAGCCCACTGTCAGCCAGCATGTCCGCAAACTCGAGTCCGCCGCCAAGCGGGTGCTGATCGCCCGGGATACCCGGGATGTGCGGCTGACGGACAACGGCGACGCGATGGCCGGATTTGCCCGCAGCATCCTCGCCGCGCACGATGCCGCCAGCCGCTACTTCTCCGGATCCGCCATGCGCGGCCGCCTGCGCTTCGGCACGGCCGACGACCTCGCCATCACCGGGCTGCCCCGCATTCTCCGGGAGTTCCGGCAGATTTATCCGCAGATCAACCTCGAGCTGACGGTGGGCCAGAGCGATCAGCTCTACAAGCGCCTCAACGCGGGGCAACTGGACCTCGTATTTGTGAAATGGGTGGCGGGGGCCAAGGACGGGACCGTGGTCCAGCAGGACGCCTTCGCCTGGGTCGGCCTGGAGCAGACCGTACTGGATCCGGGCGATCATGTCCCGCTGATCGCCTATCCCTCCCCCAGCCTGAGCCGGAAACTGGCCATCGATGCCCTCGAGGCCACCGGCCGCACGTGGCGGATCACCTGCACCACGCGGCAGATCAGCGGCGTCCTGGCCGCTGTCCGGGCCGGGATTGGGGTGGCCGTCATGCCCTCCTCCCTGGTGCCGGAAGACCTGAAAATCATCACCCGCCGCTTCGACCTGCCGCCGGTGGGTGACGTGGACTTCACTCTCATCCGCAACCCGCTGGCCAATACCGAGGTGATCGATGCCCTCACCCAGGCGATCGTGGGCCGGACCCTGAAACGCCCGGCCTGACGCCATGCCTGATCCCGGCCTGACGCCGTGCCTGACGCCAGCCTGGAGTGGGGTTTGCCGAGCGGATTTGCCGCTGGGCGGCCGTGGGGGCGGGGCGCGAATCCGTCCACGGTACCTACGCGGGGGGCTACCCGGGCGGCGGCTGTACTTACTTGACCATTGAACGGTACAGGTACTTCATCTATCCTGACATTACTCAAGATCAACCGTTCGAGGTCAAGCAGAGGCCCACGACAACGATTTCGATTAACGAACGCTGTCCGTCGCTGCCGCATGGCTGGCGCCGCGGCGTTCGGGATAGGCCGACAATGATGCCAGCCATAAACCGCTCACGCCCCGCCGCACCAGTTGCCGCCCGCCCGACACGGACCGGCCACCCGGTAACTGTGCCGGCGCATCCGGCGGCGCCAGTTCACCACCCGGGCACCCCGGTGCAGCATTCCAGCACCGCCCAGCACACGGCCGCGGGCCACCGGGGAATTCGCCCGGCCACCCTGGCGGAATCCGAATATGTGGCCAGCCCGTACTGCGAACGCTGCGGCACGGACGAGTTCATTTACCTGGAGACCTTCGTCCCGGCCACGCACCGCAGGGACGGCTCCGTCAGCAAGCTCGGCGAAGTCACGTACTTCTGCTCGGGCTGCGATGACTTCTCCGCCCACGCGGTCCCGGCCTCGTGGGTTCCGCCGGGCTGGTACTTCGGCTAATACTTCAGCGAGGCCACCCGGCGCTTCAAGCCTGCCCCTAACGCCGCCGCCAACGCCTGCCGCCTATACGCCTTCGCCGCTTAACGACGTCGCCGCCGTGCCGCACCTTACAGTGCCTGCACGGCGGCGATGGCGTTTTAGCACGCCCGGGCTAGGGCAACAGCTCCCTAGATCAGCGCATCCGAGATGTGGTTGGGCGTGCCGAAGCGGTGCGCGGTGATGCTGATGGCCTGCTCGTGCAGGAACGGCAGCAGTTCCACCCGTCCGGATTCGGTGACGGGGTGGACGTACACCGCCAGGTCCGGGCGGCCGCCCGTGGCCTCGGCCAGGGCCTTGGCGTCCCCGCCGATCAGCCGGATCCGGGCGCCGGAGAGCTTGCCGGCCGCGGCGAGCGTGCCGGCGGACGCCAGCCAGTCGGCGTCGTTCTCCACGGTGGCCGCGATGCCCAGGCCGGACAGGATGGCGCTCAGCTGGGCGGGCAGTTCGACGGCGGTGGAAACCGTCAGGACGGACCCGGCCAGGACGCCGGCGGCGAGGGTCCGCACGAGCGCGGCGAGCGGCTCGCCTTCGGAGAGGCGTACCGTGACGGGCAGTGCACGGTAGCGGAAGACGTTGCGCTCGGCGCTCAGGCCGGAGACGTCCTTCGCGGTGCCGAACTCCTCGGCCCAGGCGCGGGCGTCGGAGGCCAGGGCGCGCTGCAGCGGCGCGAGTTCATCCGCGGTCAGGAAGCCCTTGGCGGCGTCCTCGATCCGGCGGACTCCGGCGTGGAGGGGAGCGGCGCCCGGGGTGCCGGCGGCGGTGCTGGGCTTGGACGTCCATTCGCCGAGGCCGACGAGGTAGTTCGGCCCGCCGGCTTTGGTGCCGGCGCCGACGGCGGATTTCTTCCAGCCGCCGAAGGGCTGGCGCTGGACGATCGCACCGGTGATGCCGCGGTTGACGTAGAGGTTGCCGGCCTGGATGGTGTCCAGCCAGATCCCCAGCTCTTCGGTGTTCAGCGAGTGCAGGCCCGCGGTGAGGCCATAGTCGATCTGGTTCTGGATCGCGATGGCCTCCTCGAGGGTCTCCGCGGTCATGACGCCGAGGACCGGGCCGAAGAACTCGGTGAGGTGGAAGTAGGATCCTCGGCGGACGCCCGAGCGGACGCCGGGGCTCCAGAGCTTGCCGGTTTCATCGAGCTTCCGCGGCTCGACGGCCCAGGTCTCGCCCTCGCCGAGCGTGGTGAGGGCGTTGAGGAGCTTGCCGTTGGCGGGCTCGATGATCGGGCCCATCTGGCTTGCCGGGTCCTCCGGGTAGCCGACCTTCAAGGAGGTGACGGCGTCGACCAGCTGGTTGTGGAAACGCTTGGACTTGGCCACGGAGCCCACGAGGATCACCAGCGACGCGGCGGAGCACTTCTGGCCGGCATGGCCGAAGGCGGAGTACGCGACGTCCTTGGCCGCGAGGTCCAGGTCCGCGCTCGGGGTGACGATGATGGCGTTCTTGCCGCTGGTTTCGGCCAGCAGGGGCAGGTCCTTGCGGAAGGAGCGGAACAGCTCGGCGGTCTCGTAGCCGCCGGTCAGGATGATCCGGTCCACGGCCGGGTGGGAGATCAGCTGCTGGCCCAGTTCGCGCTCGCCCAGCTGGACCATGGTGAGGACGTCGCGGGGAACGCCGGCCTCCCAGAGGGCCTCGATCATCACGGCACCGCTGCGGCGGGCCTGCTTGGCGGGCTTGATCACGACGGCGGACCCGGCGGCGAGGGCCGCGAGGGTGGAGCCGGCCGGGATGGCGACCGGGAAGTTCCACGGCGGGGTCACGACGGTGAGCTTGGCCGGGACGAACGTGGCCCCGTCGACGTCGTCGAGCTTGCGGGCAGACTCGGCGTAGTAGTGCGCGAAGTCGACAGCCTCGCTGATCTCGGGATCGCCCTGGTCGATCGTCTTGCCGGTCTCGCTGGCCATGACCTCAAGGAGGTCCGCGCGGCGGGCCTCGAGGACGTCGCCGGCGCGGTGCAGGATCTCGGCGCGCTCGGCGCCGGAGAGTGCGCCCCAGGCCTTGCCCTTCTCGACGGCGGTCTCGATGACCGTGTTCAGGGTCGCGGCATCGTTGATGGTGGCGGCTTCGACGGCGGCATTGCCCAGGGTTGAGGTCGKGACGCGGCCCAGGATGGCGCGGCCCCAGGCGCGGTTCGCGGGCAGCGACGGATCGGTGTCCGGGGTGTTCTCGAAGGAGTCGCGCGGCAGCGGCGCGGCCGGGAGGGCGCGGTTCTGCAGGCGGTTCGGGCCCGGGACCTCGTCGTCGAGCTTGGCAAGGGAGGAGAGGAAGCGCTGCTTCTCACGCTCGAAGAGGGCTTCGTTCTCGCTGAGTTCGAAGACGGCGGACATGAAGTTGTCCTGGCTGGCGCCCTCTTCGAGGCGGCGGATCAGGTAGGCGATCGCGACATCGAACTCGGCCGGGTGGACCACGGGCGTGTAGAGCAGGAGCGAGCCGACGTCCTTCTTGACGGCYTCRGCCTGGCCCTGGGCCATGCCGAGCAGCATCTCGAATTCGATGTTCTGCTCTGCGGTATCCGCGATGCCGCGCTGCTTGGCCAGGAGCCAGGCGAAGGCGATATCGAAGAGGTTGTGCCCGGCGACGCCGATCCGGATGTTGCCAATCCGGTCCGGGTGCAGCGAGTAGTTGATGACGCGCTTGTAGTTGGTGTCCGAGTCCTGCTTGGTGTTCCAGGTGGCCAGCGGCCAGTCGTGCAGGGAGGCTTCGACCTGTTCCATGGGCAGGTTGGCGCCCTTGACGACGCGGACCTTGATGGCGGCGCCGCCCTCGGCGCGGCGGGCGGCGGCCCAGTCCTGCAGGCGGATCATGGCGGAGAGCGCATCCGGGAGGTAGGCCTGGAGCACGATGCCGGCCTCGAGGTTCTTGAACTCGGGCTTGTCCAGGATCCGGGTGAAGACCGCGATGGTCATGTCCAGGTCCTTGTATTCCTCCATGTCCAGGTTGATGAACTTGGCCTTCTGCCCGCCGGTGGCGAAGGAGGCGGCGCGGGTGAAGAGCGGAGTGAGCTTCTCCACGACGTGCTCCACAGCTTCATCGAAGGCCCAGGCGGAGTGCGGGGCCACGGTGGAGGAGACCTTGATCGAGACGTAGTCGACGTCGGGCCGGGACAGCAGGGTGTGGGTGCCTTCGAGCCGGCGGGAGGCCTCGTGCTCGCCGAGTACGGCCTCGCCGAGGAGGTTGACGTTGAGCTTGATGCCGTCCTTGCGGATCTTGGCGATGGCCGGGCCCAGCTTGGCGTCGGTGGCGTCGACAATGAGGTGGCCGACCATCTCGCGGAGCACGCGGCGGGCAACCGGGATGACCACCTGCGGCAGGACCGGGGCCATGGTGCCGCCGAGCTGGACCGCACGGCGCATGTACCAGGGCAGGAACGCGGGGACCTTGGGGGCCAGGGCGGCGAGGTTGCGTGCGGCGACCTGCAGGTCTTCGGGACGGACGACGCCATCGACGAACCCGACCGTGAAGTCCAGGCCGTTGGGGTCCTTCAGCACACCGGCGAGCTGCTCGGCCGAGGCGTCGACGGGCACCTTGGCGGCTTCGGTGAGCCAGTGGCGCACCAGCGCAATGGTGTCCTCGGCCAGGGCTGCGGCCTCAAGGACCGTCGAGCCTTCCGAAACGGCGGCGTGCGTGGCTTCGATGCCTGCGGCGCCGGCTGCTGCGTTTCCGGTGGCTGCGCCGGACTCCGTGGAGATGTTGGTCATGGCTGGAACTCGTTCTTTCTCAAAATGTGGACCTCTTATGAATCAGTATGCGACCGGATTTTCATAAGATAAAGCGATGTTTTCTGAGCAATACCGGTTAGAAATACCGAAGCTTCGAAATCCTGTCCGAACGTTCGGAAACCACCGCGCCGAACGCACCAAGAACCCCCGTTGCCCTGTCACTTATGGTCCCCAAAACCGGCGGATGGGAGCCATAAGTGATAGCGCAACGACGGGCGGGTCGGAAGCGCCGGGGCGGGGCGGGGCGGGGGCAGTGGTGGGCGGGTTACGTCAGGGGGCGGTGCATCTCCACGATCTCCTCGTGCCGCGGGCTGTCCGGGTTCATCAGCGAGTTCTTGCGGCCGTAGGTGAAGTAGATGATCAGGCCGACCACAAGCCAGACGACGAACCGCAGCCAGGTTTCCCAGTGCAGCTGGAACATCAGGAACAGCGAGGCAAACACACCGAACGCCGGAACCAGCGGCATCAGCGGCAGGCGGAAGGTCCGCGGGGCGTCGGGCTTCTTGTAGCGGAACACGATCACCGACACGCACACGACGACGAACGCGGCGAGGATGCCGATGTTGGTCAGGTCTGCCACGGCCTTGATCGGAAGGATGCCGGCCAGCACTGCGGCCCCGGCGCCGGCAATCCAGGTCACGCGCTGCGGTGTGCCGTTCCGGTCCGTCTTCGAGAACCAGCCGGGCAGCAGCCCGTCGCGGCTCATCGAGAACCAGACGCGGGTGACGCCGAGAAGGAAGGTCAGCATCACGGTGAGGATGGACAGGACGGCGAACACGGAGATGATCGTGGCGATCACCGGCAGCCCGACGCTGTTGAAGGCGGAGGCGAAGCCGGCCTTGGGGTCGATCTCCGTGAAGTTCTGCATGCCGGTGAGCACCAGGGTTGCTGCGACATAGAGCAGCATGGCGATGATCAGCGAGAGGATGATCGCCTTCGGCATGTGCTTTTTGCCGTCCGTCGCTTCCTCCGCAGCGGTACTCATGGCGTCGTAGCCGAACACCGCGAAGAACACGGTAGCCGAGCCGGCCACCACGGGGCCGAAGCCACTGGGGAAGAACGGGTTGTAGTTGTTGGTGTTGATGTAGAAGATGCCCAGGCCGATGATGAACAGGATCAGGAACACTTTGATGCCGACGGCAATCACCTCGAAGCGCCCAAAGGTCTTGGTGCCGCGGGAGAGGATCCAGGTCACCAGCAGGCAGACCAGGATCGCGGGAAGGTTGATGATGCCGCCGGTGCCCTCATCCGGCGTCGCCGTCATCCAGACGGGCATGTGGATGCCTATGCCGGAAAGGGCTGCGTCGAAGTAGCCCGAAATGCCGATGGCCACCACGGCCACGATGGCGATGTATTCCAGCAACAGGTCCCAACCGATGAACCAGCCGATAATCTCGCCGAGCGCAACGTAGCCGTAGGTGTAGGCCGAGCCAGCCCGCGGGATCATGCCGGCGAACTCGGCATAGGACAGCGCCGCGGCGGCGGATGCGAGGCCTGCGATCAGGAACGAGACGAGCACAGCCGGGCCGACGCCAGGCTCGCTCGCGCTGCCGTGGGCCACAAGGCCCGCCAAAGAGAAGATGCCGACACCGATAATGCCGCCAACGCCGATGGCCGTCAGCTGCCAGAGCCCCAGGCTCCTGTGCAATCCGCTGTGCTTGTTTTCTTCTTCGATGTCGTCGATGGGCTTGCGCCGCATGATCGACTGAGACGAATCCTGTGTAGCCATCAGGGCCTCCTGCTTAGGTGTGATGCCCACCAATACACGCCGTGATGGGCGTTACCGAGTGGCAACAGTATGCAAGCCCGATTGCATTAGATAAAGTGAATTCTCTTAATCAATAACCATTAGAATTCGTAAGGGAAAAGCGATGTTGGACGTCCGGCGCTTGCGACTGCTGCGCGAACTGAAGATCCGGGGCACTTTGGCCGAAGTAGCCGAAGCGCTCCAGTACAGCCCATCGTCAGTCTCTCAGCAGCTGGCCCTCCTTGAGAAGGAGGCCGGGGTGGAGCTGCTGAGAAAGACCGGGCGGCGGGTGCAGCTGACCCCCCAGGCCGAAGTCCTCGTGGCCCACACGTCCCAGCTCCTTGAGACCCTGGAGCAGGCGGAAGCGGACCTCGCGGCCTCGCTGACCACGGTCACAGGCACTGTGCGGATTGCGGTGTTCCAGTCCGCAGCCCTGGCACTCATGCCAGGCACGCTGACCAGGATGTCCGCCAGCTACCCGGAAGTCCGGGTGGAAATGACCCAGCGGGAGCCGGAAACCGCCCTTCACGAAACGTGGGCCCGCGACTTCGACCTCGTGATCGCCGAGCAATACCCGGGCCATGCCGCCCCGCACTACGCCGAACTGGACCGTGTGGCCCTGACCCGCGACGCCATCCGGCTGGCCGTGCCGCCGCCGTCGCCCGAACGCGGTGACATCAGGACGCTGGCGGATACCGCCGGGCTGGCCTGGGTGATGGAACCCCGCGGGGCCGCCTCCCGGCACTGGGCCGAGCAGGCCTGCCGGAGCGCCGGCTTTGAGCCCGATGTCCGCTTTGAAACCGCCGACCTGCAGGCCCAGATCCGGCTGATTGAATCCGGAAATGCGGTGGCCCTGATGCCCGACCTCGTGTGGACCGGCCGCGGCACCAGCGCGCAGCTCCTGGACCTGCCCGGGGATCCGCACCGGACGGTCTTCACCTCGGTGCGGCGGTCGAGTGCCAAGCGGCCCGCCCTGCTGGCGGCCCGCGAAATCCTGGCCGCGACGGCGGCATCGATCGTTCCGTCGGCGGCCGCCGGCGCGCTTGGTCAGGCTTCCGCGGACAGGCCCGTGTGACGGACTGCTGGACTGGCTGCCGGACTGGCTGCGCCTGTGGGGGACCGGCTGGGTACCGGCCCCGGCGTGTGCAGTACGCCACAGCGCCGGGGTTGGCCCCGCGCTAGAMTGGTGACGTTATGAATCGMACAATRTTCAARTCCAARATCCACCGCGCCACGGTCACCCACGCGGACCTTCACTACGTCGGYTCSGTCACCGTGGACCTGGAYCTGCTGGAGGCGGCCGACATCCTTCCCGGGGAGCTCGTGGCGATCGTCGACGTCACGAACGGCGCCCGGCTTGAGACGTACACAATCGCCGGTGAACGCGGTTCGGGCGTGATCGGCATCAACGGTGCCGCCGCGCACCTGATGCACGAGAACGACATCGTCATCCTCATTACCTACGCCCAGATGACCACGGACGAGGCGAAGGCGTACAACCCCAAGGTGGTCCACGTCGACCAGGACAACAGGATTGTCCAGATCGGCAACGACCCCGCGGAAGGCATGACGCCCGGCCTCATGCGCCCGCCGCACTCCCTGAACAACGCCGCGCTCAACTAGCGCATCCGGCGCGGCAGCACGCCGTCGGGCGTAATAGGGCGGCCTGCGGAATAAAGCTGATTACTCTGGAACGGTGACCCCTGCCCCCTGCCCTTCCGACCCGCCGCGGAGAACCGCATGCTAGGGGTCCTGGCAGGCTTCTTCGTCGTCTGGGCCATCATCTTGGTCGGCATGTTCGTGGGCCGGCGCAACATACTGGGCGAGAACGCCCGCTCCGTCCTCAGCGCCCTGACGTTTTTCGTCGCCAGCCCGGCCCTGCTGTTCGAGACACTCAGCAAGGCCAATCTGCACAACGTCTTTGCCGCGCCGCTGCTCGTGACGGCCGTCGGGGCCGTGACGACGGCGGTCCTGTTCTTCGGCATCGTGCGTTTCGCGCTCAAGCGGCCCGTACCCGAGGCCCTCATCTCCTCCATGAGCGCGTCCCTGGCCAACTCGGCCAACCTCGGTATTCCCATCGCCGTCTTCGTGCTCGGCGACGCCAGCTACGTGGCGCCCCTGCTGATCTTCCAGCTGGCCTTCTTCACGCCCATGTTCCTCATGGCCCTGGACGCCACCACCAGTTCGCACCGCACCACGCCCCTGAGGTTCGTGCTGATGATCCTGCGGAACCCGATGATCGTCGGTACCGGGCTGGGTCTCGTGGTGGCCGGTACCGGCTGGCAGGTACCGCCGCTGATCATGGAGCCCATCCACCTGATCGGCGGGGCCGCCATCCCGGCCATGCTGATCGCCTTCGGCATGAGCCTCAACGGATCCAAGCCGTTGCAGGCCTCCACCGGCCGCCGGCTCGACACCCTGCTGGCCAGCGGCTTCAAACTGATCGTCCACCCGCTGGTGGCGTACCTGTTTGCCCGCTTTGTCCTCGGCATGCAGGAGCAGGCGCTGTTCGCTGCCGTCGTCACGGCAGCCCTGCCCACTGCCCAAAACGTGTTTGTCGCGGCCAGCCGTTACCGCACCGGCGTCACAGTCGCCAAGGACACCGTGCTGATCACTACCGTGGTAGCAGTGCCGGCCATGATTGGCGTGGCCCTGCTGCTGGCCTGACCCCGGCTGGTCTTGCCCGGCTGGGCGGGCCGGCACCCATCCCCGAGGAGGACCCTTGAAAACAACCCTGGACACAGTGGTCATTGGCGGCGGCGCGATGGGCTCCGCCGCCGCGTGGGCGCTGGCGCGGCGCGGTGCGGACGTGACCCTGCTGGAGCAGTTCGGGCCCGGCCACCGCAATGGCGCCTCCCACGGCACCACCCGGAACTTCAACCCCGGCTACGCCGATCCGGACTACGTCGCCCTGCTGGCCGAGGCGGCGAGGCTGTGGAACGAGCTCGAAACGGACAGCGGCGAGCGCCTGCTGGCGCGCACCGGCGTCGTGAACCACGGCGCGGATCCGCGGCTGCCCGAGGTCCGGAACGCCCTGCTTGCCGCGGGACTCCGGGCGGAGTTCCTCTCCCCCGAGGAAGCTTCCGAGCGCTGGCGCGGCATCCGGTTCGAGTCGCGCGTGCTGCACATGGCCGACGGCGGCCAGCTGAACCCGGACTCCGCGCTGCCGGCGATGCAGCGCCTCGCCGCGGGCCTCGGCGCCGAGATCCGCCATCATGTGAAGGTCCTCGAGCTGAAGATCCTCGACGACGGCGTCCGGCTTACGCTCGAGTCCGGCGGCCGGACCGAGACGCTCTCCGCGCGGCAGGCCGTGGTCACCGCCGGGGGCTGGACCACGAAGCTGCTCGCCGGTGTGGCGCCCGTGCCCCGGCTGACCGTCACCCAGGAGCAGCCAGCGCACTTCGCGATCACGGACGACGCCGCCCAGTGGCCGGGGTTCAACCACACGCCCGGTCCCGGGGAGGAGTACGCGTACTGGCGGTCGCCCGTGTACGGCATGCAAACGCCCGGCGAGGGAATCAAGGCCGGATGGCACGGGGTGGGCCCGGTGGTGGACCCGGACCGGCGGACCTTCGCCCCGGAGCCGGAGCAGCGGGCGGCCCTGCAGCGCTACGCCCGGGACTGGCTGCCCGGGGTCGACGCCGATTCCCTCACCGACATCAGCTGCACCTACACCACCACCCTGGATGAGAACTTCGTCCTGGACAGGATCGGCCCGGTTGTCATCGGCGCCGGCTTCTCCGGCCACGGATTCAAGTTCACGCCTGCAGTGGGCCGGATCCTCGCCGACCTTGCCACCGGCGACGGCGGAGCACCGGCCATCTTCTCTGCCTCCCGGCCCGGGATCGGCTGACACGCTCTCGGTCCGATCCACAGCCGATAGGCTGGGACCGGTCTCAAGCCGCCCCGAATGCCAGGGGCAACAGCACGAAGCGGGGAAGAATTGCACAGGGTCACATCAGGCAGCGCCCAAACAGCCAGCGCCCAAACAGGCAGCGTCAATCTAGGAACTCTCTCAGGCGACAACCCGGGGAAGGGCGCCCGCGGCCGGAGGATGGGCGCGGTCGACTGGATCGCTGCCGGCCTGGCGGGGTTGCTGCTGATTTCCGGCACGGCCTGTGCCAGTCCCGGGACGGCCCCGGCCGCCGCCCCGGCCGCCGTCGCGAGCTCCCCCGCCTCCCCGTCAGCCGGCCCGGACAGCGCTCCGCTGGATCCCGAGACCACCCCCGGTGTCGAGGGTCCCGGCGTCGGCGCCCCGCATCAGCAGCCGGCCTTTGCGAGCAAGGCCCTCGCGGTGCTGGCGACGCTGCCCGTCAAGGGCCGCGCRCCGAAGACCGGCTATTCGCGCGACCAGTTCGGCCCGGCCTGGTCCGACGTCGACCACAACGGCTGCGATACCCGCAACGACGTGCTCCGCCGCGACCTCACGGCCCTCGCCCTCAGGCCCGGAACGCGGGACTGCGTGGTGCTCTCCGGCGTCCTGGCCGACCCCTACACCGCCGCCGCCATCAACTTCCGGCGCGGCAACGCCACCAGCACCGCGGTCCAGATCGACCACGTCGTGGCGCTCAGCGACGCCTGGCAGAAGGGCGCGCAGCAGCTCACTCCGGCCCAGCGGCTGTCCTTCGCCAACGATCCCCTGAACCTGCTGGCGGTGGACGGCCCGGCCAACCAAAGCAAGAGCGACGGAGACGCCGCCACCTGGCTGCCGCCGAACAAGTCCTACCGCTGCGACTATGTCGCCCGCCAGATTTCGGTGAAATCCAGCTACGGCCTCTGGGTGACCCAGGCCGAGCACGATGCCATGGCACGGGTCCTGTCGGACTGCCCGAACGCCGTGGCTCCCACGAACCAGCCGGCAGCCTCGCCCGCGCAGGCCGCGCCGGCACCGGCCCCGGCCGTGCAAGCACCGGCGCCAGCCCCTGCGCAGGTTCAGATGGCTCCGGCGCCCGCCCCCGCGCAGGCACCGGCTGCCACGGTGTCCTACGCGAACTGCGCCGCGGTCCGTGCCGCCGGCGCGGCCCCCATCCGCGCCGGCCAGCCCGGCTACAGCCTCAAGCTGGACCGCGACGGGGACGGCGTCGGCTGCGAATAGCTCCGCTTGCGGTGAAGCACTGACTGCCGTGACGCACTGACTGCGGCGCTCAGTTCCTCTGGTGCTCGTGCAGGAGCCGGGCGCAGCGGATGAAGCCCAGGTGCGAATACGCCTGGGGATGGTTGCCCAAGTGCGTTTCCGTACCGGGATCGTACTCCTCCGGCAGCAACCCCGTGGGGCCGAACAGGTTGACCAGCTGGTCGAAGAGGTCCCAGGCCTCCTCGATCCGGCCCACGGCGATGTAGGCCTCGATCAGCCACGTGGTGCAGATGTGGAAGCCGCCCTCCAGCCCCGGCAGACCGTCGTCGTACCGGTAGCGGAAAACGGTGGGCCCCACCCGCAGTTCCCGCTCCACCGCCGTGACGGTGGCCAAGAAGCGGGGGTCGTTGACGTCCAGCAGGCCGGAGAGTCCGACGTGCAGCACGGCTGCGTCCAGGTCCGGGCTGTCGTACGCCACGGTGTAGGAGTACGCCGTCTCGTCCCAACCTTCGTGCAGGACTTCCTCCCGGATCCTTGCCGCAGTGGGCTCCCAGGCCGGCACTGGTTCCCGGCCATGCCGGGCGGCCGTGCGCAGCGCCCGGTCCAGCGCCACCCAACACATCACCTTGGTGTAGATATGGTGCCGCGGCGCCCGCCGGGCCTCCCAGATGCCGTGGTCCGCCTCATGCCAGCGGGCCAGCACGGCCGCCGCCACCTGGACCATCAGTTCCCAGTGGGCATCGGAGAGCACGCCCTGGCGGGCGCTGAGGGCGTCGATCAGCTCGGCGATCGGGCCAAACACGTCCAGCTGCACCTGGTGGTCGGCGGCATTGCCGATCCGGACCGGGCGCGATCCCGCGTAGCCGGGCAGGCTCTCGATGATCGCTTCGGTGGACAGCGGCGCCCCGGTCACCGAGTACAGCGGATGCAGCCATTCCGGGCCCGGGGCGTGGGCCAGGATCCGGCCCAGCCAGGCCAGGAAGCCCTCGGCCTCGACGGTGGAGCCAAGGTCCACCAGGGCGTTGACGGTCATGGACCCGTCCCGCAGCCAGCAGTAACGGTAGTCCCAGTTCCGGGTTCCGCCGATTCCCTCCGGCAGCGAGGTGGTGGGGGCGGCCAGCACGGCGCCGGTGGGTTCGTGGACCAGGGCCCGCAGCACCAGCGCGGACCGGCGCACCAGCGACGGTTTGACGCCGGGCATCTGCAGCTCATGGACCCAGCGGCGGGAATGATGCGCGACGGCGGCGCGGCGCCCCGTCTCGTCGTCGGGCACCGCGGGCTGCGGTTCCGTGTCGCCGCAGCGCAGGTTGAGGACCACGGGCCCGTCCCGCAGGTCGACCTCGCCCGTGGCGGTGGCGTGCCGGCCGTCCGAGGTGATGGTGAACTCCACCCCGGGCGCCCGGAGAATGATCGGGTCCGCGGTGCCCACGACGTGCAGTTCCGTGCCGCGCGCTTCCATGCTGAACGGGGCATTCGCGTAGTCCGGCCGCGGCGCGAAGACGACCCTTGCCACGCCGGTGCCGGAGAGCACCCGGACCAGGCTGGTGATGCCATCCGGGGCCGGCTCCAGGTAGTCGGTCACGGTGACGTCGGCCCAGCGGGTTTCCACGATCATGGTGCTGTCCACGTAGCGCTGGCCCAGGACCTGTGAGGACTTCACCGGCTCCACGGAGAAGTGGCCGGCCGCATCGCCGCCGAGGAGATGGGCGAACAGCGACCCCGAGTCCGGCAGCGGGTGACTCATCCAGCAGATCTTCGCGTCCGGGGTGATCAGGGCGGTGGACGAGCCGTTGCCGATCATGGAATGCCGTTCCAGCCCGACGGCGTCCTCACCGAAAAGCCACGCCCGCCGCAGTTCGAACAGGATCGCCAGGACGCGGGCGAACGACTCCGGGTCCCGGAGCCTGTGGTTCGCCACGGTGGGACCCTCCCCCACCCGCAGCGCCATGTCCGGCCCGCGCAGTGTCGCCATGGCCAGCTCGTCGCTGGACGCGTCGCCGGCGTAGAGGGCCGCACTGACGCCCAGCATGGAGCGCAGGTGCTCCATGGCCGAGGCCTTGGACGGCTCGACGACCGAAAGGTCCAGCACCGAACCGTCCACGATGAAGTTCAGCCCGTTGTCCTGGGCAATCCGTGCCGCCTTGCGGGCCGCCAGCTCAACCGTGTCCGGCGCCGCGGAGCGCGTGTGGACGGAAACCGCGACGGGCTTGCGTTCGATGCTGATGCCCCGGTAGGCCCCGATCGTTTCGGCAAGCGCCTGATGCGTCTGCTGGAGCACGGACTCGGTGGCCAGCGAGAGGCTGTGGGCATAGCCCATGTCGAACTCGGTGCCGTGTGAGCCCACCAGATGCACTTCGGCGGGCAGGCGTGAGACGGCCGCGAGGTCGCGCAGGGACCGGCCGGAGATGATGGCGGCGTGCGTATTGGGCAGCGCCGCGAGCGCGCGGAGAGCGATCGCCGCACTGGCCAGCGGCAGGGTCTCGGTCGAGATGCCTTCCGCCGTGCACAGGGTTCCCCCATAGTTGCACGCCACCAGCAGCCCGGGGGTGCGGGCCAGGATCTTGAGGTCAGCCAGCAGCTGCGGCGTCAGCCCGTCATCAGCGGCGTCAGTCTGCACAAAGGCCCGGAGCAGGCCAAGCGGCAGGGATTTGGTCAAAAGGGCAGAGGCAGCCAAGGACTGGTTGAGCGGAGTGGGCATGCGCGGAGTCCTTCAAGTAGTCCCCAATGCCAGCATGAGAATCGTCCCCGGGAGGGCGTAGTTCCAGTATCCTCCGCCACCGATTTCGCAGCTGTGTCCCGGCCGTTGCAACTATGTAACTTCTGCCCGCCGCCAGGGGCACCCCGCCGACAGGGGCACCCCGGCGGCGGGCGTCCGGTGGGCTAGCCCTGCTCGGCGCGGTAGAAGTACATCTCCCGGGATCCCTTGGGAGCGTCCCAGCCCTGGGCAAACACCCAGCTTCCGCCGAATTTGAGCAGCCCTCCCCATGCCAGCGACCCGCCCTTGTGGACCGCTTTCTGGGTGAAGGGCTGGCTGATGTCATACAGTGCCTGCGCCGCGGAGAACTGGCCGTCGGCGTCGCCGTAGAAGAAGTCCAGGACCAGCTCGGTCCGTTCGCCTTCATTGACGATTGCGCAGGCCACCTCGTGCAGTGAGCCGCCCAGCGGTTCAAGGTCCAGGTAGTCCTGCGGCTCAAACGTCCAGTTGACCATGTCGGCGGACCGGCCCACGTGGGTGGTCCCGCCGCAGCCCTCGGACAGGTACATCAGGTAGTCCCCGCCAATCTTGACGGCCTCGCCGCGGGCGTTTCGCGGGATGACGGCCCCTTTGGCCCAGTACCGGGAAATCTTGTGGGGGACCGCCAGCCCGAGCTTTTCCCAATGGATCAGGTCATCGGACACGGCGACATTGATGTCGCAACCAACCTCGCCCAGGGGATAGGCATCGGAATTCCCGGCGGCCCGCTGATCGGCGCCGTCGATCGTCCAGATGCCGTTGTAGAACATGTAGTACCGGCCGTTGGCCTGGTACACCTTGGGATCCTCGCAGCCAAGGATCTCGTTGTCCAGGGTGGGGTAGATCACCGGATTGGACGCATTGTCCTGCCAGCCGGTTTCGGGATCGAGGACGGCGACGCCGATGCGGCTGGAGACTGATTCCTTGCGTGGGGATGCACGGTAGAACAGGTAGAGCTTGCCGTCCCGCTCCATGATGGACGGGTTGAAGATTGAATCCGCCGTCCAGCCGATCCCCGTGGGGTCCTCCCAGTCCTGGACTTGCCGGAAGGAAAGGGAATCATCCTTGCCGAACGGGCCCACCGCCCATTCCGGGCGCTCCGGGTACTCGGCGGAGAACTGCTCGGTGGAGATGGTGTCGGTCAGCGGATTGCTGAACGCGAGCGCTCCCTCGTAACTCTCGAGCAGTGCCTGGGTGGTGATTTTCTGCATCTGGGTTCTTCCTGTTCTTGATGTTGCGTGCCATGCCGCCGGGACCGGTCGCCGGCGGGGTGAGGGATTAGTTGCGGACGAACGTCACCCAGGTGAATCCGCCCGGGGCCACCGCCACACGGCCGGACCGGTCGGCCGCGTTCTGCTGCGGACCGGGGGTGACGGGCCGGCCGGAGGCATCAAACGCCTCCTGGTTCAGGCGGAAGCCTGCGGGCAGGTTCACCTGCCGTTCGGTGCGGTTGGGGGCTGCACTGACATACAGCGTGGACGCACCGGCGTCGCCGGAAACGGAGACCGTGGAGAGCTGCGGCTGGACCAGCAGGGCGTCGAGGGCAACGTCACCGTCCGTCGTACCGACGACGGCGGCCGCCCCGGCGGGCAGCGCGCGCCTCAGCGCGAACGGGAAGAGGATGCCCGGGGCATCGGTGATGCCCTGGGCGCCGGCGCCTCCGTTGCGGGTGCTGCCCAGCGGGCCCTTGTCCGTGGTCCAGCTGGTAGTGCCGGAGGGGGCTGTCCCCTGGTTGACGATCGGGTAGATATTGCGCGGTTCCTCGGCTGCGGGCAGCGGCAGGCTCAGGGATCCCCCTGCCTTCAGGGCGACGTAGGCCCCGCCGGAGATGTTGGCTTCCCCGGTCCAGGCCGAGGCGGGCTTCACCACGGTGCCGTTGCCGGCGATGGTGCCGGATTCGGCCTCGATGACGCTCAGTCCGTGGGTCGAGACGGTGCGGTTGATGCCCCGGGCCTTGGTTTTCAGCCCGGGGTTGGCGTCCAGCGCCAGCATGGTCAGCAGCGCGTGGATGGTGGATTCGGCGCCGGAGTTCGGGTTCACGCGGCCGTCCGGTTCGATCCCGTCGATCGCGGTGCCGGTGGCTCGGTTGTAGGCGGGGGCTCCGCTGGGGTTGGCGCCGAAGAACCAGCCGGCCGCAATGGCGGCGACGTCCAGCAGGCCGGGGGCGTTGGCGGCTTTCGCCGTCGCCACGAGGCTCTGGACGCGGGAGTCCACGCCGTAGGCGATCTGGGCCTCCCCGGGGGTGGGGCTCCAGGCGTTGTCCGGACCGCCCGCGGCGAGGAGCTGCGGGGTGAACTGGGCGGAATCCTTCACCGCGGCGTCGAGCAGCCGGGGCTGCTGCAGCACCGTTGAGGCGGTCGCGACGGCGGCCGGGGCCATTCCGCCCCAGGCGTGCCAGAGGGTCCGGGACTTGTTCCACGGCAGGATGGCACCGAACGGCCATTCCGTGCCGGAACCCGAGGACATCGCGGCGACGCCCTCGCTCAGGTGGGCCAGCGCCGTCGTGGCAACGCGGTCGCCGGGGGCGGCCTTGACGTAGGCGGCCAGCCCGAGCACGGCTTCCCCGGAGGCGTCGGCGCCGCCGGAAATCAGCCAGGCCGGGACCTTGGCGCCGTCGGCCGTGTCGTATGTGCCGTATTTGCCGAGGGACTGTTTGTTGAGCGAGCCAAGGGCCAGTTGCAGGCGCTCCTGCAGGAAGGATGCGAACGCCGGGTCGGCGCTGGCGAAGGCTGCGTAGCCTTCGCCGAGTGCCCAGACGGTGCGTGCCAGCCAGTAGGACTCRGCAGAGTCGGAGGGGTCCGGCAGTTCCACCGGCTTGGCGCTCGGGGTGAGGGTACCGTCGGGCTGCTGCCAGAGGACCACGTTGCCGGCGTTCGGCCCGGACGTGGTCTGCAGGTAGGTCAGGGCGCGCAGGGTCTGGAAGGCGCGTTCCTTGCTGGCGGGGTCGCCGGTCTGCTGCCAGTGGCGCAGGTAGACGACGGCGGTCCGGGCGATGTCGTCGGCGTTGAAGGCGCCCTGGCTCCAGTGCCCGGTGGCGGGATCGAGGTCGCCGCCGCCGATCCTGGTGTAACTGCCGTCGGCCTTCTTGTCCGCGTAGGTCCAGGGGGCCTGGGCGGAGGGATTACGGTCCAGCTCATAGGTGGTGTGGCCCTCCACCGGGGAGAGCGGCACGGTGTCCATCAGGAAGTTCAGGTGGCCGAGGTTGGTCAGGGGTGCTGCGGCGGGAGCGGGAGCGGCCGGAACGGCCGACTGGCCAGTGCCGGCCGGTGCGGGTGCCGCGCTGGCTGCACCCGCACCGAGCGGGACCAGGAGCAGGACCATCGATGCGGACACGGCGGTGGCCGTGAATCGACTTGTCAGTTTTGAGCGGACATCGTTGTTCGTCATCGGTGGCTCCTGGTGGCTGGCTGGCTGGTCGTCGGGCGGGGACGGCGGTGCTAGTTGGCGGCGGGAATCCGGTCCAGCTTGGCGACGCCGATCTTCGAATCAGCCATGCCGTAGAACACAAACAGCTGCTCGCCGATCTTCTCGATCGCGGTCGGGAACACGACGTTGGGCACGATTCCGGACATCTCGTCCTCGGTTTCGGGTGCCAGGAGCGGCTTGTCGCTGCGGGCGATCACCTTGGAGGGGTCCTCGCCGTCCAGGATCATGGCGGCCGCGGTGTAGTTGACGTTCTGCTGGTGGTCGAACGCCGACTTCGCCAGCTCACCGGAGACGCCGTGGTGGATCAGCAGCCAGCCTTCGTCCACCCGGATCGGGGCGGGGCCGCCGCCGATCTTCAGTTCCTCGAACGGGAACTCGCTCAAAGCCACGAGCCGGTGCTTGGCCATGTGGACGAGGTTGTTGATGTCCTTTTCGACGTCCGCGACCGGGACGTAGGAGATCCAGATGCCGGGGCGGTTGTCGGTGATTCCGGCTGGCAGGTGCTCGCCTTCGCCCTCGCGGATCCAGCCGAGGTCCCACATCGGGCGGTGCAGCATCGCGTAGGACGGCACGCCGTCGGGGTCGTTGACCGGCTCCGGGAAGAATACGGCGTCCTTGTTCGGGAAGAGGTTGAGGTCCATGGACAGGTCGGCCTGGTAGCCAAAGAGGCACGGGCCCAGCCGCTCCCAGTTGCGCAGGTCCTCGGAGTAGGCGAAGGCCAGGCGCGGACCCAGCGGGCCGTACGCGACGTAGGTCATCAGGTGCTTGCCGAGGCTGGGCACCCAGGTGGTGCGGGGGTCCTCGGTGCCGGCGTTGTTCAGGCCCCGTTCCCAGCCCTCGTCGGGGGCCAGGACGATGCCCTGGCGTTCGACGCCGGTGGGGACGCCGTCTTCGATGACTACCTTGGCCAGTCCCACGCGGGAGACGTTGCCCTTGGCGACCAGGCGTGGCAGCAGATAGAGCTCGCCGTCAAGGCCGCGGCCGCTGGCTGGGTTGAGCACACCCTCGGCCTCGTATTCGTTGCCCGGTTCCGGGGTCATGATGACACCGGCGCGGGTGAGGGTGAAGGGGACGGTGGGAAGTGCTGAAGTCTGGGGGGAGGTCATAGATTAACCCTTTACGCTGGAGCCGATATTGGTGGAAATGAACTGACGCTGGAAGAAGATGAAGAGCGCGACGGCGGGTGCGGCGAGGACGCAGGCGCCCGCCAGGATGGCGCCGAACGGGTTGGACGCCGTCGCGGAGATGTTGGAGATGTAGTTCGCCAGGGAGACGGCGAGCGGCTGGATGGACTGGTCCTTGGTGACCAGGAAGGGCCACAGGAACTCGTTCCACGGACCGATGAAGGTCAGCAGGATCGCCGTGACTATCGCGGGCTTCACCAGCGGGATCGCTATCTGCCAGAGGATCCGCAGTTCGGAGGCTCCGTCGATCCTGGCCGCCTCGAAGAGGGTGGAGGGCAGCTGCATGAAGTACTGGCGGAAGACGAACACGGCCGTGGAGTTGATCGCGAACGGCAGGATCATGCCCAGGTACGTGTCGGCCAGCCCGTAGTCCCGCACAATCATCACGTAGAGCGGGATGAGCAGCAGCTGGAACGGGATCATCTGCACCAGCAGCATCATGCCGAACACCAGCCCCTTGCCGCGGAAGTGCATCTGCGCCAGGGCGTATCCCACCAGCAGCCCGAAGATGACGGTGAAGAAGATGACACCGCCGGTGAAGATGCCCGAATTGATCAGGCCCTGGAGCAGGTTGATGGAGTTGTTGATGTTCGCGTAGTTCTCGCCGGTGAGGTTCGCCGGGTTGGGGAACGCCCCGGCCACCGAGGTGTCCGGTGAGGTCTGCAGCGAGCCGATGAACATGTAGTAGAACGGGAAGAGGAAGACGAACGCTCCCACGGCCAGCAGCACGAAACTGCCCAGGCCGAGGCTTCGGCGCTTCTCCACGCCTGAGGCGCCTGCCGCCGGCTTGCCGAGGCGGCTGAAGGCGCCGGGCCGGCGGGGGCGACTGTCGTCGTCGTTGTTGTTGCTGCCGCTGTTCTCATCGTTGGGCGCAGCTGCCTTGTTGAGGATCGACATGTCAGTCCTCCTTTCCGCCCACGAGGCGTTTCTGGATCAGGGCGATCAGCAGCACGCCGATCACCAGCACCACACCCAGTGCGGCGGCCAGATCGGGATTCCCCTGCAGGATGCCCATCTGGTACATCAGGAACACCGGTGAGGTGGAGGCGCCGTCCGGTCCGCCGCCGCCGGTGAGCAGGTACGGTTCCGTGAACAGGTTGGCGCCGGTGATGGTGGCCAGCAGGGTCACCAGCACGCTGGCCGAGCGGACGCCGGGAACGGTGATGTTCCAGAACTGCACCCATTTGTTGCCGCCGTCCACCGAGGCGGACTCGTAGAGCTCCTCCGGGATGTTCTGCAGCGCGGCCAGGTACAGCAGGATGAAGAACCCGAGCTGCTTCCAGGTCACGAAGAGCGCCACGGTGGGCATCGCAAGCCAGGAGTTCACGAGCCACGAAGGGTTCGGGGCCAGCGGCCCCAGCAGCGAGTTGACCAGGCCGTTCTGCTGGAACAGGAACAGCCAGACGCCGACGACGGCGACGCTCGCCGTGACGTACGGGACGTAGTAGCTGACACGGAAGAAGGTCTTGAGCTTCGTCACCCGGTTCAGGGCGTTGGCCAGGACCAGGGAAAGGCCCACGGTCAGCGGGACGTTGATGATCAGGAAGATGCCGATGTTGGCGAAGGAACGCTGCACCGCCGGGTCCGTCAGGACGGTGATGTAGTTCTCCAGGCCCACGAACGGGCGGTCAACCTTGACCTTTGGCGCGGTGAAGAAGTAGTCGTGGAAGGAAATGTAGACGGCGTAGCAGAGCGGAAACGCCAGCACGCCCAGGACGTAGATGATGTACGGGGCGCTGAACAGCAGCCCGAGGGGCTGGCGGCCCAGGAAGTTCTTGCGCTTCCTGGCCGCTGGCCGCCGGCCCCCTGCTTGCGGGGTGCTGTCCCCCGCGGCGGGCGCCCCTTCAGCTGAGCGAAGTGACATGGTGGTTCACCCGCTACTTCTGGGCTGCCAGTTGGTTGATCTTCTCGGCAGAGCCCTTGAACGCGGCGTCGATGCTTTCGTTGCCGAAGATCACGGACTTGGCGTAGGCGGTGCGGAAGGTCTGCCAGACCTCAACCGAGTTGGACACGTTGGGCACCTCGACGGTGTGGCTGGCCTGCTCCGCGAACTGCTTGTAGAGGGGGTTCTTGGCGAAGTAGTCCGAGTACGTGGCCGGGAGGTCCTTGCGCATCGGCATCTGGCCGGTGTCGGCGAGGAGCTTGCCGTCCTGTTCCTTGCTGGTGGCGAACTTCATGACTTCCCAGGCGGTGCCCTGGTTCTGGCAGGCGGAGTACATCGCGACGTTCTTCGCGTCCGAGAACGTGGAGCCTTCGGTCTGGGCCTGAGCGGCGGGCACGGGCACGGCGCCCCAGTTGACCTTGTCCTTGTAGGCGGCGATGGCCCACGGACCGGCCAGCGACATGGCGGCCTTGCCCTCGGCGAAGGAGTCACCCTGGTAGACCTCCTTGGAGGCCAGGTTTTCCTTGTACAGGGTTTCGAACATGTTCGCTACCTGCTTGCCCTGCTCGCTGTCGAAGGTGGCCTTGCCGTCCTTGATCAGCGGCGCGCCCCCGGAGTTGGCGGCGTAGAACGGGTAGAAGTCGAACCAGGACTGGAAGAAGTCACTGGCCGGGGACGGCCAGATTGCGTTGGCCGCGGCGCCGGACTTCACCAGTGTGCGGGCGGTGTCCAGGAATTCGGCCTGCGTGCCGAGCTTGGGGTGCTCGGCGTCCAGGCCCGCCTTGGTGAAGAGGTCCTTGTTGTAGAACAGGACCACGGGGTTGGACTTCCAGGGCAGCTGGTACATTTTGCCGTCGCCGGACTTGTACTGGTCCGCGAGGTCGCCGGTGCGGTCCTTGATGTACTGGGCGCCGTCCGGGAAGGAATCCAGCGCGACGAGTCCGCCCTGCTTCTGGAACTGGGGAACGGCGACGGGAGCGGTGTTGAAGACCAGGCAGGGGGCGTTGCCGGCGGTGATGGCGGCGCCGATGACTTCCTCGGAGCTCTTGCCGGCCGGGATCTGCTGGGCATCGATCTTCTGGTCCGGGTGGGCGGAGTTCCACGACTCCACCATGGCCTTGCCCCACTTGACCTCGAATTCGTTGTTCGAGTACCAGATCTTGATGGGGCCCTTGGCCGTGGTGGCCGAGTCGGCGGTGCCGCCGCTGGCGCCGCCGCCGCAGCCGGCCAGGCCCGCTCCCATGATGGTCAGTGCGGCCACGGACAAAACTCGCGTGGCAATTGAAAAGCGCTTCATTGCGTCTCCTTGGGAGGGGTTTACTGACGGATGCGTGCCAGGTTGGGTGGTCGTGCGGGAAGAGAAATGACGGTCTGGAGTGGGCTTTCGGTTCGGTCGACGGACCAGGTCAGGCCGGGGCCGGTCCCGTCGAAGCCCTGACCAGAAGACGGGGCGCCGGGAGGACGGTGTCCTCGCCGGGGTGGGCCCCTGCCAGCTGGCTGAGGAGGACCTGGGCCGCAACCCGCCCCCACAGCATGGGGTCGGTGGCCAGGGTGGTGAGCGGCGGGTTCAGGTACTGGGTGAATTCCGCGTTGTCATAGCCGGTGACGGATAGGTCGCCGGGGATGCTGAGCCCCAGGGACTGCGCGTACGACTGCCCGGCGGTGGCCATGAGATCGTTGGCGTAGACGATGGCGGTGGGCCGGTCCGCCCGGCGGAGCAGTTCGGCTGTGGCGGCCGCTCCCCCCGCGGCGGTGAAGTCGGCTGCGGCGAAGAGGTCGGAAGGAAGACCGGCAGCGGCCAGCGCCCCTTCCCAGGCTTCGCGGCGGCTTCGTCCGTGGATGTACTCCTGCCCTCCGCCCACGTGGGCGATCCGGCGGTGCCCGAGGGCCACCAGGTGCTTCACGGCCGCGACGATGCCGGCCGATTCGTCCACCGACACGGCCGGGAACGGGGAATTGGCGTCGGGCCGGTTCAGCGTGACTGCGGGCAACTTCAGCTCGAGCAGCAGCGGGATGCGGGAGTCGTTGCGGCGGACATCGGTGAGGATTACGCCGTCGACCCTGCCGTTGTCCACCAGCTTGCGGTAGCAGCGTTCCTCGGCGCCGGGCGCCGTGGCGACGCTCAGCACCAGGGTGTAGTCGTGCTCGGCGAGCGCGGTCTCGATCCCGGCGATGACGGCCGGGAAGAACGGGTCCGTACCCAGCAGGGAAGGGTCCCGGGCCACCACGAGGCCCAGTGCGTAAGCCTTGGCCGAGGACAGCCCCTTCGCCCGGAGGTTCGGCTTCCAGCCGAGGTCCTTGGCGACCTTGAGGATACGCTCCCGGGTGTCCGGGCTGACCCCGGGCTGACCGTTGAGGGCATAGGACACGGCACCCTTGCTGACGCCGGCCGCCTGGGCGACGTCGCTGATGGTGACTGCCATGGGCCGTTCCTTTCGGACGTGGTCCTGAGGCAGCTTCCTGCACTGAACCGGTTAAGTGATTTCTACTACTAAACCGGTTCAGTTGTTGTTTGTCAAGGATGGGCCCGCGGCCGCACCCGCCTCACGCCACCGGAGCCGTCGGCCGGCGCATGCGGTTCAGCAGCCGGGCGGCCTGTACTCGTAGGTGCCCGCATCGGCCGCGCCGCCGCCCTGGCAGTCGCCCTTCTGGTTGGCCGGCAGGCCGTCCAGATCCGCGGGGAAGGGGCTGTTCCCGGCACGGTCGATGGCCGGACTCGTGCTGGAAAGGTGGAGGTCGGCGGGGGCATTCACAAACTCGGCCGGATCAGTGGTGGAGGTAGCGCTGGGGACGATGTTGGTGGGGCCGTTGAGGACATTCTGCCCCTCGGTCCAGCCGGTGCCGTCCATCCACAGGGCATTGCGGACCGCGACGAGGATGTTTCCCCGGATGACGGTCGAGGACGGGCATGAGGCGTGGCAGACGACGGCCTGGGTGTCCGGCCCGTCCAGCCAGACGGTGTTGTATTCGAAGGTGGTGCCGTTGGTCGGACCGAAAGACGATGTCCTGCCGCGCGCGATCAGGCCCATGGCCTGGGAGCAGTTGGGGCCGCAGGTGGACCGGACCAGGTTGTAGCTGTAGGTGTTGCCGTCCGCGGTTCCGCCGGGTCCGCGCCCCAGCTCGGAGAAGACGTTGTTGTCCACCGCCACGTTGTGGTGGATCCTGTTCCGGTTGCCGTTGAAAATCTCGAACGCGCTGCCGTCGTGGCCGAAGTCGTAGGACAAGGCGGTGGAGCCGGTGATGGTGTTGCCGGAGAACTCGTTGTCACTGCCGTTGATCAGGAAGCCGAAGGCGCCCGAATCATCGTTGCACTGCACGGCGGTCGCGGTGCCGCACCCCGCCCCCGGGGTGTTGACGTTCATGATGTTGTTATCCGCCAGGGTGTTGTTGGCATAGGTGCCGAAGTCGGAACCCTCGCTCACCTTGATCCCCGCGGCATTGTTCTTCGCTGCGGAGTTCCGCACGGATCCGTGGTCGCCGTAGATACTGAACCCCGCATAGCCGCACGAATCGGCCCGCAGGCCATCCACGGTGATGTAGTCGCCGTCGAGCCTGACGCAGGTGCCCGCAAGCCCTCCGGTTACGGCGGGCGGATCGCCGCTTCCGTAGGCATTCAGGGTGATCCTGAGCCGGCCGGCGCCGCTGTTTCCGACCACCAGCCCCCCGGAGAAGACGTCGCCGCGGCGGAAGCTGACCGAGTCCCCGGGCCGCAGTATGGTCGCATTGACCTTGTCGATGGTTTCCCAGGCGGTCTGCGGCGATGTCCCGTCGTTGGCGTCATTGCCGTCCGCGCTCACGTAATAGGTGGCCCCCTCGGCCGACGCCGGCGCGGAGGCGCCGCCGAGCAGTCCCCCCAGGAACAGCAGGATGAGCAGCGTGGCGGCGGCTGTGGCCTTGATCTTCATGGGTGCACCTGGGTTTTCGCCATGTTTCCGCGGATCCGGGCACCACCGCCGGCCGGCGGACCACGTCGGCACCCTGAGGGGCTTAACGCTAAGAGCGGGTCAACACTAAGTCAACGGATAAGCCGCAATGTTCTTTTTTGCTACTTGACGTTCTTTATTGTGCGATTATGATTGCTAATCATGTGAGCTGCTTCACGCCACCCGCGTTATTTCAAAGGAGAAATTATGACCATGCATGAAGACGCACTGCTTCGGGCCTCCAGCCAAGGCGGGTGGGACCGGAGGACGCTGCTGAAGACATTCGGCGCCGGAGCAGTCGCGATGGCCGGCATTCCGCTGCTCACAGCCTGCACGGGCGGCAGCGCCCCTGCCAGCAGCGGATCCAACACGGCTACCTTCGGCTCAGGATCCTCGGACGAGGTCCCCAAGGCCGCCTACAAGGCGGTGACCGATGCTTTCCAGAAGAAGTCCGGCGTCGCCATCACCACCAACGTGGTGGCGCACAACGACTTCCAGAACAAGATCAACACCTACCTCCAGGGCAGCCCGGACGATTCGTTCACGTGGTTCGCCGGCTACCGCATGCAGTACTACGCCGGCAAGGGACTGCTGGCCCCGATCGACGATGTCTGGGAAAAGGTCGGCGGAAACTACTCGGACGCCCTGAAGAAGGCGTCCACGGGCGCCGACGGGAAGATGTACCTGATCCCGAACTACAACTACCCCTGGGGCTTCTTCTACCGGAAGAGCCTCTGGGCGGAGAAGGGCTACACCGTCCCCACGACGTTCGATGAGCTGAAGGCCCTCGCCACCAAGATGAAGGCCGACGGCCTGATCCCGATTGAGTTCGCGGACAAGGACGGCTGGCCCGCCATGGGCACCTTCGACTACCTGAACATGCGCCTGAACGGCTACCAGTTCCACATGGACCTGACCGCGCACCGGGAAAGCTGGGACCAGAAGAAGGTCAGCGATGTCTTTGACACCTGGAAAGCCCTGCTGCCCTACCAGAACCCGAACGCCCTCGGCATGACCTGGCAGGACTCGGCGAAGTCCCTGGCGGACAAGAAGTCCGGCATGTACCTGCTCGGATCCTTCCTCACCCAGCAGTACACGGACAAGGCAATCGCCGACGACATCGATTTCTTCCCGTTCCCCGAGGTCGCGGTGGAAGGCCAGGACGCCATCGAGGCACCGATCGACGGCCTCCTGCTCTCCAAGAAGGGCGGCCAGAACCAGGCCGCCCGGGACTTCCTGGCCTACGTCGGCACTCCGGAGGGGCAGGACGTGTACGCCTCCGTGGACTCGTCCAACATCGCCACCGCCAAGGGCGCGGACACCTCCAAGTTCACTCCCCTGAACAAGAAACTGGCCGAGGCCATCAGCGGCGCCAAGAACATCAGCCAGTTCTTCGACCGCGATGCCCTGCCCGCCATGGCCAACAACGTGATGATCCCGGCCCTGCAGTCCTTCATCAAGGACGGCAACGTGGATGTGAAGAACCTGGAAGCCCAGGCCAAGTCCCTGTACGCCGCGCAGTAGCGGCGTATCTGCCCGCATTTCAACCGCATTTCACCCTGCATGTCCCAAGGCAAGGAATCTCCATGAGTGTCTCTACCAGTCCGTCCGCGCGGGGGCGCAAAGCAGTCGCCGCCCCCGCGCGGCGGGTTCGGCGGCTGTCCCGCCGCGACAAAGTGGTGCTCGGCATGATGGTGGGCGTCCCCACGCTGATCCAGCTCGTGTTGGTCTGGATCCCCACGCTCATGTCGGTCGGGCTGTCCTTCACCCGCTGGAACGGGCTGGAGCTGACCGACATCAAACCCGCCGGCGTCGAGAACTACCAGTTCGTCGCCCAGGACTACCCCCCGTTTTGGCCGGCCGTGCAGCACAACGTGCTGTGGCTGGCATTCCTGGCACTTGTGGCCACTCCGCTGGGGCTGCTGTTGGCCGTGCTCCTGGACCAGAACATCCGCGGCACCAGGATCTACCAGAGCATCTTCTTCGCCCCGGTGATGCTGTCCCTGGCCCTGATCGGGATCATCTGGCAGCTGTTCTACAACCGTGACAGCGGCCTGTTGAACTTCGTCCTCGGCACGGCGGGTACACCGCAGGCCGTCGACTGGTTCGGGGACTCCAGCGTCAATATCTGGGCCGCCCTCTTCGCCGCCACCTGGCGGCACGCCGGCTACGTCATGATCCTGTACTTGGCCGGGCTCAAGGGAGTGGACCCGACCCTGCGCGAGGCGGCCCAGATTGACGGTGCCAATGCGGTGCAGACCTTCTTCCGGGTGATCTTCCCGGCCATGCGCCCGGTCAACGTCATCATCATCGTCATCACCGTCATCGAATCCCTCCGGGCCTTCGACATCGTCTACGTGATCAACCGCGGCACCAACGGCCTGGAACTCATCAGCGCCCTGGTCATCCAGAATCTTGTGGGCGAGGGCCAGGTGATCGGCATCGGCTCCGCGCTGGCCGTCATCCTGCTGGTCATCTCGCTGATCCCCATCACGTTCTACCTCTCCCGCGCGTTCGGAAAGGACAAAGAGGCATGAGCATCGCCCATCCCACCGACGCCGCAGCCGGCACCCCGGCGGACGCCCGGCAGCGCAGCTCGGGCGCGGGCAGGACCGGCCCCGGCCGTCCGGCCAAGAACAAGCAGGGCAAGCGGCACTACGGCACCCACATCTTCCTCACCGTCATGGCGGCGATCTGGCTGGTCCCCCTGGGCTGGGCCATTTTCACCGCCCTGCGGCCCAAGGCGGACACGGACAAGTACGGCTACTTCAGCACCGGCGGGGCCTTCAACTTCGACAACTTCACCCAGGCCTGGACGCRGGGCGGGTTTGCCAAGCTGTTCTGGAACTCCGTGCTGATCACCGTCCCGTCCGTGTTCCTGATCCTGTTCTTCGCCTCCATGATGGCGTTCGCCGTGAGTAGGGTGAGCTGGAAGTTCAACATCACCCTGCTGATCATGTTCACGGCCGGAAACCTGCTTCCCCCGCAGGTGCTCGCGGCGCCGCTCTTTGAAATGTTCAAGCACTTCGAGCTGCCGTACGCCTTCAGCGACTCCGGGAACCTGCTCAACACCTACATCAGCGTGATCGCCGTGGACACGGCCTTCCAGATCGGCTTCGTGACCTTCGTGCTCTCGAACTACATGAAGGCCCTGTCCCCCGAACTGACCGAGGCGGCCCTGGTGGACGGTGCCGGCGTCTGGCGCCAGTACTGGGACATCATCCTGCCGCTGTGCCGCCCGGCGCTGGCCGCCATGGGCACGCTCGAAGTGATCTTCATTTACAACGACTTCTTCTGGCCCCTGCTGTTCATCCAGAGCGGTGACCGTCTTCCGGTGACCACCGCCATCAACAACCTCCAGGGCCAGTTCCTCTCCAACTACAACCTGATCGCCGCCGGCGCCATGATCACGGCCGTTCCGGCCCTGATCATCTACCTGCTCCTGCAGCGCCATTTCGTGGCGGGCCTGACCCTCGGCTCCAGCAAAGGATAAACGTGGACAACAGCTCCAACCCCAACAACGCCATGGACTACATCACCGCCCGACTCGGCGCCGACGGCGCCCCAATGCTGGCCTTCGGCGGGGACTACAACCCGGAACAATGGCCCGAGGAGACCTGGGAGGAGGACGTCGCGCTGATGCGCGAGGCCGGCGTCAACCTGGTCAGCGTGGGCATCTTCAGCTGGTCGCTGCTGGAGCCCTCCGAGGGCGTGTACGAGTTCGGCTGGCTGGACCGGGTCCTGGACCTGCTGCACGCGAACGGCATCCGGGTGGACCTGGCGAACGCCACGGCATCGCCGCCGCCGTGGTTCAGCCACAAGTACCCGCAGTCCCTGCCTGTCACGGCCGACGGCGTGCGGCACAGCTACGGTTCGCGACAGGCCTTCGCGGCCTCGAGCGCCGAATACCGCCGGGCCGCCGCGGCGCTGACCGAGCAGATCGCCGTCCGGTACAAAGACCATCCCGCCGTCGTGATGTGGCACGTCCACAACGAGTACGGCTGCCACAACCAGCCGGACTTCTCCGACGGCGCCGCCGCCGGCTTCCGGCGCTGGCTCGAACGCCGGTACGGCAGCCTCGAGGCGCTCAACGCCGCCTGGGGCACGGCCTTCTGGTCCCAGCGCTACTCGGCCTGGGAGCAGATCCTGCCGCCGCGCACCTCCGGGACCTGGGTCAACCCGACCCAGCAGCTGGACTTTGCCCGCTACTCCTCCGACGAGCTGCTCGAATGCTACAAGGCCGAGGCCGCGATCATCCGCTCGCACTCGGGTCACCCCGTGACCACCAACTTCATGGGGTTCAACATGGGCCTGCACCAGCCCGTGGACTACTGGCGCTGGTCCGAGGAGATGGACGTGGTCTCCAACGACCACTACCTCATCGCCGAGGACCCCCGGAACTTCCAGGAACTGGCGGCGACCGCGGACCTCACCCGCGGCTGGGCCAAGGGCAAGCCGTGGCTGCTCATGGAGCACTCCACCTCCGCCGTGAACTGGCAGCCCCGCAACATCGCCAAGGCGCCCGGCGAGATGCTGCGTAATTCCCTGCAGCATGTTGCCCGCGGTGCCGACGGCGCGCTCTTCTTCCAGTGGAGGGCCTCCCGCGCAGGCGCCGAGAAATTCCATTCCGGGCTGCTCCCGCATGCCGGCACGGACACCAAGGTGTGGCGCGAAGTGGTCCAGCTGGGGCAGGCGCTGCGCAGCCTGGCGGAAGTCAGCGGCTCGGTGGTCACAGGCGCGTCCGGCCGGGTGGACGTCGCCATCCTCCACGACACTGATGCCCGCTGGGCCTCGGAGCTGGACTCGCACCCGAGCGTGGATGCCTCCAACATCGCCGAAACCCGGCGCTGGCATGATGCCTTCTACCGCGCCGGGATCCCCACCGACTTCCGCCAGAGCACCGAGGACCTCTCCGGCTACCGGCTYGTCGTCGCCCCGATGCAGTACCTCATCAGCGAYGCCGGYGCCGCGAATCTGGACGCGTAYGTGCGCTCCGGCGGCCACCTCGTGGTGACCTACTTCTCCGGTATCGTGGACGAAAATGACCACATCAGGCTTGGCAGCTACCCCGGCGCGTTCAGCGGACTGCTCGGCGTCCGGATGGAAGAGTTCTTTCCGTTGCGCGGCGGCGAAAGCGTCCGGCTCAGCGGCTTCGGGGCGGGCACGTGCTGGAACGAGCTGGGRCGGGCTACCACCGCYGAGGTCCTTGCGGCCGTGGACGAGGGGCCGGCCGCCGGTTCTCCGGCCGTGACCCGCAACCGCGCCGGMAGCGGCCGCGCCTACTACGTCGCCACGACGCTCGCRCCGGAGGGCMTGGGCGARCTGCTGACCCTTATTTGCGCCGACGCCGCGGTGCAGCCGCTCGTGCCGGAATTGCCGGACAATGTCGAAGTCGCCCGGCGCAGCAAGGACGGGACCGACTGGACGTTCTGCATCAACCACGGGRCGCACGAGGTCCGGCTGCCGCTGGRCGGSGTCGACCTGCTCACAGGCGCCGAGCTCGACGGCGGGCTCGGCCTCCCGGCCGGAGGTGTCGCCGTCGTCCGTTCACGGGCCGCCCAACTGGTCGCCACGTCCGCCGGCAAATCAAACCAGTCAAGCCTTCCAAACCACTCAAGCCAGTAAGGACTCCACATGCTAGCCGCAGCCCGTCATTCAGCCATCCTCGCRGAGGTCCAGCGTGAGCGGATCGTCCGCGTCGCGGACCTCGCCAAGATGCTCGGTGTCTCGCTGATGACCGTGCGGCGGGACATCGAGTCCCTCGACGCGGCGGGCTCCGTGGAGAAGATCCATGGCGGGGCAAAGCTGCCAGGCGGGGCCGGAACCCACGAGCCAGGCTTCGAGCTGAAGGTGACCCAGCTCAAGGACGAGAAAATGGCGATTGCGCAGGAGGCGGCCGCCCAGGTGCGCGAGGGCATGGCGGTGGGACTCAGCGCCGGCACCACCACGTGGGCGCTGGCGCAGCTGCTGTCCGCCGGGCCGCGGATCACGGTGGTCACCAACTCGGTCCGGATCGCGGATGTCTTCCATCAGAGCTCGTCCGCGTCCACGGTGATCCTCACRGGCGGCGAGCGTACCCCCTCCGATGCCCTCGTGGGGCCGCTGGCCACCTCCTCGCTCAAGCAGCTGCACCTGGACGTGCTGTTCCTCGGCGTCCACGGTGTTGACGCCGAYGCCGGGTTCACCACMCCMAACGTGCTCGAAGCCGAAACGGACCGGGCTTTCGTCACCGCGGCCCGCCGCGTTGTGGTGCTGGCCGACCACACGAAGTGGGGRACCCTGGGCATCAGCACCATCGCCAGCCTGGAGGACGCTGACGAACTCATCAGCGATGACCTCCTCGGCAGCGAGGCCCGGCGCATCCTCGGCGAGCGCGTCGGACGGCTCCGCCTGGCCCGCACCGGCGAYGACCCGCACGGCGCGGTTGAYCGMGSCGCWGCCACCCCCGCAGCAGCCGCAGGCTGACCCCGCACGGCCCCCGCCCGCCCCCAACCACTACGCCTGGAGCTGCCGTGAACAACCCGGACCTCACTCTTGCCGCCGAGACCCTCGCCCTGGGTGTCCCGGCCCTGACGTCGTCGGATCTGGAGCCGTTGCACCTGCGCCGCTCCGGAACATCCCTGCTCATTGACTTCAGCACCGGMGAGGCCGCCATGCTGCACTTCGGCKCCGACCTCGGCCCGGCCCTGCCGGACCTTTCACTGCTGGGCGACGCCGTGCCGCGCTCCGCSCACGACGTCCCTGTCACRCTSGGACTGATCCCGCAGGCATCCTCCGGCTGGCGCGGGCGGCCCGGCCTCCGCGGGCACCGGAACGGCCAGGCATTCTCGGCCCGCCTGCGCGTTGTTGCTGTGGAACGCACCGAAGGGGAACAGTGCTCTGCSGTCATCACCCAGGCCGACCCCGACGCCGGTGTCACCGTCCGCACGGAGATCAGGATCAACGACGGCGGMCTGCTCCAGCTCAGGCACCGGCTCGAGAACGACGGCGCTGAMCGGTACAGCCTGGAYGARCTCGCGGCCGTGCTGCCGCTGGGCCGCGCCGCCACGGAGATCCTGGACCTGACCGGCCGCTGGTGCCGGGAGTCCCACCCGCAGCGCCTGCCGCTGCGCCAAGGCACGTGGGTCCGTTCGGGCCGGCACGGSCGCACCGGCCATGACGCCTCGCTCCTGCTGGCGGCCGGCACCCCCGGATTCGGCAACCGCCACGGGCAGGTCTGGGCCGTGCACCTGGGCTGGAGTGGCAACCACGAGAGCTTCGTTGACGCYRCTGCGGACGGCCGGACCGTGCTGGGCGCCTCGGAACTGCTCGGTTCCGGCGAGATCAGCCTGGCCCCGAACGCCAGCTACGAGACGCCGTGGTTGTTCGCGGCGTACTCCGCCGCGGGGCTGGACGGCATCAGCGACGCGTTCTACTCCTGGTTCCGCGGGCGCCCGCACCACCCCGGCGTGCGGACCGGCAAGGCACGTCCGGTGGTGCTCAACGTCTGGGAGGCGGTGTATTTCGACCACCGGATGCCGGTGCTGCTCGAACTYGCAGYATCGGCAGCCCGGCTSGGCGTGGAACGCTATGTCCTGGACGACGGCTGGTTCCGCGGCCGGCGCAACGACCGGGCGGGCCTCGGCGACTGGTACGTCGACGAGGAACTGTGGCCCGGGGGCCTGACCCCGCTGATCGATGCGGTCACCGGCCACGGCATGGAATTCGGCCTCTGGGTCGAACCCGAAATGGTCAACGAAGACTCGGACCTGGCCCGCGCCCACCCGGACTGGATCGCCGGACCGGCACCCCGGACGGCCGGGGACAGCCTGTCCGGCGGGGACAGCCCGTCCGGCGGGGACAGCCCGTCCGGCGGGGACAGACCGTCCGCCGGGGGCAGGCTGCCCATGCAGTGGCGGCACCAGCAGGTCCTTGACCTGGTCAACCCGGAGGCCTGGCAGTACATCTTCGACAGGCTGGATGCCTTGTTGAGCGAAAACCGGATCAGCTACCTCAAATGGGACCAGAACCGGGACTTGACCGAGATGGGCCACGACGGACGCTCTTCCGTGCATGCCCAGACGCAGGCCGTCTACCGGCTCCTCGACGAGCTCCGCCTGGCCCACCCGGATGTCGAGATTGAAAGCTGCTCCTCCGGGGGCGCCCGGGTGGATCTCGGTATCCTCGAACGCACYGACCGGGTCTGGGGCTCGGACTGCAACGACGCCCTGGAACGGCAGACCATCCAGCGCTGGACCGGCGTGGTGGTGCCGCCRGAGCTCGTCGGATCGCACATCGGCCCCACCACGAGCCACACCACCGCGCGAACGCACGATCTCTCCTTCCGGGCRATYACRGCGATGTTCGGCCACTTCGGGYTGGAATGGGATGTCCGGCACCTCACGGACTCCGAGCGCACCGAACTTGCCGGGGCGATCGCACTGTACAAGCAGCATCGTCCGCTGTTGCACAGCGGRCGGATGGTCCGCGCCGACGAGCCCGACCCGGCSCTWCGGCTTCACGGCGTTGTGTCCCACGAYGGCGGCGAGGCCCTCTACGCGCTGGTGTCCGTGGCGACGTCGTTCGCCGAAGTTCCGGGACGGATCTGCATGCCTGGRCTGCTYCCGGAARCCACGTACCGGGTGGACGCGGTGTACCCCGCGGCCGGGGACAAGCGGGCGTTCCTGCAGGCGGTGCCCCCGGCATGGCTTRCCGGCGGCATCGAGGCGACCGGACGTTTCCTGGCGGAGTCCGGCCTCCCCATGCCKGTCCTCAACCCGGAACACGGGYTGCTCCTGTCCGTCCGCCGTGCCAATGCCGCCGATCCAACCGCATCCGGCGGCGACCCCGTGAGGAGCTCCTGACAATGGGCCAGATTACGAAACGCTCCTACAAGCTCTCCGACGGCCGGGACATCATCTACTTCGATGATGCCGATACCGTCCTGCCCCCGGAACGCGGGGACGATCTCCGCGAGCCRGCGGTCCGTCCGCCCACGGCGACCATGCGCCAGGACGTCCTGACCGGGGAGTGGATTTCGATCGCGGCCGCCCGGCAGAACCGGGTGGTCCTGCCCCCCTCGCACCTGGACCCGCTGGCCCCSGCCTCGCCGGAGAATCCCTCGGAAATTCCGAGCCCCTATGACGTCGCCGTCTTCGAAAACAAGTCCCCGTCCTTCGGMCCGGMTCTGGCGGGCGACGCCGCCGCGCCGGCCGGCCTGGACGACCTCGCCCTGGTGGGGCTGGGGCGCAGCCGGCAGTCTGTAGGCCGGTGCGAGGTGGTGTGCTTCTCGCCGGAACACACCGGATCCCTGGCGGCGCTGCCGCTGTCCCGGATGCGCACGGTGGTGGAGGCGTGGGCGGACCGGACCGCCGCGCTGTCCGCGCTGCCCGGCGTCGAACAGGTTTTTCCGTTTGAGAACCGCGGGGAAGCGATCGGYGTGACTCTGCACCACCCGCACGGTCAGATCTACGCCTATCCSTACATCACRCCYCGCACGGCCCAGCTGGTCCGCACGATCGAAAGCTACGGCGGCCCGCTGTTCGAGGACATCCTCAGCTTCGAGCAGAAATCCGAGCGGGTGCTGCTTCAGGGCGAGCACTGGACGGCGTTTGTCCCGTTTGCCGCCCGCTGGCCKCTGGAAGTGCACATCCTCCCGCACCGGCACGTYCCGGACCTTGCCGCCACGACGGAGCAGGAACGCGACGAGTTCTCCCTGCTGTACAGCCGGCTCCTGCGCGGCGTCGATGCCCTCTACGACACTCCCACCCCGTATATTTCGGCGTGGCACCAGGCCCCCGTCCATGCYCACCGGGAAGACATCCGGCTCATGCTGCAGCTGACCTCGCCCCGCCGGGAGGAGGACAAACTCAAGTATCTGGCCGGTTCCGAGGCGGCGATGGGTGCGTTCATYGCGGACATCCCGCCGGAAGCGGCCGCCGCCCGGCTSCGCGAGGCGATGGAAACGGCAGGTCTCGAGCCGTTCCGMCCGGACCTCCCCGAACTCGAACTCCCAGCAACAGAACTCCCAGCAACAGAACTCCCAGCAACAGAACAGGAAGCCGCCCAGCCATGAACAAGGTCCTTCRGCTGGGAAGCGAGTACTTTGCCAGCCAGTTCGGCGGCGCGCCGGACGGGTTGTGGTCGGCGCCCGGGCGGGTCAACCTGATCGGCGAGCACACGGATTACAACGACGGCTTCGCGTTTCCGATCGCCATCGACAAGCGCACCACGGTGGCGGCCCGCGYCCGGGAAGACCGCCTGCTGCGGGTCACGAGCAGCTCSTTCCCCGGCRTGGTSGAGGTGARCCTCGATGACGTGGRCCCGGATGCCCTCACCGGCTGGGCGGCCTACCCGCTGGGCGTGGCCTGGGCGATGTCCCTGGCGGCGGCGGGCGGCGCCTCCGGGCTCKCCGGCATGGACCTGGCGCTGACCTCGGATGTCCCGGCCGGCGCCGGGCTGTCMTCCTCTGCCGCCGTCGAATGCGCGGTGGCCCTGGCCTTGAGCGATCTCTGGGGGCTGGGGCTGGACCGGCCGGAGCTGGCCCGGATCGGCCAGCTGGCCGAGAACAGGGTGGTCGGCGCGCCCACCGGGATCATGGACCAGTCAGCCTCGCTCCTGGGCGAGCCGGATCATGGCATCCTGCTCGACTGCCAGAGCCTGAAGRCCGAGAGCGTAGCCCTCGGGTTCGCCGRCGCCGGGGTGGGGCTCCTCGTGATCGACACCAGGACCAGCCACTYCCATGCCGACGGCGGCTACGCCAGCCGCCGTCGTTCCTGCGAGGACGGCGCCCGCCGCCTGGGCGTCGGSAGCCTCCGGGCTCTGGGCCCGGASGACCTCCCGCGGGCAGCGGCACAGCTCGACGGACAGACKTACCGCCGGGTCCGCCACATCATCACGGAAAACCAGCGGGTACTRGACACCGTCGCRGCGCTGCGGACTTCCGGCGCCGCCGCGATCGGCCCGTTCCTCAACGAATCGCACGTGTCGATGCGCGACGACTTCGAGATTTCCACCGCCGAGCTSGACCTCGCAGTGTCCAGCGCCCAGRAGCTGGGTGCGATCGGCGCGCGCATGACCGGCGGCGGTTTCGGCGGCGCGGCCCTGGCACTGGTCCGGAACGGCGACGCCGGGACAGTGGCCGAGGGCATTGCCCGCGACTTCGCCCGGGCGGGGTACACCGCCCCGCACRTCTTCCCCGTCACCGCGTCGGAGGGAGCCCGCCGGGAACTGTAGCCAGRGACGGCGCCGCGCGGGCGCCGGTCCTGGACTGACGCTCCGCGGCGCCGTCAGGCGTTCGGCTCTTAGGCCGCTACGCCCGGACGAGCCGGGCGGCGTCTGCCAGWAGCTCCACGGAACGGAGCCKGGTCTCGGTGCCGGTGCTCTGATGGGCCACGATCAGCTCGTCGGCGTCGGCGTGCTCCGTGAACTCCTCGAGGTACGCCAGCACGGCATCGGGAGTGCCCACGGCGGAGTACTTCATCATCTGCGCCATGTGCTGGCCCTGGGGCGAGTCCAGGATCATGTCCGCCTCGTCGTCGCTGAACACGCGTCCATTGCCGAAGAACAGTGAGACCCTGGCCCGTTTGGTGGCCTGGAACATGGCCTGGGCTTCAGCGGCGGAGTCCGCGGCGATGACGTTGACGCCGGCGATCACGTGCGGGACGTCGAGCTGCGCCGAGGGCCGGAATTCGCGGCGGTACGTGGCAACCGCGTCCTGCAGCGCATTGGGCGCGAAATGGGAGGCGAAGGCGTAGGGCAGGCCCAGCTGGGCTGCCAGCCTGGCGCCGAACAGGGACGAACCCAGGATGTACAGCGGGACGTTGGTGCCCTTGCCCGGGGTCGCCTCGACGCCCTGGATGCGGGTGGGTCCGGTCAGGTAGCCCTGGAGCTCCAGGACGTCCTGCGGGAAGCTCTCGGCCGACATCGGGTCACGGCGCAGGGCCCGCATGGTGTTCTGGTCGCTGCCCGGGGCCCGGCCCAGCCCGAGGTCGATCCTGCCCGGGTGCAGGGTTTCGAGGGTACCGAACTGTTCCGCGATGGTCAGCGGCGAGTGGTTGGGCAGCATCACGCCGCCGGCGCCGAGCCGAATGCTGGAGGTGTGCGCCGCGACGTGCGCGATCAGCACACTCGTGGCGGAGGAGGCGATCGCGGACATGTTGTGGTGCTCGGCGTACCAGATCCGMCGGTAGCCCCGGTCCTCGGCGAGCTGCGCCATGGCCACGCTGCCGGCGAAGCTCTCCGCCGCYGTCTGGCCCGGGCCGATGGTTGCGAGRTCAAGGATGGAAAGCGGAACAGTCACGGAAAAGCCGGCCTTTCGTAGCGGAGCAGTGTGCGGGCCGGAGTTGGGAACTGCGGTCCTGGCGGCACCGGGTTTCCGGCGCGGGCACACTGGCATCAACGACGGCGGCCCCCGGGATATTTCTGCACATTTTCCTGCGCATGTTTCTTGCCCGGTACGGCCAGCCTGCGGCCGGCCGCACGCCTCCTGCTACGTGCCTGCCTGCC
>NZ_JBFTKG010000011.1:0-144737 GCF_056395825.1 Arthrobacter sp. 05T47 | reverse complement strand
GCCCTGGCCGACGCCGATGCAGATCGCGGCGACGCCCCAGCGTTCGCCGGAGGCCTGCAGGCTCCGGGCCAGGGTGCCCAGGATCCGGCCGCCGGAGGCGCCGAGCGGGTGGCCCATGGCGATCGCGCCGCCGTGCCGGTTCACGATTCCCGGGTCGATGGCCCAGGCGTTGATGCAGGCCAGGGACTGCGCGGCGAAGGCCTCGTTCAGTTCGACGGCGCCCACTTGGTYCCAGCCGATCCCGGCCTTCGCGAGGGCCTTGTTGGCGGCCTCCACCGGGGCGTAGCCGAAGTACTGGGGGTCGTTGGCGTGCGCGCCGCGGCCGGCGATGCGGGCCAGCGGGTCCAGGCCGAGCAGCCCGGCGGCGGCCTCGGATCCCAGCCAGGCCGCGGAGGCGCCGTCGGAGAGCGGGGAGGCGTTCCCTGCCGTGACGGTGCCGTTTTCGGTGCGGAACACCGTCTTGAGCCCGGCGAGCTTCTCCGCCGAGGACCCGGGCCGGATGCCCTCGTCGCGGACCAGGTCCGTGCCCGGGACCGGGGCCACGAGGGTGTCGTAGAAGCCCTCGTCCCAGGCCGCTGCGGCGAGGTTGTGGGAGTTCGCGGCGAATTCGTCCTGCGCCTCGCGGGCCACGCCGTATTTCTCCGCGAGCCGTTCAGTGGCCTCGCCCAGGGAGATAGTCCAGTCCTTGGGCATGGCCGGGTTCACCAGGCGCCAGCCCAGAGTGGTGGAGGCCAGGGTCATGTCCCCGGCCGGGTAGGGCTTCTCGATCTTGGGTAGCACCCAGGGAGCCCGGGACATGGACTCGGCGCCGCCGATCAGCATCAGCTCCGCGTCGCCGGTGCTGATCTGCCGGGAGCCGATCATCGCCGCGTCCAGGGAGGAGCCGCAGAGCCGGTTGACCGTGGTGCCCGGGATCGAGACCGGCAGCCCGGCCAGCAGGGTGCCCATCCGGGCGATGTTCCGGTTCTCCTCGCCGGCGCCGTTGGCGTTGCCGAACACCACCTCGTCGATCCGTTCGACGTCGAGCTTGGGTGCCCGCTTGACGATCTCGCGGATCACGTGGGCGGCGAGATCGTCCGGGCGGACGGCGGCCAGGCCGGACCCGAACTTGCCGAAAGGCGTCCTCACGGCGTCGTAGATAAAGGCCTGGTTCATGCGTTTGTATCCATTTCTGTCTCGTCCATGGAATGGAACACCTGCTGGGCGGTCTTGAAGGCGGTGTTGGCGGAGGGTACCCCGCAGTAGATGGCGGTCTGGAGCAGGATTTCCTTGATCTCGTCCCGGCTCAGGCCGTTGGTGATGGCGGCGCGGATGTGCATGGCCAGTTCTTCCCAGTGCCCGTGGGCCACCATGGCGGTTATGGTGACGGCCGAGCGCATCTGGCGGCTGATCCCGGGCCGGGTCCAGATCCCGCCCCAAGCGATCCGGGTGATCATGTCCTGGAAGTCCTCGGTGAAGGAATCCTTGTTGGCGTTGGCGCGGTCCACGTGCGCGGCGCCCAGGACCTCGCGGCGGACCTTCATGCCGCCGTCGTAGATTTCCTGGCTGGTCGCGCCGGGCTGGACTACACCATTCCGTTCTGGGCCGGTCATGCGCCCGCTCCCTGCGACTCGGTCCAGGTGATGAGGCCCTTCAGCAGTTCGGCGATGTGGCCCGGCGCCTCAAACGGTGCCAGGTGTGCCACTCCCTCCAGGCTGACGGCCGTGGCCGTACCGCCGCCGGAGGTGATGCCGGCGGCCACCTCCTGGGCCATCGACGGCGGCGCCACCGCGTCCAGGACGCCGGCGACAACCTGGGTGGGGACGCGGATGGTGCCCAGCTGGTCCCGCACGTCGAAGCCGGCCAGGGCCTCGCAGCAGAAGGCGTAGCTGAAGCGGTCGGCGTCCCGGAGGGTGTGCAGGAGCCGGCTGCTGAGCTCCGGCTGGCTGTCCATGAATCCCGGGGCGAACCAGCGCTGCGCGGAGCCCTGGATCATGACGGGGGTTCCCTGGGTGCGCACGGTTTCGGCGCGCTCCAGCCAGCCCTCGGGGGTGCCGATCTTCGCGCCGGAGCACTGCACGGACAGGCTCTTGAGCCGGTCGCCGTGTTTGATGCCAAGCTGCAGGCCGGTGGCGCCGCCGAGGGACACCCCGGCGTAGTGGAAACGCGCACCGGGGGCGATCGAATCGACCAGGGCGATCACTGCGTCGGCGAGGTCAGCGACCGTGAAGATCTCCTGGGCCGCCGGTGAGACGCCGTGCCCGGGCAGGTCCCAGGCGACGACGTCGACGACGTCGCCCAGCGCGGCGCCGGCCTGGCTCCACACGAGGGAGGATGTTCCGAGCGAGGGGCCAACGATGAGGAGGGGCTTCTCGCCCAGCGGGCGCTGGGGCGAGAGCAGGACTGCTTTGACGGTGGGTCTAGCCACGGGAGGCTCCATTCTGGAGTTGGTGGGCGGTGGCGCGGTCATCTTCCGGTGAGGCATCTTCCGGTGAGGAATCTTCCGGTGAGGCCGGGCCGGCGGTGTATTCCGGATACGCCGCAAGGATGCGGCGCGAGATGTCAGCGGCCTGGCCCAGGTAGTTGGCCGGGTCCAGAAGCTCCTCCAGCCGGGTGTCGGTGAGCAGGTCTTCCGGGACGGCCGCGCGGAGCAGTGCCCGGTAAGTGGCCGCCYGTTCCGCGGCCGGGGCCTGGAGCGTTGCGTCCACGACGGCCTGCAGACGCTGCTTCCCGGTCCTGCCCGGCTCCGCCTCGGCGCTGTTTGCGTCCAAAAGCGGAGGCACGTCCAAAAGCGGCGCGACGGCCGCGTTGACGGCTTCGGAGAGCAGCAGCGGACCGGCGAGGTCCAGGTTGCGGCGCATCGCCGCCGGGAAGACCTGCAGCCCCTCGGCCAGTTCGCGGAGCTGGTCCGCGGCGCCGAGGGCCAGGCGCAGCAGCTGGCGCAGGGCCGACCATTCGCTGTGCCATGCGCCGTCGGGGCGTTCGTCGTTGAAATTGGCCGCCGCGAGGTGCAGCTGTGCGGCCAGGGCCGGGGACTGCAGGGCCGCGCTGCGGATCAGCACGGACAGCACGGGATTCTGCTTCTGCGGCATGGCCGAGGACACGCCCCGCCCCGCGGCGCGCGGTTCCGCGAGCTCCGCCACTTCCGGCCGGCTCAGGAACAGGACATCCGCGGCCATCTTGCCGGCGGCGTCCGTCACGGCCGCCAGGGCGTCACCGAGGGAGGTCACGGCCAGCCGGTTGGTGTGCCAGGGCGCCGGAACGGTGGCGAGGCCCAGGCGGGCGGCGAGCCGGTCCGCGAGGTCCAAAGGGGTCAGCCCGGCTCCGGCGGTCCACCCACCGGCGGTCAACAGCGTCCCGGCGGCGAGAGTCCCGGCGGCGCCTCCGGTCTGCACGGGCAGTTCGAGGGCTTCGAGCCGGCGCGCCGCGGCGGCCAGGCCGCCGAACCACTGCGCCGCCCGCAGCCCGAAGCTGTAGGGCAGCGAGTGCTGGGTCAGGCTGCGGGCCACGCACAGCGTATGCGCATGGGCCTCGGCAAGGCCGGCGAGAGCGGACGTGGCCGCCCTGAGCTCGGCGAGGAGCTCTCGCACGGCCCCTGCAGCCAGCAGCATCAGGGCCGAATCGAGCACGTCCTGGCTGGTCAGCGACGTGTGGACAGCCTGGACCGCGCCAATTCCGGCAGCGTCCAGGTCCCTGACCTGTTCCCGGAGGTCCGCGAGCAGCGGGATGACGGGGTTGCCGCCGCCCTGGGCGCGGACGGCGAGGTCCGCGACGTCGTAGCGCTGCACGTCCGCGGCGGCGGCCACCACCGCGGCGGATCCGGCCGGGACGAGCCCGGCATCCTCCAGGACCGCAGCCCAGGCGGCCTCGACGGTGAGCATGGCCGCGAGCACGGCGCAGTCACCGGTCAGCGCTGCCACGCGGGGCGACGCCGACACCGGACTCAGCAGGCCAACGTCGCCGTCGGTCTCGAAGGACGTCACTTTGAGGCGCCCGCGGCGTCGCTGAAATCCAGGAACACGGTTTCGCCCTCGCCCTGCAGGCGGATGTCCCAGCTCAGGCCGCCGTCGGGATCCCTGCGCGCGATCAGCGTCCGGCGCCGGTCCGGTTCCAGCGAGCTGAGCAGCCGGTCCTGGGCCAGGGCGGCCTCGTCCTCGGGCAGGTAGACCCTGGTGAACAGGCGGTTCATGAGGCCGCGGGCAAACACAGCCACGGCGATGAACGGTGCCACCCCGGGTTCGGTGGGGCCAGGGTTGAGGGTGGTGAACGTGAAGGTGCCGGTGTTCCCCACGGCTGAGCGGCCGAAGCCGGTGAAGGTGTAGCCGTCGCGGACCAGGGAGCCGGTACGCTGCGGGACCTTGCCGTCCGCGTCCGCCTGCCAGATCTCCAGGATTGCGTCAGGGATCGGGTGGCCTGCGCCGTCGTACACGGTGCCCTGGAGCCGGATGGATCCCGGGGAACCGGGCGGCAGGAGCTCGCGGTCCTTGGCGTAGGGCAGGGCGTAGCCGAAGAACGGCCCGACCGTCTGCCCGGGGGTGGGGGCCAGTTTGCTGGGGTTACTCATGGCGCTCCTATTCATCCTCGTCGCCTCCTGCGCCCAGGGCCTCGTTTTCGGTCCAGGTCCGCTTGGATCCGGTCAGGACGATGTCCCAGTTGTAGGCCATGGCCCATTCCGGTTTGGTCTGCTCGTGGTTGTAGGTGGCCACGAGGCGGTCGCGGGCGTCCTGGTCCACGATCGACTGGTAGATCGGATCCAGCGGGAACAGCTGGTCACCGGGGAAGTACATCTGGGTGATGATCCGCTGGGTGAATTCGGAGCCGAACAAAGAGAAATGGATGTGGGCCGGCCGCCAGGCGTTCAGGTGGTTCTTCCACGGGTAAGCGCCGGGTTTGATGGTGGTGAAGCTGTAGCTGCCATCGGCCGCCGTGATGCAGCGGCCGACGCCGGTGAAGTTGGGGTCGGTCGGCGCCGGGTGCTGGTCGCGCTTGTGGATGTAGCGGCCGGCGGAGTTTGCCTGCCAGATTTCGACGAGCTGGCCGGCGACGGGGCGGCCGTCGCCGTCGAGCACGCGGCCGGAGACCACGATGCGTTCGCCCAGCGGCTCGCCGTTGTGCGCGATGGTGAGGTCGGATTCGAGCGAATGGACGTCCATGTGCCCGAACGCGGGCGAGTACAGCTCGATCGTTTCCGGATCTGCGTGGTGCAGGCTCTTCGTCGGATGGCGCAGGACGCTGCTGCGGTAGGGCGCGTAGTCGAGCCGCGGCTGGACCTCGGCCGGGGCTCCGTCTTTAAGGGCCCGCGCGTAGGCCTCGCCGATCGCCTTCATCTCGGCGCTGAGGTCCGCCTGGGACTCCGCTGCGGCATCGAGCGGCGCGTACGTCTTTGGTGCGGCCTCCGTGGCTTCGTCGGACACGTCCTCGGTGATGGGGTCGGCATTGAATATCTCGAGGTTGATTTCTTCAGGCACAGCAGCCTCCTTTCGATGGTGTGATTGTTGTTCGGGTGGGGATCAGGAACGGCGGGTCAGTTCGTGGACATGGTCGTATTGGACGGCGTGCCGCACGGGGGCGTTCGGAGCGCCGTAGCCGTCGTAGCTGCCGCGGCGTTCCACCATTTCGAAGAACACGCTGCCCACGGTGGCGGTGTAGAAATGCAGGAATTCGCCGTCGGCGTCGCGGTCGTAAAGCAGGTTGAGCTCGCGGAGCGTCGCCAGGAATTCCGGGTCCAGCGCGAACCGGGCATCGAGGTCCTCGTAGTAGTTCGCGGGGATCTGCAGGAAATCCAGTCCGCGGTCCCGGGCGGACCGGGCCGTCGCCACGAGGTCGCCCACTGCGAATGCCACGTGTTCCTGGTAGGTGCGGCGCTGGCCCGTTCCTGGTGTGTCCGTTCCGGACGTTCCGGCGGGGGCTTCCTGCTGCAGCAGCGGCGCCAGGTTCAGCACCAGGCGGACGCCCCGGTCCTGCGTCAGCATCACCTGCGACCGGACCAGCCCGGTGGGGCTGGCCACCTCGGCATACGGCTGCGGTTCCAGCGCGAGGGCGCTGGTGTAGAACAGCACGGCCTCGTCAAAGTGCTGCCACGGCTGGGCCAGGTTCACGTGGTCGATCACGGCACCGTCACCGCCGGCTGCGGGGGCCTCCAGGCCGTCGCCGAATTCCCGGGTCCACGCCGCGGTGCCATCGGGGTTGCCCTGGCACAGGAAGATCTCGGTGGAGTCGGGGGCAGCGAACCCCTGGAATATCTCCTCGTTGGCCTGGCTCTTGCGCGGCACGGCCGGGGCCTTGAGCTGCTGGGCGCGGGCGGCGGCGATCACGGGGGAATCGACGTCGAAGCCCAACGCGGAGATCGCTGGCGGCGCTGCCGCCGTTCCGGCGGACGGCTCTTCGTTGATGACAACGCGGGCGTGGCCCATGGTCCACAATTGCACGTTCTTGGTCCGATGCCGGCCGTTGGAGGCGAAGCCGAGCTGGCCCAGCAGGGTCTCGAGCGCGGCCGTGTCCGTTGCCCTGACTTCGGCGAAGTTGAAGCCGGCGGGCTCGGCCACCCGGGGAAGCGTGGCGAGTTCCATGGGATAGCGGCGGCGGCCCGGGGCGCCTGCCGCCGGCCCTGCCACCCCGCCTGCGGCGGGGACAGGGTTTGCCTCAAGCCAGGCGGCGCTCTGTTCTTCGAGCCAGATCAGCGACCGCATCGCGTCGACGGCGGTGCGTTCGACGTCGGACTGGCGGAAGACATCGTTGAACACCTCCAGCGATACCGGGCCGGTGTAGCCGGCGCGGACCACGTGGCCCATGAACTTGGCGAGTTCGAACTGGCCCTCGCCGGGGAACACCCGGTAGTGCCGGCTCCAGGACAGCACGTCCATGGACAGCTTGGGGGCGTCGGCCACCTGGACGAAGAAGATCTTCTCCGGGTTGAAGGCCTCGATCGGCGCGGTGTCCCAGTCGCGGGAGAGGATGTGGAAGGAGTCCAGGCAGGTGCCCAGGTTGGGGTGGTCCACGAGCTCCACGAGCCGGTGGGCGTGCTCGTAGTCGTTGACGTACTTGCCCCAAGCCAGGGCCTCGTAGGCGACCTTGACGCCGTGGTCGCCCGCGAGCTCCGCGAGCCGGGAGAGCTGGGCGGCCCGGAGCTCGTCGTCGTCGATCGTGGCCGTGCCGACGTTGGAGCACAGCAGCATGGTGTCCATGCCCAGCCGGGACATGAGCCGGAACTTGGCGTCCGCGCGGCGAAGGTTGGCGGCGAGCAAGTCCTCGGGAACGCTGTCGAAGTCGCGAAACGGCTGGTAGAGGTCCAGCGTGAGGCCAAGGTCGGCGGCAAGTTTCCGGACGTCCTCCGGGCTTAGCGGGGACGTCACGAGGTCCTGTTCGAAGATTTCGATCCCGTCGAAGCCGGCCACGGCGCAGGCCTGCATTTTTTCCCGCAGGGTCCCGGCGAGGCAGACGGTGGCGATTCCGGTGCGCATCAGGCGGACACTTCTTCCGCGGCGACCAGTTCCAGGAAGTGGGAGCGCATGCGCTCGGCGTCGGCCTGGCGCCCGGTGAAGATCCGGAAGGCGTCCGCCGCCTGGCCCACGGCCATCCGGCCGCCGTCGAGCACGTCGCAGCCCTTGGCGCGGGCCTCACGCACCAACTCGGTTTCGATCGGCCGGTACACGATGTCGGCCACCCAGTGCCGGGACTGTACGAGGGACATGTCCAGTGGAACACCCGGATGGGCGGCCATACCCACTGGAGTGCAGTGCACCAGGCCGTCGGCCTGCGGCATGAGCCGCGGCAGCTCCGCCGTCGTCCGGGCGGTAACGGTCTGGTCCGGGAAGAATCCGGCGAGTTCGGCCGCCCGGTCAGCGCAGCGGGCCGGGTCGGTGTCCACGAGGTCAAGCTGGCGGACACCGGCGGTGAGCAGGGCGTAGGCGACGGCGGATCCGGCGCCGCCGGCCCCCAGCTGCACCACTCGGTCCAGGGTGGCGCCGGGGAGTCCGGAGGCCAGCGCCGCCGCGAAGCCGGAAAAGTCGGTGTTGTGGCCGATGAACCGGCCGTCGCGGATAACCACGGTGTTGACGGCGCCCAGGCGACGGGCGTCGGCGGAGACCTCGTCGAGGTAGTCGAGCACGAGCTGCTTGCAGGGGTGGGTGATGTTCAATCCGTTGAAGCCCAGGTTCCGGGCGCCGGCCAGCAGCTCCCCCACGGCTTTGCCCGGCAGGCCGAGCTCGGTCAGGTCGATGGGGCGGTAGAGGTACCGGAGGCCCTGGACGTCCCCTTCCCGTTCATGCATGTAGGGCGTGAGGGAGGGCATGACGCCGTCTCCCACGAGGCCTACGAGGAAGGACTCTGCTCGATTGCTCATCCGGTTAGCTCCTTTGACAGCGGCACTCGGCGGGCTCGGGACGCTTGCGGCGTCTCCGGCGGGCCGGTGACAGGGATTACATTACAGACTTTGTTCACATGTTGCACTGTTGTTCGAATCACGAACTTTTTGTTACAGCGGCGCCGGCTTCAGCCGGCAGCGCCCGTCACTGCTGGGGCAGCCTTGCCGACAGCTCGGCGGCGGCCGCCTGAAGCAGCGGCACGAGGGCCACGAGGGCCTCCATGCTGAGCCGAAACACCGGGACGGCCGTGGCCAGGGAGGCGAAGGCGTGCCCCTGGTCGTTGAAGACCGGGACGGCGACGGCCCGCATGCCGAGCTCGTTTTCCTCGTCCATCGTGGCGTAGCCCTGGCGCCGGATCTGCTCGATTTCCGCCCGGAATGCCTCGCGGTCCGTGATCGAGAGCGCCGTCAGCGGCTCGAGCGGCAGCTCCTCGACGAGCTGCGCGCGCGTGGCGTCGTCGGCGAACGCCACGAGCGCCTTGCCCACCGAGGTGGTGTGCAGGGCGCCGAGATGCCCGGGATCACTCGTGACCCGGAAGGTCTGCGGGCCGTCCACCTTGTTCACCGTCAGGTGATGGATGCCGTCCCGGACGGAGAGGATGGTCGCTTCGCCCGACTCCTCGGTCACGCGCCGCAGGATGGGCAGCGCCGTGCCCGCGAAGCCGTGGTGGTTGGAGACCCGCTGGCCGAGCTGGAAGACCCGCAGGCCCAGGTGGTAGCGGCGGCCGTCCGGCTCATAGTCCACAAAGCCGTCCCGGGTCAGGGAGCCGAGCAGGCGGTACGTGGTGCTGAACGGCAGCGCGGCCCGCCGCGAGATCTCCGCGGCACTGGCGCCCCGCGGTTCATCGCCCAGGAGGACCAGCAGACCCAGGGCCTTGCCCACCATGTCCGTCCGCGAGTCGTCCTTGGCGGCTTTGGCCGGTTTTGCAGCGGCTTCCGGCTCGGCGGCGGCCTGCTCGAGGGATCCGGAAACGGCGGCCGTATCTGTGGCTTGATTCACACTCATGTATCGATGTTCCCACATAGTGAGAGCTATTTCTAGATGGTGATTATTTTTCTTGACAAGTGACTGCGCTCACAGTCATGATTGCTACATCGCACAAGTAGCTTCCACCATGTGGCTACTAGTCCGGGTCTTTCCACGGACCTCCGGTTGCACCACACTTAAACCAGTGGCAGCCGAGACCTTCCTGATCCATCCGCGACAACGTCGTCACACCAAAGGAACACCATGAGCCACACAGTCCCGTCCACGACGCCGGGTACCGTCACAGGAGGGACGCCGAAGAAGGCGGCCCTTGCCAGCTTCCTGGGCAGCGCCGTCGAGTATTACGACTTCTTCATCTTCGGTTCCGCAGCGGCACTGATCTTCCCGCACGTGTTCTTCCCTGATGCGGACACCAACGCGGCCATCATGTCCTTCGCTACCTTCGGCTTCGCCTACGTGGCCCGTCCGGTCGGCGCCGTCGTCCTTGGCCACTTCGGGGACCGGGTGGGCCGCCGAAAGGTCCTGATGTTCACGCTGCTGCTGATGGGAGCCTCCACGTTCGTTATCGGCTGCCTTCCGGACTTCAAGACGGTCGGCTGGTGGGCTCCGGCGCTGCTGGTGCTGGCCCGGCTTTGCCAGGGCCTGTCCGCAGCCGGCGAGCAGGCCGGCGCGTCGTCCATGACGCTCGAGCACGCCCCGGACGGCCGCCGCTCCTTCTTCACCTCCTGGACCCTGACCGGAACCCAGGGCGGCCAGATCCTCGCCGCCCTCGTCTTCATCCCCGTCCTGGCCCTGCCCGACGAGATCAAGTACACCATCGGCTGGCGCATCCCGTTCTGGCTCAGCGCCGTGGTTGTGCTGATCGCGTTCTTCATCCGCCGCACCCTGCATGAGCCGCCGGCGTTCGAGGAAGCCAGGAAGACCGCGCAGATCTCCAAGCTCCCGGTTGCCGACCTCCTCAAGGACCACTGGCGCGATGTCCTCCGCGTCATCGCCTGCGCCTTCATCGCCGCCGTGTCCACCGTTTTCGGCACACTCGCCATCAGCTACGCCAAGAACGTCGCCGGCGTGGACGGCACCACCACGCTCTGGCTCGTGGTGGGCGCCAACTTCATGGCCCTGGGCACCCAGCCGCTCTTCGGCATGCTCGCGGACAAGATCGGCCGCAAGCCGGTCTTCATCTACGGCGCACTGTCCAGTGCGGTCCTGACCCCGGTATTCCTGCTGAGCCTCGAATCCGGCAGCGTCCCCCTGATGTTCCTCGCGGCAGTCGGGTTCTTCTCCTTCGGCTACGCTGCAGCCAACGCGGTCTGGCCCTCCTTCTACGCCGAAATGTTCAGCACCAACGTCCGCTTCTCCGGCCTCGCGATCGGCACCCAGCTGGGCTTCCTGATGGCCGGGTTCGCCCCGGCGATCGTTGCGGCCATGGGCGGCATCCAGCCCGGCGGCTGGGTCCAGATCAGCATCTTCACCGGCATCATCTGCCTGATTGCCACGGTTGCGGCCCTGACAGCCAAGGAAACCTTCAAGGTCCCCACCCGGGAGCTCGGCCAGCACTAGTTTCCCGCCCGGCGCAGCCGGCAGTTCCGCACCGTACGACGGCGGCCCGTCCCTTCTGGGGCGGGCCGCCGCCTGTTTTTGGGGTTGCCGGCGCTTTGGGTCTCGCCGCCGCCCGGGCGTCAGGGAGTGGCGCCGAGCACCGCGGCGAGATCGAACTTCACCGGCTCCTCCAGCTGGCCGTAAGTGCAGGAGCGGGGTTCCCGGTCCGGACGCCAGCGGACGAACTGCGCGGTGTGGCGGAACCGCTCGCCCTCCATGTGGTCGTACTTCACTTCCACCACGCGCTCGGGCCGGAGCGGGGTGAAGGACAGGTCCTTGCTGCCGCTCCACCGGCTCCCCTCGGCGTTCCGCGGCGTCCGCGCACCGTCCTCCTGCCGGGCCCAGGCCCAGGGGTGGTCCTCGAACCCGGTGACCAGCTCCTGCAGCTCGGCAAACAACCCCTGGCGCCGCGCCATCGGGAAGGCGCCCACCACCCCGACACTTGCCAGCACCCCCGCGTCGTCGTAGAGCCCCAGCAGCAACGAACCGATCCGTTCAGGGCCCGACGTGTGCACCCGGTAGCCGGCGAGCACGCAATCGGCGGTGCGCTCGTGCTTGACCTTGACCATGGCGCGCTTGTCCGGCTGGTACGTGCCCTCCAGCGTCTTGGCCACAATGCCGTCGAGTCCGGCGCCCTCGAACTGCCGGAACCAGCGCTGCGCCGTGTCCCGGTCTGGCGTGGCGGCCGTGACGTGGACGGGGGCCGCGCTTGCCGCCAGGGCGCGTTCGAGTTCACTCCGGCGCTCGGCAAAGGGTTTGCCCGTCAGGTCCTCATCCCCCAGGGCCAGCAGGTCGAAGGCCACGAACCGCGCCGGGGTCTGCTGCGCGAGCAGCTTCACGCGGCTTGCCGCCGGATGGATGCGCTGCTGCAGCGCATCGAAGTCGAGCCGGTCCCCGGAGGCCGCCACCAGGATGATCTCGCCGTCCACCACGCAGCGCTCCGGCAGCTCTGCTTTCAGCGCCTCGACGAGCTCGGGGAAGTAGCGCGTCATCGGTTTGCCGTTGCGGCTGCCGATCTCCACCTCGTCCCCGTCACGGAAGATGATCGAGCGGAAGCCGTCCCATTTCGGCTCGAACAGCCAGCCCGTTCCGGCGTCCGTCGCCGGCAGGGCGGGGAGTGCTTTGGCCAGCATGGGCGCAATGGGAGGCATCAACGGCAGTCGCATAGCGCCCATTCTTGCGCCGCGGACCCGGTACCGCCAGCCCCGGGGGCGGGGATTCCTCGCGCGCCAGGGGTCAAGGCAGGGCGGGTAACCGCGGCGCCGTCGAAAACTAACCCGCCCCTTACCGTGCTGAAACGCCGACGCAACATTGGCGCAGGACACTGGAAGTGCCGGCAAGAGCAGGCACCAGCTCCAGTCCAGGAGGCCCCCGCCATGTTGAAGGAAGCCAAAGCCCATGTGACCCGTATCCGTGCCCTCGACCAGCTGCACCGCGGCGATGAGATCGAGGCCCGCCTCAGCGTGGGCCCTAACTACGACGACGTCGTGATCCGCCGCGGCCGCGTCCAGGAAACGGCCCCCGGAATCGGCGTCGTCTGGATCATGGACCGCCATACCGGCATGCGCAAGGCCATCAACACGGACGAATGCACCGTCTGGCGGGTTGCCTGAGGCTCAGCCTCCCGCCACTGACTGGATGATGAGGACTTCCTGGCCCGGGGCCACGGCAGTCACCAGGCCCTGCAGCCGCCGGATCTCATTCCCGTTGACGTATATATTCACGTAGCGGCGAACTGTTCCGGTCTCGTCCCGCAACCGCCGCGACAGCGCGGGGTAGTCCCCGGTCACGGTATCCAGCAACCACTCCACCGTCACCGCAGCCTCCGCGGGCGCAGTCAGGATGGACTGCCCGCCGGCCAGCGGCTGGAGAACGCTGGGCAGGACCACACTGATCGCGGACCCGGCAGGCACGGATTCGCCGTTGGCCGTGCCGCCGTTATTGCCCTCGCCGTCCATGCGCTTGTTCATCCCGTCACGGTTGCGCCGGTACGAGGGCCGCGGAAACCACGGCCGCGCGAACGCACAGCACGTCCGGAAGGTGCGAGGCGATTTCGGCGAAGTGTTCCCCCTCGTCAGCGCTGGCGTAGACACTCCCGCCCCGCGTCCCGAAGTAGACACCCGTGGGCTCGGCTTGGTCGACGCTGGCAGCATCGCGCAGCACAACGTTGTATTCGGCCCCGGGGAGCCCGGCGTCGAGCCGCTTCCAGCTGGCGCCGGCGTCATCCGTCCGGTGCACGGCCAACTTGCCGTCCGGCGGAATTCGCTCACCGTCTGCCTTCAGCGGGATCACCCAGGCCGTGCCGGACCGGCGCGGATGCGTCAGCATCACAAAGCCGAAGTCCGCCGGCAGCCCTTCGGCGATTGATACCCATGACTCGCCGCCGTCGTCGCTGCGGTAGACGCCGTGGTGGTTTTGCGCGTACAGGCGTCCGTCGTCGGCGGCGTCGGCCGCGATCTTGTGGACGCACTGGCCGAATTCCGGGTTGGGATCCGGCATGAAGTAGGCGGAGATCCCCTTGTTGCGCGGCTCCCAGGAGGCGCCGCCGTCGAGCGAGCGGTAGACCCCTCCCGTGCTCATGGCCACGTGGACCTTCTCGCCCGTGGGGTCCACGACAATCGAGTGCGCCGCGGCACCGCCGTAGCCTGCACCCCATTCGCTGCGGTGCGGATGGTCCCAGAGGCCGCGGTTAAGCTCGAAGTGCTCGCCGCCGTCGGTCGATTTCCAGACGGAGATCGGCTCGCAGCCTGCCCACACGACGCCCGGGCGGGACTCGGCGTCGGGGTGGATCTGCCAGATCCGTTCCAGGGCGGCGTCCGTGCCGTCGGGGAACGTGATGGCGCCGTTTTCGGGCTCGCTCCAGGTTCCGCCCAGGTCATCGGAGTGGAAAACCGTGGGACCCCAATGCTCGGAGCGGACCCCCACCAGGATCCGGGTCCTGCCATCGCGGGTGTCGATGCCGATGCTGGGCACCTCGTTCATGAGGAAGTGCGGCCCGGACAGGAACCAGTCCTTCCGGTCCGGGCTGGTGGCCAGCCAAAGGCCTTTTTTGGTCCCGATCGCCAGGACATAACTCTCTGCAGCAGTAGCCATGCCACCCATGCAACCATCCAGGCCCGAAGGCCGCAATGGTTTTATGCCGGCGCCACCGGCGCCGGCGCACCGGTGTCAGTCGACGAACTCCGACTGCGTCTCGATGAAGTCCCAATCCGCCGTCGTCAAGAGCACGGCGACTTCGGCGGACGATTCCGCGGGACTGGGCCCGCCGGCGTCGGCGATACCGCGCAGCACGGCCTCCGGCAGTTCGATGGTCCGGAGATTCTCCCGGAGCCATTCCTTGCTCGCCAAATCCAGATCCAACCACCACATGTAGATCTCCACGGGGGCCTCCTCCATCCTGTTTCTTCAACCGTAGGCCCCGGCCCCGGGGTGTTCAAGGGGCGCGCCTGCGCCGTCCCGGGCTGCGGGAACGGGAAGTAAGCCCCTGTTCAGGGCAGTGCCCCGGCGCCAGAATGAAGTATGTCTGAGAACTCCGGCAACAGCCCGGCGCCCCTTGTGGTGGGCGTGGTACCGGGGCAGCATCCCGAGGTGCTGCAGACGGCGGCATTCCTTGCCAAGAGCCTCGCCGCGCCCCTGATCTTCGCGTACGTGGACGAGGCAAGCTACCTCGTGGAATGGGACCCGGCGCGGTCCGCGCACCGCTTGTCGCTGCACCCGGACGCGGACAACGCCCGGATCCGGGAGACCACCCAGGAGTTGCGTTCCACCCTCGAGGCAGGCTGCGCAGACCTGGGAATCGAGTGGAGCCTGCGGACCCTGGCCGGGGATCCCGCGCGGGCGATCGGCAGGCTGTCCGCGGACGTCAACGCGCGCATGATCGTGGTGGGTACCCCCGAGCGCGGCATGGGCCACCGCATTTCCGCGGCCCTCAACGGCTCCGTGGCGGCGTGGTTGAGCCACCATCAGGAGCGTCCGATCCTGGTGGTCCCGGCGGCCGTTCCGGCGGGAAGAAAATAAAGCGAAAGTACTTATTCGGAGCGCTGGCGTTATCCCACTACCGCCGAGTAAGCTCGATGTGTAGGCCGGATGAGCCGCCTACCCCAAAGCTGCTCCGGAGTGCGTATCCCCCAATAACGCACTCCGGAGCTCTTTAACGTGCGCATCGCCCCGGCTTTTGCGCCGGCTCCTCCCCGGACCTTGAAACATACCCCTAGGGGGTATAGGTTGGGGGCATGAGCGAGTCAGAAGTTCCGCCGTCGGATTCAGCGACCTTGGATACAGCACCCTTGGATTCAGCGACCTTGGATTCAGCACCCCAGGAGCAGCACGGCTACACCTCCAACAAAGACGCCTACCTGCGCCGGCTCAAGCGAATCGAAGGGCAGGTCCGCGGCATCGCCCGGATGGTTGACGAGGACAAGTACTGCATCGACATCCTCACCCAGGTTGCCGCCGTCAACAAGGCCCTGCATGCCGTGAGCCTGGGGCTCGTCGAGGAGCACATCGGCCACTGCGTTGTCGGCGCCGCCGCCGAGCCGGATCCGGAGCTGCGGGCTGAGGCCATCGATTTCAAAGTCAAGGAAGCCACCGATGCCATCGGGCGCCTCCTGCGCTAGGACCTGCACCACCCACTACACCACCGGGCCGGGAGTCCATCCCCCGCCCAGCGACAAGGAGCACGCCATGGCCACCGTTTCCACTACCGTCAACGTTTCAGGCATGACCTGCGGCCACTGCGTGTCCTCCGTCAGCGAAGAACTCGAGGCGCTCTCCGGCGTCGAAAAGGTCGACGTCGACCTCAACGCCGGCGGCATCTCCACCGTCACGATCACCTCCAGCGAATCACTCTCGAACTCCGAGATCGGCGAGGCCGTCGCAGAGGCCGGCTACCTCGTGGTCGCCAGCGAGGCCTGACCGCCGCTCCCGGCAACGGCCGGCACAGCCAGGGAATCCAACAGAATCAGGAAGGCGCCGTGAGCAGGGAGCAGTTGTTGGACCAAGCCGGAAGCCGCGTCATTGACCTCGATATCGAGGGCATGACCTGTGCCTCCTGCGTCAACCGGGTCGAGCGCAAGCTCGGAAAGCTCGGCGGCGTCGAAGCCAGCGTCAACCTGCCCCTGGAGTCCGCCCGTGTCACGGTCCCGGCGGATATTTCCGACGAGCAAATCACCGCCACGGTTGCGGCCGCGGGTTACAAGGCCACCGTCAGGCCCTCCAGGTTCCCGGGCATGATGGCGGAGCCCACAGAACGCGCCGGCAGCGGTCTCGACGCTGGTCCCACAGCTGGTATCGAAGCTGGTCTCGAAGCTGGCGCCGCGGCTGGGGACCACCCGGCGTCGAACGCAGCCGCCAAACTCCGCCCGCGGCTCATCGTGGCGGCTGTGCTCACCGTCCCGGTGTTCGCGATCTCGATGATCCCGGCGTTGCGGTTCCCGGACTGGGGCTGGGTGGCCGCCGCCCTCGCCCTCCCGGTGGTCGCCTGGGCGGCGTGGCCGTTTCACCGGGCCGCGGCCATCAACGCCCGGCACCTGGCCTCGACCATGGACACACTGGTTTCCATCGGCGTGATTTCCGCCTATGCGTTCTCCGTCGGCCAGCTCCTTGCCGACCCGGGCATGACCGCACACCCGGCAGCGGAGGGCATGGGCTCCGGCGGCCTCTACTTCGAGGTCGCCTCCGTGGTCACCACCTTCCTGCTGCTGGGCCGCTACCTGGAGGCCACGGCCAAACTGAAGGCCGGCGACGCCCTCCGGGCCCTGCTCAGCCTCGGCGCCAAGGATGCCACCGTGCTGCGTGAGGGCCGCGAGGAGAAGATCCCCGCCGGGCAGCTGATGGTCGGAGACGTGCTCGTGGTCCGCCCGGGCGAGAAGATCGGCACGGACGGCGTGGTCCTGGACGGCTCCTCGGCCGTGGACGCCTCCCTGGTGACCGGAGAATCGGTGCCGGTGGAAGTCGGCCCGGGCAGCCAGGTCACCGGGGCCACCATCAACACCTCCGGCCGCCTCCTGGTCCGCGCCACCCGCGTCGGGTCTGAAACCACCCTGGCCCAGATGGGACGGCTTGTATCCGCGGCGCAGACCGGGAAGGCACCCATCGCCCGGCTCGCGGACCGCATCAGCGCGGTCTTCGTCCCCGTCGTCCTGGTGATCGCGGCCCTCACCTTCGGAGCCTGGCTGCTCGCCGCCGCGCCCGCCGGTGGCCCCGACGGGGTCCGCGCCGCCTTCACCGCCGCGGTAGCGGTCCTGGTCATCGCCTGCCCCTGCGCCCTGGGACTGGCCACGCCGGTGGGCCTGCTGGCGGGAACCGGCCGCGGCGCCCAGCTGGGCATCCTCATCAAGGGCCCGCAGGTCCTCGAGGACACCCGGACCGTGGATACCATCCTGCTGGACAAGACCGGCACCGTCACCACCGGCCGCCTTGCCGTGGAGGGTATCGAGGGCTTCGGAACGCACACCGAAGCCGAAGTCCTGCGCCTTGCCGGAGCGGTGGAACACGCCTCCGAGCACCCGATCGCCCGCGCCATCGCGGCCGCGGCACTGGCCGTGGAGCCGGGGCACGACGGCGCCGGCCCGGCCGCCGTCGCCGGCTTCCGGTCCGCGCCCGGCGGCGGGGTCCTGGGCACCGTGGAGGGCCGGCTGGTCGCCGCGGGGCGCACCGGCTGGCTGCTGGACAACGGCATCACGCCGTCCCCGGCACAGCAGGAGGCGTTCGCCGCCGCCGAAGACTCCGGCGCCACGGCCATCTGGGTCGCCGTGGACGGCGAACCCGCCGGAATCATCCGGCTGCGCGACACCCTCAAACCCGGCTCCCGGGCCGCGGTGGACCGGCTCCGCCAGCTGGGGCTGAGGCCCCTCCTGCTGACCGGGGACAACGCCGCGGTGGCCGCCCAGGTCGCTGCCGCCGTCGGAATCCCTCCGGAGGACGTGTTTGCCGGCGTGCTGCCCGAAGGCAAAGTCGAGGCCGTGAAGAGGCTGCAGGCCGCGGGCGCCACCGTGGCGGTGGCCGGCGACGGGGTCAACGACGCCGCGGCGCTGGCCCAGGCGGACTTGGGGGTGGCCATGGGCTCCGGGGCGGATGTTGCCATTGAAGCGGCGGACCTGACGGTCATGGGCAACGATCTGGGGCACGTGGCGCAGGCAATCGAACTTTCGCGCCGAACGCTGTCCACCATCAAGGCCAACCTCTTCTGGGCCTTCTTCTACAACGCCGTGGGCATTCCCGTGGCGGCCCTGGGGCTCCTGAACCCGATGATCGCCGGGGCAGCCATGGCCGCGAGCTCGGTGCTGGTGGTGGCCAACTCGCTGAGGCTGCGCAGCTTCGGCAGGTAGGCCGGCGCACAGGGGTCCGGCCTTCGTAGGCCGCGCCGTCGGGCCGTCCAATCAGGTCGCGCCGTCAGGCCGCGGCCTCAAGCCGCCCCGAAGCGGACGGCAGCCCTGGCTTTGGCCTTGGCGGCTTCCTCATCGCGGTCCCTGGCCGGAGCGTGGGTCACCAGGGCGTCGAGCAGGTGCTGCGTCGCGTGCGCGATCTCATGCACAGCCCGGTTGAAGGCCTCTTCATTGGCCTTGGACGGCTTGGTGCTGCCACTGATCTTGCGGACATATTGCAGCGCGGCGGCCTCCACCTCGGCGGTGGTCGCGTGCGGCTCAAAATTGTGGAGGGTCCGGATATTTCGGCACATATCCCCATGGTAAGTGCCTTCGCGTCCGGGAACGAGGGTCCCGGGAGCAAAAAGCGGCACCCGGCGGGCAAGGCCTGCCGGGTGCCGCAATGCGTGGCTTAGGGCACCGGCTCGCAGTCGTTCGCGTGGTCCAGCGCCGCCGCACTGGTGCCCGCCGGGGCCCGGAGCTCGTCCAGCCGGACCAGCACCACGCCGCCGACGATCAGCAGCCCGCCCAGGAGCTGGATGGGTCCGGGCAGTTCGCCGAGCAGCAGCCACGCCCAGATCACGGCGAACAGCACTTCGGTGAGCGAGACAAAGGACGCCACTTTCGAACCGAGCGCCCGCGCGGCGACAATTCCGGACACGTACGCCACCACAGTGGCCAGGACCACGAGGCCGCCCAGCGCCACCCACCACGGGGTGACCCAGGGTCCCAGGCGGGTGTCGGCGGTGCTGAAGGCCATCGGCAGCAGCCCGGTTGCCGCGGTCAGCCACATGACAACCGCACCCACCATGAGCCCGCCCGAGGCCAGGACAATGGGCGGGAGCGTGTCGTTTTCCTTGGCGGTGATGAAGAAGTAGATCGCGAGGCAGACGGCTGCTGCGATCCCCCACAGCACGCCGATGACGTCGATCTTCACGGCTCCCGTGAGGTCCAGGACCAGGACCAGCCCGCCGAGGGACAGGAGGGTTCCCGCGATGGTCAGCGGCCGGGGCCGTTTCCGGCTGGCGGCCCACAGCCAGAGCACAATGAGCACCGGTGCGAGATACTCCAGCAGCAAGGCGACGCCGACCGAGAGCCGGGACACGGCGTTGAAGTAGAACAGCTGGCAGGCGGCGACGCCGATGAATCCGAACAGCAGCACGGTCAGCCAGTTGTCGCGGAGCTGGTGCCAGCGCCCGCGCAGGGCGAAAACGGCGGGGACGGCCAGAATCAGCGCCGCGCCGGTGAGCCGGGCCGTGACCGCCGCTCCGGGTGTCCAGCCCGTTTCCAGAAGAGCCTTGGCGAAAGATCCGGAGAGCCCGAACACCGCGGAGGAAAACAAGGCGACGCCCAGGCCCGAGGCCATGAATCCGGACGAGGCGCCGGCCCGGCCGGCAGGCTGCGGGGTGTCCTGTTTGGTGCCCTGCTGGCGGTCCCGCGTGACGCCGGCCGGTTCGGAGGCAGCCCGCTGGGCGGCAAGGTCTCGTACCGGGGCGGCGGCGGAGCGCTGGGGGGCAGACACGGGCATTCTCCTGTCAGGAGTAAAGTAGGGTTATGGTCATGACGTTACGCCCCGGCGAGGTAAGGAGTCAAGATGGTTTTTGCCCCTGACACGGAAGTTGCCCTGCGTTCTGTGGTCAACCTCATAAACACCGCCGCCAACGGTGAGGAACATCTGGCCACCGGCAAGGACCTGGACGACTTCCTGGAGGCCGAGGGGTTCACCGGCTCCCGGACCCGGGACGAGGCGGAGCTGGCCAGCGTGCGGCACCTGCGCAACGAGCTCGCCGAGCTCTGGCTGGCGGACGAGGCCACGGCCGCGGAGACCGTGAACCGCCTGCTACGGGAGGCCCGGGCGCTGCCCCATCTGGTCAAGCATGATCCCTGGGACTGGCACCTGCACGCCACGACGCCGGAGGCCCCCCTGGCCGACCGGATGAGCACGGAGGCGGCCATGGCGATCGTCGATGTGATCCGCAGCAAGGAAATGGACCGTCTGCTGGTGTGCGCGGCGGACGACTGCGACGCCGTCGTACTGGATCTGAGCCGGAACCGCTCGAAGCGCTACTGCGACACGGGAAACTGCGCCAACCGCGCCCACGTGGCCGCGTACCGGGCCCGGAAAGCCGCGTCCTGACAGCGGCCGCGGGCCATTCTTTTCATGATCAGGACCGCGGGGTTAGGGCTGGGAAGTCAAGGCTGCGGGCTTAGGCCTGCGGGCCGCCGTCGCGGGTATCGGCGGGGCCCGCCTCGGGACGGGACTGCCCGCCGCGGCCGGAGGGCGTCCGCTTGGAACTGAGGTTGACGCCCGAGCCCTTCCCCAGGTCCGCGGGGTTGTCCTTGTGGCTCATCGCGAGCATGGCCGCCACCACCAGGATCACTATGAAGGCGATCCCGGCGCCGATGAGTGCCAGGTCGAAGCGGGGCGAGCGGGCGCTGCCGCCCGAGGCGAAGATCAGGACGCCGAAGAACACCACCACGGCCCAGAACGCGGAGAACATGAGCGGTCCCTTGACCGAGGTCCGCAGGCTGCGGGGCGCTCCGGGTTTCTGCTGTGCCAAGGTGATTTCCTCCTGCAGCCCGCGCGGGGAGGCGTGGCTGTCTTGTTACCGCAATTGTTCTACGCCGGGTAGAACCTGTCGGTACTAGTTTACGGCCTTTGCGGAATCGCCCCGAGCATCGTGCCGCAGGGTCAAGCCGGACAGCATCCAGAGGACGCCGCTGATGATGGCTCCGCCGCCCGCAACGCCGAGGAGGGCGTGCGGGCCCAGGCCGATGAAGAACGGCAGCGCGATCGCAGTGCCCAGTCCGATGACGCCGGAGGTGATCCAGTCGCGGGCCAGCACGGACCGGCCGCGGCCGAGGATGCCGGCGAACAGCTCAGCAGCGCCGGCCACGCCCAGGCCCAACGCGGCGATTGTTCCAAAGATGAGGGAGGCGGGAATCAGGGCCACGGCCGCTCCCGCGCCCGCCAGGGCTGCCCCGCCGGCGGAGAGGATCCGGCCGGCACCTTCCCGCGGGGAGTACCCGGTCTTGGGCACGGTCCAGATGATGACCACACCGGTGGCCAGCAGGTAGAGGCCGCCGGCCCAGCCCATGCCCGCCTCGGGCGGTGCGGCCCAGAACACGGTTACGGCGCCGAACACGAGCGCAACGGCGGCCCGGACAAGGACGGGCTTCCATAGGTCGGCCGCGGCGCGGATGGCAGGGGTCGCGTCAGGCGCTGCGGGAAGAGTCACCCGTCCAGTTTAGTGCGAAGCCGCCCCGGCGCGCGCCGGGGCGGGCGGCATCTGCCGGCACCCGGGGGCCTTTCCGGCTCAGCGCGCGCCGAGGACCATCCATTTCTCCGTCCTGGCCCGGAGGCCCAGCGTCAGCGCGCGTGCCGCCATGTAGCCCAGGGAGAAGGCCGCCCACAGCCAGAGCAGGCCCGCGCCGGTACCGGCGCCGGGATTCCGCACTGCCAGCAGCAGCGGCAGGTAGGCCGCGAGATTGACGACGCCGGCGATCGCCAGATAGCGGGCGTCGCCCGCCCCGATGAGGACGCCGTCGAGGACAAAGACGTATCCGGCGAGGGGCTGCCCGGCGGCGAGCACCCACAGGGCGAGCGTCAGCGCCGCCCGGACGTCGGCGTCGGAGGTGAAGAGTGCGCCCGCCCACGGCGCCGCCACCGCGAGGAGGATCCCGGTCAGGACGCCGAAGCCGATCCCCCACCGGGTCATGGTGCGGGTCAGCGCGCGGGCCGCCGCGGGCCGGGCCGCGCCAAGTTCTTTGCCGATCAGCGCCTGGGCCGCAATCGCGAGGGCGTCCAGGGCGAAGGCGAAGAATGTGAAGATGGTCATGGCCAGCTGGTGCGCCGCGAGGTTGACCGGACCCTGCGCGGTGACCACCACGACGGTGGCGAGGATCGCGATGCGCAGGCTGAGCGTGCGCAGCATCAGCCAGGAGCCCACCCGGGTCAGGGCCCGGATGCCGTGCCAGTCCGGCCGCAGGGGCACCCCGTGGTGGCGGGCATTGCGCCGGACGATCAGCACGTAGACGGCCGCCATGGCCCATTGTGCGATGCTGGTGCCGATCGCCGAGCCGGCGACTGAGAGCTGGAGCCCGTAGACCAGGAGGAAGTTCAGCGCGATGTTCAGGGTGAACCCGGCGGCGGCGACGATCAACGGGGTCCGGGTGTCCTGCAGCCCGCGCAGCACTCCGGTGCCCGCGAAGATCAGCAGCATCGCGACGAGTCCGGGCATCGAGGCGCGCAGGTAGTCCACCGCGAACGCCAGCACTTCGCCGCGGGCGCCCATCAATTCCAGGAGCGGCCCGGCGGACAGGAAGCCCGCCACGGCGAGGACGATTCCGAGCAGCAGGGCCAGCCAGACGCCGTCGCGGCCGGCCGCGAGGGCCTTGGGCAGTTGGCCGTTGCCGATCGCGCGCGCCACGGCCGGGGTGGTGGAGTAGGCGAGGAAGACCATGAGGCCCACCACCGTATGCAGCACCGCGGAGGCCAGCCCGACGCCGGCGAGCTGCGCCACGCCGAGGTGGCCGACGATCGCCGAATCGGCCAGCAGGAACAGCGGTTCGGCGATCAGGGCGCCGAAAGCGGGGACGGCAAGGCGCAGGATTTCCCGGTTCCGGCTCGCGGCGGCCGGCAGGGTGGCGGAGGTCGGGGACAAGGCGGGCACGGATCCACCCTAGCGGCACTCCCGGCGTCATACATTTCCATATTAGTTGACATTTCAACTAAAACTCGGGAAGACTTGATCCTGAACGCAACCGAAGTCGCGGCGGAACACAGCCGCGGCGCCTCCTCTTACGAAACGGTATTTCCCATGAACCAGCCCGCCCTCACCACCTCGGCCCGCACCATCCTGCGCCTCGTCACCGGATTCCTCTTCGCCGCCCACGGCTGGCAGAAGTTCTACGAATTCACCATTCCCGGCACCCAGGCCGCGTTCACCCAGATGGGTGTCCCCGCGGCACAGGTTGCCGCACCGGTGGTCGCGACCCTGGAACTGGCCGGCGGCATCGCCCTGATCCYGGGCGTCCTGACCCGCGTGTTCGCCGTTCTGCTCGCCGTGGACATGCTGGGCGCCCTGTTCCTGGTCCACGCCTCCGCCGGAGTGTTCGCCGCCACCGGCGGCTACGAACTGGTGCTGCTGCTGGCCGCCGCAGCCCTGGCCGTGGCCCTCGTCGGCGCGGGCAAGGTCTCCGTAGACAAGGTGCTGTTCGGCCGCGCCAGCTCCAGGCTCGGCGTCCTGGCCTAGTCCCCCCGCTTCCCCAGGCACACTTCTTCAGCGCACTTCTTCAACGCATATATTCAGCTACGGCGGGCGGTCACCTTAAGGTGGCCGCCCGCCGTCGTATGTCATCGGGTTATGGCGTCCCGGACAGCGATTGTGTCGCCGGTCCGCGGCACCTGCCGGGCCCTTCAGTAAACTCACAGCATGAGCGAGAATGCGCCCAATGCCGTGACCCTGCGCTTCCTGGCGGCCCCCACCGATGTCGGCCACAGCGGCTCGGTGGACGCCGGCACCGTGCTCGAGTGGGTGGACAAGGCGGCCTATGCCGCCGCCGTCGGCTGGTCCAAGTCCTACTGCGTGACGGCCTATGTGGGGAACATCCACTTCGCGGACCCTGTCAACAGCGGGGACATGGTGGAGGTCGAGGCCACCATCGTCTATACCGGACGGTCCTCGATGCACATCCGCACGGTCGTGTCCTCGGGCGATCCGAAGGGCGGCCCTGCCACCATGCGCAGCCAGTGCATCGTGATCTTCGTGGCCGTGGGCGCCGACGGCAAGCCCATCCCGGTGCCGCAGTTTGAACCGGTGACGGGCGAAGAAATCGAACAGCGGGATAACGCGCTGGCCCGGATCAAGGTCCGCGAGGACATCGTGGAGGCCATGAGCGGCCAGGAATATACCGACGCCGGCACTGCAGAGCAGGTGGTGCTGCGGTTCATGGCGGCGCCGACGGACGTGAACTGGGGCGGCAAGGTCCACGGCGGCATCGTGATGAAGTGGATCGATGAGGCCGCCTACGTCTGTGCCTCCCGCTACTGCGGGAAGGACACCGTGGCCGTGTTTTCCGGCGGCGTGCGGTTCTACCGGCCGCTGCTGATCGGCGACGTCGTGGAGGTGGAGGCCCGCCTGGTCTACACCGGCACGAAGGGGATGCACATCGCCGTCCATGTCCGCTCGGGGGACCCCAAGGGGCGCGAACTGAACCTCACCACCTACTGCCTGACCGTCATGGTGGCCCGCGACGAAGCCGGCACCTCGGTCCCGGTTCCGCAGTGGGTGCCGGTCTCCGCCGAGGACACGCGGCTCCACGCCCACGCCCGCGAACTGCTGGAAATCCGCGGCCGGGCGCCAGGGAACCGGCTGCCCAACCACCTGCTCGCGGCCGGCGAGGGCTAGGGCAGGCTGAGGGTTAGGGCGGGCTAGAAGCCGCCGCCCCCGCCGGCGTCGGCCGCCATGTTGGCGAACCGCGAGTAGTGGCCCTGGAAGGCCACAACAATGTCCTTTGTGGGACCGTTACGGTGCTTGGCGATCAGAATGTCCGCCTCGCCGGCGCGCGGGGACTCCTTGTCGTAGACGTCTTCGCGGTGCAGCAGGATCACCATGTCGGCGTCCTGCTCGATGGAGCCGGATTCGCGCAGGTCCGAGACCATGGGGCGCTTGTCCTGGCGCTGCTCGGAGCCACGGTTCAGCTGCGACAGCGCGATCACGGGGACCTGGAGTTCCTTGGCGAGCAGCTTCAGGGCTCGGGAGAACTCGGAGACTTCCTGCTGGCGGGATTCGACCTTCTTGCCCGAGCTCATGAGCTGCAGGTAGTCCAGGATCACGAGCTTGAGGTCATGTTGCTGCTTGAGCCGCCGGCACTTGGCCCGGATTTCCATGAGCGACATGTTGGGGCTGTCATCGATGAACAGCGGGGCATCGTTCATGCGGCCCATGGTGGTGGCAATCTTGGACCACTGCTCGTCCTTGATGGTGCCCTTGCGGAGGTCCTGGAGACCGATGGTCGCCTCGGCGGACAGCAGGCGCATCGCGATCTCGTTGCGGCCCATTTCGAGGGAAAACATGACTGTGGCCAGGTTGTTCTTGATGGCGGCCGAACGGGCGAAGTCGAGGGCGAACGTGGATTTACCGACAGCCGGGCGGGCGGCGATGACGATCATCTGGCCGGGGTGCAGGCCATGGGTCAGCTCATCGAGCTCGTAGAAACCGGTGGGGACGCCCACCATGCCCTCGCCGCGGTGCCCCGAGGCTTCGATCTCGTCCACCGTGGACTCCATGACGTCCTTGAGGACCACGTAGTCCTCGGCGGTGCGGCGTTCGGCGACGGCGTAGACCTCGGCCTGGGCCTGGTTGACGAGGTCTTCTACCTCGCCGTCCTGTCCGTAGCCGAGCTGGACAATCTTGGTGCCGGCGTTGACCAGCCTGCGGAGCACGGCCCGTTCGGCCACGATTTCGGCGTAGTAGCCGGCGTTTGCAGCGGTGGGAACGGTCTGGATGAGCTCGTGCAGATAGGCCGGGCCACCGATCCGGTTGATCTCGCCGCGCTTGGTCAGCTCGTCCGAGACCGTCACGGCGTCCGCGGGCTCGCCGCGGCCGTAGAGGTCGATGATCGCCTCGTAGATGGTTTCGTGGGCCGGACGGTAGAAGTCCTGGCCACGCAGGATCTCGACGACGTCGGCAATCGCGTCCTTGGACAGCATCATGCCGCCCAGGACTGACTGCTCCGCGGGAATGTCCTGCGGGGGCTTGCGGCTGCCCTCGGCTCCCCGCGTACCCTCGACTGAGTCCAGATGCGTAACTGACAAAACTGCGTCCTCCATAGTGAGCCGTGGCGGATATCCGTTCGCCGCGGCGCGTAAGCGCTGTGCCTCGAGGCCCAGCCGCTGTGATGCCAAACTGCGTTGGTGCTGAACTGCGGTGACACCGACCGGCGGTGACGCCCAACTGCGGTGACGCCCAACTGCGGTAATGCCAAACTGCGGTGACGCCCAGCGGCAAACCCGGCGCATGCCGGCCGCTCAATTCTTATCAGTCAGCTCCGACAGTTCCCGCCGGTCCGCCGCACCGCCGTTATCCACAGCGCTGGTGCGGCTGCAGAGCCACCGGGATCCGGGGATGGGTTCCTTGCGGGCACCACCCGGCGGCCACAGGATTTTCCGCTTCCAAGGCCCGATACCCTGCAACGTTATCCGCCGATCGGGCAGGCACCAACCCGGCCACCCCACTCCCCTGTGGATAACCTGTGCACTACTGCCTGATGCTTGTGCACAGTCTGTGGGTAGGGCTGTGGATAGAAAAAAACTTGTGTCCGCAATCCGCCCTTGACCTGCAGAAACATTGGATTCATGTTGTGGACACAAAAGATTTTCCACCAAGCTTCATCCACAGCCTGCACCTTGCGGCTGGGGATTCAGCACCGCGCCGGAGGCCATATTTGCCGCCCAATGCACGAATTTTGTGGCCGGACTCACGCCGCAGCGCCGAATTGACGCCGGCCGCGGGGGCACTGTACGTGCGGTGCGGAATATGCTGTGGATAACCGCAATCTGGCATAAGCTCTAAGCATGGCCGATGTACTGATAGTCATGTTGCCTGCCCTCATTCTGACGGCGGTGCTCTGGGCGATGGTCACGGCGCTGAAACCGCGGAATTTCGGCATTTCCGACGCAGAGCGCTACCAGCGGGAACTGGCGGTGAAGTCACAGGCGCACTACGCTGCGCAGGTCCAGGCTGCGGTTGCCGCCCGCGCAAAGATCGAAGCGACCACCCGTCCCAGCCAGAACTCCGCGCAGCAGTCACAACAGGCCGACCACGCCCGCTCCGCCCTGCTGGCCCACAGCGCCGCGACCTTTGCCGGGGCCCGCCCCGGCCACCAGGACACCCTGCTCGCCTTCGGACAGCTCAGCCCCCAACTCTTCCTGGAGCTTCAGTCGATGGCCCGCAGCGGCCACAAGATCAAGGCAACGCGGAKGCTGCAGCAGGCGACGCACTCGGACCACAAGACCGCCAAGAATTACGTAGAACGGCTCTAGCGCATGGATTCGCTGCTCATTCCCGTACTGATCCTGGTCCTAGTGGCCGCAGGGGTGCTGATAGTGGTCCGGGCCTGGAGCCGCCGCGGCGAACGCCCCACGCCCTCGTCCATGCCGCAGCCGGCGCCCGACTCCGCCGACGTGGCCCGCGCCGCGGCCGCCAGGCTCAACGAGGAGCAGCACCGGCGGCTTTACGCACTGATAGCCCAGGGGCAGGCCATGGCCGCCATCAAGGTGTACCTCGAGGCCACCGGTGAGGGCCTCCGGGCGTCCCGCGACGCCGTCGCAGCCCTGGCGGCGCACCCCCAGCCCTACCGGGCCCCCGAGGCCGCACCGGAAGCCGTTGCGGACGAGGAGGACGTGCCGCAGCGGTTCCCGTACCGCTACCGCGCCATCGCCAGCAAGGGAGATGTCACGCGCGAGGTGAGCAGCAACATGCTCAATGATGAGATTTACGGCAGGATCCGCACTCTCGCCAAGAGCGGCGACACCGAGGCCGCAGCGACGGCCCTGACCCGCCACTCGGATATTTCCATGAAGCAGGCCAGGGAATTCATCGCCCTGCTCGGCGACTGAGCACGACTCCCGTTCCGGCGCTACCGCGTGCCCGAGATGCCGGCGAGCAATTGCTCAAACGGCAGCGACTCCAGGGGCACCGGCTTCTGCTGCGGCCCTGAGTCCTGCAGCAGGCTGACAAACTCCCCCGCTGCCCGGTCCACCCGCGCCGAGAGCGGCGAGCCGCCGTCGTCGTTGTTGCCCCAGTCCTGGGGCCCGGCGAAGACAGCGGTGGCCGCGATCCTGGTGCGCAGGTAGGTGAAAAGCGGCCGCATCGCAAAGTCCAGCACCATCTGGTGCCGGTCCGTGCCCGCGGTGGCGCCCAGCACGACCGCCTTGCCCTCCAGCGACTTGGGATCGAGGACATCGATGAAGGATTTGAAAAGCCCGCTGTAGGAGGCGCTGAACACGGGGCTGACGGCGATGATGCCGTCGGAGGCATGGACGCCGGCGATCACTTCGGCCAGCCGCGGAGCCGCATAGCCGGTCACGAAGTTGTTGGCGATGTCCACGGCGAGGTCCCGGAGTTCCACGACCTCGACGTCGGCGGCGTAGCCGGCCGCGGCAAGCTGCCGCTCGGCCGACGCCGCCAGCTGGTCGGCCAGCAGACGGCTCGACGACGGGACGCCCAGTCCGGCGGAGATAACGGTAATACGGCGGGTTTCCACGGAGTGCTCCTAAGTTGAATCCAGGTCAGCAACGCTAATACATGCGTTTGCATCTACCCTTTCAAGGGCCCGAGGCGTGGATTTATTCCCGGGCTTTCGCTCCCCCACAGGCCGCGCCGACTGACAGGGATTCCGCGCTCTGGAAGACTGCCCTCATGGCTGAAAACAAAACGCAGGCAACCGGCGCGTCTGTCGAGGAGTTCCTGGCCGCCGTCGAGCACCCGGTCCGGCGCGGCGACGGGCTGCGGCTGCTCACGCTGATGTCCGGAATCACTGGGGAAGCGGCGGAAATGTGGGGCCCAACCATCGTGGGCTTCGGCCGCTACCACTACAAGTACGCGAGCGGCAGGGAAGGTGATGCCCCTGCGGTCGGATTCTCGCCCAGGAAATCCAGCCTGTCGCTCTACGGGCTCACCGACGGGCCGGAGGCTGTCGATCTGCTCGGCCGGCTGGGCAAGCACAAGCTCGGTGCCGGCTGCCTGTACGTCAACAAACTCGACGACGTCGACGAGGCCGTGCTGGCGGAACTGATCCGGCACGGCTATCGGCACGTCACCACGGTGCTGCACCACGGCTAAGGCGAATCCGCCCCGCGTGACAGTTAAAGCGGAAGTTARAGCGGAAGGCCCCCGCCTTCGGTCCCTCAAAGGGGTCCGGAGGCGGGGGCCTTCCAGCAGTTCAGGACTGCCTGGCCGGTGAGGCCGGGAGTCGAAAGACTACTTGCCTGCGACGACGTCGAGKTCGATCACAGCGGAAACGTCGTCGTGCAGACGGACGTTTGCCTGGTAGGAACCGGTCGACTTGATGTGTGCCGGCAGTTCAACCTTGCGCTTGTCGATGCGGCCCAGGCCAGCGGCCTCAACAGCGTCSGCCACGTCGSCCTGCTTGACGGTGCCGAACAGGCGTCCGGTTGCGCCAGCCTTGACGACCAGCTTGACCGGCTTGGCGGAGAGTGCAGCAGCCTGCTTCTGAGCGTCTTCCAGGGAAGCGTGCTCGCGGGCAACGCGGGCAGCCTTGATGGACTCAACCTGCTTCTCGCCACCCTTGGACCAGGTCAGGGCGAAGTTGCGGGGCAGCAGGTAGTTACGTGCGTAACCGTCCTTGACCTCGACAACGTCGCCAGCAGCACCGAGACCGGTTACTTCGTGGGTCAGAATGAGCTTTGCCATTTTAGTTAATCCCTTCCCTTAACCGCGGCCAGCGCCGGAGTAGGGCAGCAGAGCAACTTCGCGGGCGTTCTTGATTGCCTGGGCGATCTTGCGCTGTTCCTGCACCGTGACGCCAGTGACGCGACGGGCGCGGATCTTTCCGCGGTCGGAGATGAACTTGCGCAGCAATGCTACGTCCTTGTAGTCGATGACAGTGATGTCAGCGGCCTTCAAGGGGTTGGACTTTGGTTTGGGCTTACGGAGTTCAGCCTTAGCCATCGTGGAGCTCCTATTCGATGGAGCCCGTGGATATTGATCCACGGGATGGTGGTGATCCGGCGCGGTCTGCACCCGGGCGCCTTGCGGCGTCCCGGCGGTTTTCGTTGCCGGACCTTAGATGTTGTTTAGAAGGGAGGTTCGGAATCCGGGCCGTTGCCCCAGCCGCCGCCCGCATTGCTGACCCCGGGCGTGGCCCACGGGTCTTCCTGCGCGGCGGGCTGGTTGCCGCCCCATTGTCCGCCGGTGTTGCCGCCCTGGTTTGCACCCTGGCCGCCACCGAAGCCACCGCTGTTGCCGCCGCCGAAGCCACCCTGTCCACCCTGACCGCCGGAGCGCTGGGTGCGGTTGACCTTGGCATTGGCGTACCGCAGGCTCGGGCCGATCTCGTCGACCTCGAGCTCGATAACGGTGCGCTTCTCGCCTTCTTTTGTTTCGTAGGAACGGCTCTTCAGGCGGCCGGAGACGATCACGCGCATGCCCTTGGTCAGGGATTCGGCGACGTTTTCGGCTGCTTCGCGCCAGACCGACGCGCGGAGGAACAGGGTTTCCCCGTCCTTCCACTCATTGGACTGCCGGTCGAAGGTGCGGGGAGTAGAAGCGATGGTGAAATTCGCTACGGCCGAACCGGACGGTGTGAACCTGAGTTCGGGGTCATTGGTGAGGTTACCGACAACCGTGATAGTGGTTTCGCCTGCCATCTACTGCCTCCTTGTGCGTTCCTGCGGGGATAAAGATTGAAGGTTGAGCGCTGAATTACTCAGCAACAACTTTCTGCTCTTCGGGGCGGGTGATCTTGGTGCGCATGATGGTCTCGTTGAGACTCAGCTGGCGGTCAAGTTCCTTGGCGGTAGCCGGCTCAGCGGTGAAGTTCACCACGGCGTAGATACCTTCGGACTTCTTCTGGATTTCGTAAGCCAGGCGACGACGGCCCCAGATGTCAACCTTTTCGATGGTTCCACCATCGTTGGTGATGACGTTCAGGAACTTCTGAAGCGACGGCTCAACGGCACGCTCTTCGACCTCGGGGTCGATGATTACCATCAATTCGTAAGGACGCATATGTGAACCCACCTCCTTTGGGCTAAGCGGTTACGGCATTTCCGTAACAGGAGGTTCATTTGCGGTGCCATGCAATGCCCGGCCACCGGATCGGAGGCAGGGCGCAGCACAGACTTCAATAGCTTAGTGCATCCGCGCCGGTTTCGGCGATTCCGTGCCCCCACTGTACGACCCTGCGGCCGGGCCCGGAAGAGTACCGGAGGGGCATGTGGATAACCGTTGCGGCGGTTGCCGCCGTCGGCATGCCATGATCAGGGAATGAACACCGGATCCCCGCACCGACGTGCCGTGCGCACCAGGAAGAGCCGCCTGCGTTTCGCCGTCATGTTGCTGGCGGGGTTGCTTGCCGCGACCGCAGCCGGAGTGGCGGGGCACTGGGTGCAGGCTCCCACGATTGGCTGGTGCGGGGCTGCCCTGACCTACATCGTCTGGGTCTGGCTGGTCATCGGGGGCCTCGATCCGGCGGATACACGGCTGCACGCCACAGCGGAGGATCCATCCCGGAGCACCACGGACCTGCTCATTCTGGGGGCAAATGTGGCCAGCCTGGGCGCGGCAGCGGCGGTCATCGTGGATTCCCACAACAACACCGACTTCGTGTCCCGGATCGGGGGCGGCCTGCTCGCGGTGGTCTCGGTGGCACTGTCCTGGACGCTCGTCCAAACGCTCTTCACACTGCGCTATGCCGAGCTGTACTACGGCACCGGACGGAAAGCAGGCTCCGCGGTGGGCGGCATCGACTTCAACCAGACCCGGCCGCCGCAGTACACCGACTTCGCGTACCTGGCCACAAGCCTTGGCATGACGTACCAGGTTTCAGACACCGCCCTCCAGAACCATGGCATCCGGGCAGAGGCGCTCAAGCACAGCCTGCTGTCCTACCTCTTTGGGACAATCATCCTGGCTACCACCATCAACCTCGTGGTCGGGGTCGCCGCGTAGTCCGTACCGGGACCTTACGCCGCCGTCCGGAAAAACGTCCGCGTCACCGTGGCCAGCCGGTGCGGGTCCTGGACGCCGCAAAGCTCGCGCGCCGAGTGCATCGAGAGCAGGGGAACACCGACGTCGACCGTCCGGATTCCCAGCCGGGTGGCGGTCAGCGGGCCGATCGTCGAGCCGCACGGCATCACGTTGTTGGAGACGAATTCCTGGTACGGAATCCCGGCGTCGGTGCACAGCCGCGCCCAGAGGGCGGCCCCGGTGGCGTCGGTCGCGTAGCGCTGGTTGGCATTGATCTTCAGCAGCGGCCCGCCGTTGAGGACGGGCCGGTTGGCCGGATCGTGCCGTTCCGGATAGTTCGGGTGCACGGCATGGCCCGCATCCGCCGAGACGCAGAACGACGCCGCGAAGGCCTGCCGACGCTGGCTGGCCGAGGCCCCGAGCCCGTCGGAGATCCGCACCAGGACGTCCTCGAGGATGGGTCCGCACGCGCCGGAACGGGATGCTGAGCCGATTTCTTCGTGGTCAAAGGCGGCCAGAACGGCGATGGGTGCACCGTCCGGCAGCGGCGTGCCGGCGTGGGCGATCAGCGCCGTGAGCCCGGCGTGCGTCGCGGAGAGGTTGTCGAGCCGGCCGGAGGCGAAGAATTCGCCCCGCGCGCCGAACACCGCCGGGGCCTGGGTGTCCGCGATGACGACGTCGTACCCGCCGATCTGGTCCGGATCCACGGTGGCACCGGCGACCCGGTCTGCGAGGAGCCCGAGGAGGTCCTCGCCGGCGGGATCGCCCAGGCCATAGACCGGATTCATGTGCTGCTGCTTGTCCAGGGCCAGGCCCTCGTTCACGGCCCGGTCCAGGTGGATGGCGAGCTGCGGGAAGCGCAGCAGCGGGCCCGTGGCCGTCAGGTGCTGCGTGCCGTCACGCATGACCAGGCGGCCGGCGAGCTGGAGTTCGCGGTCCAGCCAGGAGTTCAGGAGCGGTCCGCCATAGACCTCGACGCCGGCCTGCAGCCAGCCGAACTTGCCCGTGGTGGCCTTCGGCTTGAGTTTGAAGGACGGCGAATCCGTGTGCGCGCCCAGGATGTTGAAGCCGGTGGTCGGTCCGGCACCGGCGGGCACCACCCAGGCGATGAGGGCGCCGTCGCGGATCACGTAGAACTTGCCGGCCGTGGCGGCTCCGGCGGCTCCGGGTTCCGGCCACGCGTGCAGTTCGTCCAGGCCCGTAAAGTCCGCAGCATCCAGCCGGCGCGCGGCTTCGTGGACGGCGTGGAAGCTCGACGGCGACGCGCTGACATACGCGCCGAGGTCCTGGATGTGCTCTGCTGCGGTGCTCGGTGTTGGCATGGCTCCGAGTCTAGTCCGGCACACCCGGCCCCTGGGTGTGCCGGACACGCCGCTCTGACCGAGCCGAGACCAGGCCGTCGGGCCGGATCCGAGGAGCCGAGACCGTGCCGCCTGGCCGGATGCTCCGCTGTGGCTCGGATCCGCCGCTGTGTCTAGACGGTGACGTTGAGACCGGCGGTGTAGCCCGCGGTTACCGAGCCGCTCATGGCGGCCAGCTGGTAGATGCCGCCGTCGTCGCCGAAGACGTTGTCGGATTTCAGCGTGGTGCGGGGGAAGTTCTGGGCACTGGTTTCGTAGCCGGTCGACGCGTAGACCTCTTTGCAGGCCGCCTCGGTCAGCGCGATCTGGGACACGGCCAGGACCTGGCCGGCCGCCGTCGCATTGCTCATGGACTCGAAGACTTCAAAGTGGATGTGTGGCCAGCGGCCGCTGTAGGCCCCGGGGTAGATGGTTTTGAATGTGACCTGCCCGTTGGCGTCGGCCTCCTGGACGCCGCGGAGGTAGTTCTCGTTCTGGAGCCCGGAATCGTACATGGAGTATTTGCCGTCGCGGTCGCAGTGCCAGGCGTAGACGGCGGCTCCGGCCAGCGGGGTGCAGCCGTTGGCGTTGTCGAGCAGGGTCAGTGTGACCGTCAGCGGCACGCCCTCGGCGGTGCTGGTGGCGGTGCCGAAGCTGGAAGTGATGTCCTGGCGGACCACCCCGGAGGCCTCCAGGACATTGGGGCCGTTGGAACCGTCGCCGGGGTAGGGGCCGGCGGTTTCCTGAGGGATTTCTGCGCCGCATTCGGCGATCGCACGGGTCAGCGTCGGCGTGGCCGAAGACGAGGCCGACGGCGTTGCTGCCGCGGCCGACGTCGCCGGAGTTGTGGCCGCCGAAGCCGCGGCGGACGAGGCCGACGTCGAACTGCCGCTGGTGCCGGCCGGGCTGCAGGCTGCCAGGGCGGCTGCGGTTCCCGCGCCGAGGAACATGCCCAGCGAGCGGCGGCTCATGAGCGTGGAAAGATCGAACTCCAGGCCGCGGTCGTGGTTGGGATGCGGCTGGTGCGGGGGCTGGGGCGTTTTTGTCATGGTCCCATGGAACCCGGCGGCACTATGGGCTGGCTAGCCCTTTCCTGTGAAGCGGCTGTGGCCTTGCTGGACATGCCCCTTTGCCAGCGCAGCGACCGGACATGTCCCTGGTGCGCCGGACATGCGCTCCCCACGCTCCCAGGAATGGACATGATGGCATTATGTCCAGCCTTGGTTTCCGAGCGAGGGCATGTCCGGTGGTGCTGGGGGGTGACGTGGGGGGCTTACGACACCGGGCGGGCACCCACCGTGGCGTCCTCAGCGTCAACCACCTGGGCTTCGGCACCAGTGGCGTCACCGGCTGCGGAAACGGCGGCCTGGGCGCCGTTCCTGCGGTATCGGAAGACTCCGATTCCCACCACGACGCCGGCGAGGGCGAGCGAGAGCAGCAGCGATTCGCGGGTGGATTCCAGGATCACCATGCCGATCAGGAGGGCGACGATGCTGACGATGGACACCCAGGTCAGGTAGGGGAAGAGCCACATTTTCAGCTGGAGGTCCTTGGCGGCGGCGCCCATGCGGCGGCGCAGGATCAGCTGGGAGGAGGCGATCACGAGCCAGACGAACAGCGCGATGGCGCCGGAGGTGTTGACCAGGAACAGGAAGACGGTGTCCGGGGCGATGTAGTTCAGGCCCACGGTGATGAAGCCGACCACCGTGGAGGCCAGCACTGCAGCTGCAGGCACTCCGCGCTTGGAAATCCGCATCCATGACTTGGGGGCGTCGCCGCGGCGGGAGAGCGAGAAGAGCATGCGGCTGGCGGTGTAGAGGCCCGAGTTCAGGCAGGAGAGCACCGAGGTCAGGACCACGACGTCCATGATGGTTCCGGCGCCGGGGATGCCGAACAGCTCGATGACCGCAACGTAGGGGCTCTTGGCGACGGACGCGGAGTTCCAGGGCAGCAGGGTGACCACAATGGCGATGGAGCCGATGTAGAAGACGAGGATGCGCCAGACGGTGGACTTCACGGCCTTCTTGACGGCGTCAACCGGGTTCTCGGATTCGCCGGCGGCGATGGTGGCGATTTCTGCCCCGAAGAAGGAGAACACGACCACGAGGATGCCGGCCAGGACGGCGCCCGGGCCGTTGGGCATGAACCCGCCGTTGCCGATCAGGTTGTCCAGTCCGGGGGCCGGAACACCGGGGATGAAGCCGAGGATCGCGGCGACACCGAAGAGCAGGAAGAGCACGATTGCCGCGACCTTGATGGAAGCGAACCAGAACTCGAACTCGCCGTAGGACTTCACGGACCCGAGGTTGGTCAGCGTCAGCAGCACCATCAGGGCAAGCGCCCACACCCACTGGTCGATGCCCGGAACCCAGCGGTGCATGATGGCCGCCCCGGCCGTGGCCTCGATGCCAAGGACGATGATCCAGAACCAGGCGTAGAGCCAGCCGATGCTGAACCCTGCCCAGCGGCCCAGCGCCTTGTCCGCGTACGTGGAAAAGGAGCCGGTTTCCGGGTTGGCCGCAGCCATCTCGCCCAACATCCGCATGACGAGGATGACGACGAGACCCGCCGCGGCGTAGGCAACCAGGATGCCCGGTCCGGCCTGCTGGATCGCCGCACCCGAACCGACAAACAGTCCGGCGCCGATCACGCCGGCGATGGCGATCATGGACAGGTGCCTGGGTTTCAGGGATTTTGAGAGCTGTTGGTCAGCGGGCATGGAAGCGCCGTCCTTCGTGGGGGGTTCAGGCCCGCTCGTTGCCGGCACGGAATCGAACCATGCTGTGCGGCGGACCACAGTGTCGTTTCACACTAGACCGCCCGGCGCACGCTCCGTCTTGTGCAATCCCACAAATGACGACGGGCAGGACCGGGCCATTCCCCAACAAAAGAGCCTCCAAGGCAACCAAAGTTGCCCCATTGGCAATTCGGCAATGTGCCTGAAACCACTGCTTCAGGCACTACCCGCCGGTAACCGTTCGGCACCGCCGGCAGGCAGCCCCCGTCAGTAGTCGGCGTTGCTCGGCACGACGAGGCCGGTCTCGTACGCGTAGACGACGGCCTGGACGCGGTCCCGGAGGTGGAGCTTGGTCAGGATCCGGCGCACGTGGGTCTTGACTGTGGCCTCGGACAGGAAGTACCTGTGCGCGATTTCGGCGTTGGAGAGCCCCTCCGCCAGCGCTCCGAGCATCTCGTTTTCGCGGGGCGTCAGGTCTTCCAGCAAGGGATCCCGCGCGGGGCGTGCCGGGCTGCCGGCCGGCTGGCCGCCGTCGTCCGCCCCATCACGCTGACCGCCGGTGCGCTGACCGCCGCGGTCCGCCCAGGAAGGGCCGGTACCCGCGGAAGGATCCACCGCCCCGGCACCGCGGACGTAGGTCTCCAGCAGCCGCTGCGTAACGCGGGGCGCCACAACGGCGTCGCCGCTGGCCACAACCCGCACCGCGCTGATCAGTTCCGCCGGCGCCACGTCCTTGAGCAGGAAGGCCGAGGCCCCCGCCCGCAGCCCGGCAAAGGCGTATTCATCAAGGTCAAAGGTGGTCAGGATGATGATCTTGGCGTCGGAGCCCGAGTCCGCGATGGCCCGGGTGGCCTCGATCCCGTCCAGGACGGGCATCCGCACATCCATCAGGACGACGTCGGGCGCGAGCTCCCGGGCGTGCCGGACCGCTTCGGCGCCGTTGGATGCCTCGCCCACGATGCACAAATCATCTTCACCCTCCAGGATGAGGCGGAACCCCATCCGGAGCAGCGGCTGGTCATCCACCAGCAGAACGCGTACCGGTCCTTTGTCGACCATTGTCCCCCCTTGTTTCGGTTGCATTGTCCCCGGTGCAGTTCAGTTCCGCACGCACCCGCCAGCCGCGGTCGCCGGTGCGTCCGGCGTGCACGGTGCCTGCGTAGATCCTGGCTCGCTCCCGCATCCCGTCGATTCCGTGCCCGGTGCCGAGCGAATCCAGGGAGTCGGCCTTGCCTTGCGGGCCGGCGCCGTGACCGCCGGGGTCAACTGTGCCCCGGCCGTCGTCGACCACTTCGATGACCACGCTGGAACCGTCGCGGGCAATGCTGACATCCACCCGGCTGAGCGCACGGCCGTAGCGCAGCACGTTGGTCAGCGATTCCTGCACGATCCTGTAGACGGTCAGCTGGAACGCCGCATCACCGGGCAGCGACGGGCCGGTGTGCGTGTAGTGCAGCGGAAGTCCCGCGGTGCGGAAACCCTCGAGCAGCGTGGCCAGTCCGTCTCCGGCCACCAGCGGCTCGCGCGGGGCGTTTCCCGCGGCCGAATCCTCGCGGAGCACGCCCAGGACGCGCCGCATGTCGGCCAGAGCCGTGCGTCCGGTCCGGGAGAGTTCCTCGAGGACGCCGGCGGCGCGTGCGGGATCCTTCTTGAGGACGACGGCGGCGCCGTCGGACAGGCTGATCATGACCGTCAGGGAGTGGGCCACGACGTCGTGCATTTCACGGGCGATCCGGTTCCGTTCGGTGACTGAGCCCAGCTGCTGGGCCCGGGCGGCCCATGCGGCAATCTCCTGCTCATGCTCGCGGCGCTGCCGGACCGAAATTCCGATCCCCGTGGCAATCACGTTGGAAAGCGTAATGCCGATGCCGGCGGCGATGCTGGTGATCAGCTGGAAATTCTCCGGCGTGCGGACCGCCATGTCCGGGAGCCGCCCATCCAGCGGGCCCACGGCCAGCAGGAAGTATACGAGGACCAGCGGGGCGGTGGTCAGGGCCAGGGCCGTCAGGGCGAACCGCCGCGAGCGGACCACGGCGACGGCGTACAGCGAAAACCAGAGCCCGGCGGAGACGTTGGATCCCCAGGGGTGCAGGAACGTGACGGCCAGCTCCAGTACCCCCACGGCCGCCGCCACCTGTACGGGATAGGCCCGCCGGAAGAGCAGGACGGGTGCGGCCGCCGCAAGAAGCACGGCCACCGGCCAGTCGCCGTGGGTGACCGACTCGACCGCGGTGGGCGTGACCAGGAGCAGGTAGCAGAGCACCACCAGGACATCCATGACCCGCGGGTTGGCCAGCAGGTAGCGCCGGAGGCGGCCGCGGCGGCGGGCGGTGAGTTCGGCAAGGAACGCGTCAGCCGAACCGGCTGACGCGTCCCTTACAGGCACAGCATCGATCATGCTCCGAGCCTAGGCGCTGGGCGCGTGGCGCCGGCCTAGACGTCCCGCTTCTTGAGCATGAATCCTGCCAGGAGCAGCGGGATGACCACCCAGGCGCCCAGCACCAGGCCGGCCTGCCAGGCCTCCAGGGTGTCCGGGAGATGTTCGGCGGCGGTCATGGGTGCCAGCGTGTTGTCCGGGATGAACTTGCGCAGTTCCTTGACGAAGTCGCCCTGGATAATCTGCAGTGCGATCGGAAGCACAAAGAAGATGCCCACCAGGCTCATGATGCCGCCGGCGGAGTTCCTGATCAGGGCGCCGAGGGCCATGCCGATCGCTGCGACGGCGGCAACATAAACACTGTTGATCAGCAGGGTCCGGTAGTACTGCCCGCTGGAGACGTCCAGCGTGTGGCCGTACTGGTCGAAGATCGGCACCGCCACGAGGCCGGCGAGGTAGAGCGAAACGGCAGTGACCAGGAACGCCGAGACCACGACGACGAGGAGTTTGGCGACGAAGGCCGGGATTCGTTTCGGGACGGCGGTAAATGTGGACCGCGCCATTCCCGTGGTGAATTCGGAGCTGATGATCAGCACGGCCAGGGAACCAAGAATCAGTTGCGCGAACGAGATCCCCGCGCTGGGTGCCGATGCCGCGATGTCGCCCTGGGCGGCCAATGCCGCGGAACGTTGCGGATTCGAGCCGGAGGCCTGCAGCGCCTGGCCGATTCCCCAGGCCGCGAGGGCGCCGATTCCAACAATGACGACGATTGTGGAGCCGAGCAGGATCAGCGTGGAGAGCAGGGTGCGGAACTTGATGAATTCGGAGTTGAGGACCCTCAGGAAGCTGGGGCCGGGGCCGGAACTGGTGCCGTTTCCGGAGCGCTTCGCGGACGTGTCGGCGCCGCGGGGGGACGTGGATTCAACGGTTGTGGAGCTCATGGCTTAGTTGCCTCCGGCTTCGACGGGAACGGCGCCCGTGGTGATCAGCGAGTGGTATTCGACCTCATCCTTGGTCAGCTCCATGTAGGCCTCCTCGAGGCTGGCCTGCAGCGGGGTGAGTTCGTAGATCATGACGTGGTTATCCAGGGCTGCGGTGGCGATCTGCCGCGGGTCCAGGCCCGTGACTTCGAGGAGCTCCCGTTCCTGGACCTCCACCGAGACGCCGGCGCCGGCGAGCAGCTGCATGAGCCGGTCCGGCTGGTCGGTGCGGACCCGCGCGCGGCTCTGGCCCTTCCCGGTGATGATCTCCTGGATCGGGGCGTCCGCGATGATCTTCCCGCGGCCGATCACGATCAGGTGGTCCGCCGTGACGGCCATTTCGCTCATGAGGTGGCTGGAGAGGAAGACCGTGCGCCCCTCAGAGGCAAGATACTTCGCCAGATTGCGGACCCACACCACGCCCTCGGGGTCAAGACCGTTGACGGGCTCGTCCAGGATGACGGTCTGCGGGTCGCCCAGGAGGGCGGCGGCGATGCCCAGGCGCTGGCCCATGCCGAGCGAGAAGCCCCGGACCTTCTTCCGGGCCACCTCGGCGAGCCCGGTCATCTCAATGACGTCGTGGACCCGCTTTTTGGGGATGCTGTGCGTCGCGGCCATGGCGAGCAGGTGGTTGTAGGCGGAGCGGCTCGTGTGGACGGCCTTGGCGTCCAGCAGCGCGCCGACGTCGCGCAGCGGCGCAGCGTGGTCGGCCAGGGGCGCACCGTTGACGGTCACCGAGCCCGACGTCGGCCGGTCCAGTCCCATGATCATGCGCATGGTGGTGGATTTTCCGGCCCCGTTCGGCCCCAGGAAGCCGGTAACCCGGCCGGCTTCGACGGTGAAGTTGACACCGGCGACGGCGGTCTTGTCGCCGTAAACCTTGGTCAGGCCTCGTGCTTCGATCATGGAAGCGTTCCTTTGCGTAGCGGGAGATATGTCCGGGTCACCGCGATCACGGGCCCGTCTGCACCCCACGCTACCGACACCGCCGGCGGTTTTCGCCGGTCTCAGGGATGATTCAGGGGCGAATCAGGGTAGTCCGGGAGGATGACGCCCCGGGCCCCCGACGTTCGACCGGAGGCCTGGCGGGCCTGTCCGGGGCCCGCCCGGGCTCAGTCGAGGGGCGAGTAATAGGTCAGCGCGCCGCCCCGGACGGTGATCTCCACGCTCCGCACCCCCGGCACCACCTCGCCGTCGACGGCGAGGACCATGGGCCCGTTCCCGGGTTCCACGGTGATCCGGTCGGTCTCGCTGAGGTGGGTGATGCCGGACGTGGCCACGGTGCCGGTGAGCACGGCCCAGAGCAGCCGCAGCCGGGCGAACGGCTCATCGGCGGTGATCATCCGCAGGTCCAGGACCCCGTCGTCGAGCACGGGGCGCACGAGCGGCGCGTGGTCGCGGGGGTAGTAGCGGCCGCGGCCGATGTAGAGGATCCACAGCCGGTGCCGCACCCCGTTGACGACCAGGGTCGTGGGGGTGCCGGCGGCGAAGGTCCGGAACATCGCCACGATTCCGGCCAGGGGTTTTCCAAGTGCCGGCTGGAGCTGCTCCCGCCGGCGGACCAGGTTCGGGTAGAGGCCGATGCTGGCCGTGTTGAGCATGATCATTTCGAGGTGCTCCGGGCTGTCGGGGAGCCCGCGCTCGACCCTCACGTGGCCGACGTCGGCCACTGCCGCCTGGCCGTTCGAGGCCGCCTGCACCGCCGCCATCATGGTGGGCGTCCCGGCGTCGCGGGCGAAGTGGTTCAGCGTCCCGCCGGGGAGCACGAGCAGCGGAAGGGAATGTTCGACGGCGGCGGCTGCCGCGGCGCCCACGGTTCCGTCGCCGCCCCAGACGCCCAGGGCCTCGATCCCCGGCCGGGCCGCAATTCCTGCGATGCCGGCCTCAACGGACTCGTCATGCCCGATTTCCTTTATATACGCCTTGGGGAATGTTTTCTGCAGGGTGGCAACGGTCTCGTCAGCATAGGACCCGCCGAGGGTATTGATCGCGATGCAAAGTCCCTGGCCGTCCGGGAGTTCCGCGGCACGGACTGTACTGCGGTGGGTTTCCGGGAAGGGTGGCCGGACGGGCCACCATTTCCGCGTCACCATGGCCGCCCCGGCGCCGATCGCCGAACCAAAGAGCACATCCGAGGGCCAGTGGGCCCCGGTGTGGACCCGTGAGTAGGCCACGCCGGCCGCGACGGGGGCCAGCGCCGCCCCCAGCGCCGGGCGGACCAGGCCGACTCCCAGGGCGAAGGCCACCGCGGAGGCGGAATGGCCCGAGGGCATCGATGAACTCGTCGGCTGCGGGTTGACGAAGCGGAACACCGGAAGGTGTTCGGGCAGGGGACGGGTCCGGGGCAGGAGGGTCTTGAACGCCAGGTTTGTCACGGCCGATGCCACGCCCTGCGCAAGGACTCCGTGCAGGGCTGCCCGCCGCGTCTTCCCGGGCACAAGCGCCATCACTCCGGCAACGCCGAACCAGAGTTTGCCATTGTTGGCAGCTGCGGACAGGCGGCGGAAGAACTCATCGTGGCCACCGGCGGGCAGATTGGAGACGGCGCGCACCAGTTTGCGGTCGAACGTCGACAAGCGGCCTGGAGCCTTCTTCAGCATGGTTCGCATCTGACCACCATACTGCCGGACACTGCGTGCCAGAGTTGGAAACACACGAAGGCAGCGGGGAGCCTAGCGAGGCCGCAGCGGGCGTAGCGGGGCTTGCTACCTCGAGGGCAGCGGCTTCGCGGCACCGGCGAGCAGCAGGGCCACGAGGATCGGGATTCCGATCGCCAGCAGGGCCGTCCTGATACCGGTCAGATCTCCCAGATAGCCCAACAGGGGCGGCCCGGCGAGGAAGGCGATGTAGCCCAGCGTGGACACGACGGACACCCGCGCTGCCGCCTTCCTGGGGTCATCCGCCGCGGCGGACATGCCGATCGGAAACGCCAGCGCGGCGCCCACGCCCCAGAGCACGGCACCGGCCGCGGCCAGCCAGATGGTTCCCGCGAAGACGAAGAGGCAGAGGCCCGCGGTTGCCGCGGCCATGCTGGCGCGCAGCACGGCCACACGGCCGTAGGCGTCGATCGCGCGGCCGCCGAAGAAGCGCATGGCGGTCATGGCCAGCACAAAGGCGGCGAACAGCAGCGCCCCGGTGGACTGTTCGGCGCCCAGGCCGTCAACGGCGGCTTTGGCAATCCAGTCGTTGCCGGCGCCTTCAGTCAGGGTGGCTCCCAGAACGACGACGCCGATCAGCAGCGTGCGGCCGTCCCGCCAGGCCGAGGCGCCCTTGCCGGCCTCCAGGTCCCCTGCGGTGGGGGCTTCTGCGGCCACATGCGGCAGGAAGTACCGCGGGGCCACTGTGGTCAGCACGGCAACGACGGCGGCGATGACCAGCAGGTGTGCCGGGAGGCCGACGCCCAGAGTGGACAGGCCGGCGCCGATCAGGGCGCCCACGAACGCGCCGCCGCTGAAAGCCGCGTGGAACTGCGGCATGATGGTGCGCCCGAGCTGGTGTTCGACGTCGGCACCTTCAATGTTCTGCGAAACATCCCACAACCCGACGCCGATTCCGAAGAAGAAGAGGGCGATCGCCGTCCCCGGGACGGAAGCGGCCATCAGGGAAAATGCCACGGCGACGCCGGCCGCCGCGGCCACAAGTCCGGCGCTCCGGACGGCGTTCGCGGTGCCGATCCGGCCGACGACGAACCCGGCCGTGGGCAGCGCGATCAGCGAGCCGACCGCCAGGCACAGCAGCAGCGTTCCCATTTGCCCGGCGGTGATGTTCAGGATCTCCGTCACCGCSGGGATSCGGGCGGCCCAGCTGGCGAAGACCAGGCCGTTGATGCCGAAGACTAGGAAGGTGGCCCCTGCGGCAGCCTTCAGCTGCGGGACGGTTGCGGTACTGGTCATACGATCACTGCTTCCACCGAGTGTTGTGCGAGTTGGTCACGTTCTTCAGGACTGAGCTGGCGGTCGGTCACGATGGTGTCCACGGCGTCCAGGGGCGCCACGAGGGCGACGGCGCTGGCGTTCCATTTGGATCCGGCACAGGCGATGATCACCCGGGCTGCGGATTCCAGGCCTGCGCGCTTCACGGCAGCGTCGTCGAGGTCGTGGGCCAGCAGCCCGTCCTTGAGGTTCAGGGCGCAGGGCGTCACGACGGCGGCGTCGAAGCGCAGGGAGCGGATGTTGGATTCCGTCATCGGCCCGCGGAAGGACAGCTCGCCGGGGATGAGGCTTCCGCCGGGCATCAGGATGTCCGGGCGCCGGCCGGCAGTCGCATCGTCGGGGGACAGTGCTGTGACCGCCCGCAGTGACATCGGCATGATCGTCATCTCGCGCTGGCGCAACTGCCGGGCGATTTCCGTGGCCGTGGTGCCGCTGTCCAGCCAGACGTGCCCGCGGTCCTGGAGCAGGGCGACCACTCCGGCGGCGATCCGCACTTTGGCGGCGTGGTCCTCCAGCTCGCGTTGGCCGTACTCGGGGTTTTCGCCGCCGAAAACCAGGCTCTTGGCGCCGCCGTGGACCCTTCGCAGCACGCCGTGCTGGGCCAGGACGTCGAGGTCGCGCCGGATGGTGGCGCCGGAGGCGCCGCAGGCGGCCATCAGTTCGTCCACTGTGACCTGCTCCCGGCTGCGAAGCAGTCCACCGATCAGGCGGYGCCGCTCATCAGTATTCATGATCAAATGCTAATGCTTTTTGATCATTTAATCATCTGTTGCGCGGGACGCGGAAGCAACGCTGTGCGGACCCGTCGTCGTCCTTTGGGTCAGCGGGCGCGCTCGACGCGCTTTTCGTCCCAGACGGGTTCAGCGGATTCATAGACCCTGCCGTCGGAGCCGAAGACCAGGAAGCGGTCGAAGGTGCGGGCAAACCAGCGGTCGTGGGTGACCGCCAGGACTGTGCCCTCGAAGTGGTCGATGGCCCGTTCCAGGGCTTCGGCCGAGTGCAGGTCCAGGTTGTCCGTGGGCTCGTCGAGCAGCAGCAGGGTGGCGCCGGAGAGCTGCAGCAGCAGGATCTGGAACCGGGCCTGCTGGCCGCCGGAAAGGGACTCGTACTTCTGCTCCGACTGCCCCGCGAGCCCATAGCCGTCCAGCGCCCCGGCGGCGGCTTCGCGGCCCAGCCCGGAGCGGTGCTCGTCGCCGCGGTGCAGGATTTCGAGCAGGGTCTTGCCCAGCAGGTCGGGCCGGACGTGGGTCTGGGCGAAGAAACCGGGCCGGATCCGGGCGCCGAGTTTCACGGTGCCCTCGTGCGGGACCTCGGCGATCTCGACGTCGGACACCGGCAGGTGCTCCCGCTCCGGGTCGGTGCCGCCGGTGGCGAGCAGGCGCAGGAAGTGGCTCTTGCCGGAGCCGTTGGACCCCAGTACGCCGACCCGGTCACCGAACCAGACCTCGGTGGAGAACGGCTTCATCAGACCCGTCAGTTCCAGCTTCTCCGCCACAATGGCGCGCTTGGCGGTGCGCCCGCCCTTGAGCCGCATCTGCACATTCTGCTCAATCGGCAGGGCCTCGGGCGGTCCGGCCTCCAGGAACTTCGCGAGCCGGGTCTGCGCGGCGTGGTACCGGTTGGCCATGTCGGAGCGGAACGCTGCCTTGTTTTTGTACATGTTGACGAGTTCCTTGAGCTTCACGTGCTCCTCGTCCCAGCGTTTGCGCAGCTCTTCGAAACGCGCGTTCCGGTCCGCGCGGGCGTCCACGTAGGAGCCGAAGCCGCCGCCGTGGATCCAGGCGCCCGCACCGTTGATGCCCGGCTCCAGGGTGACGATGCGGCCTGCGGCGTTGTTGAGCAGTTCGCGGTCGTGGCTGATGAAAAACACGGTCTTCTTCGACTCGTTCAGCTTGGCCTCGAGCCAGCGCTTGCCCGGGACGTCGAGGTAGTTGTCCGGCTCGTCCAGGAGCAGCAGCTCGTCGGGGCCGGCGAAGAGGGCTTCGAGGACCAGCCTCTTCTGCTCGCCGCCGGACAGGCTCGACGCCGGGCGGTGCTGCGCGCGGTCGAACGGCAGGCCCAGCGCGGCCATGCACACCTCGTCCCAGACGGTCTCGACGTCGTACCCACCGGCGTCGCCCCAGTCCACGATCGCCTGGGCGTAGGCCATCTGGGTAGGCTCATCGTCGTGCTCCAGCATGGCGAGTTCCGCCTCGTCGACGGCACGCGCGGCGGCGGCCAGCGCCGGCGGGGCCGCGGAAACCAGCAGGTCCCGGACCGTGGAGTCGTCACGGACCTGGCCCACGAACTGGCGCATGATCCCCATGTTGCCGGACCGGCCGATCACGCCTTCGTCCGCGACCAGGTCGCCGGAAATGATCCGGAACAGTGTCGTCTTGCCCGTTCCGTTAGGCCCGATCAGCGCCGTCTTGGTGCCGTCCGGGACCTTGAAGGTCACGCCGTTGAGCAGCTGGGTGCCGTCGGAGAGGAAGTAATCGATGTTCGAAACGTCAATATGAGCCACGCGTTCAATCTTCCCACGGTCTTCCCGCGGCCTTGCCTCGGCCATCCCGTAGACCGGCGGCACGGGCAGCTTCCGGGGGGCGTCAGCCGGCCTTGGTCAGGAACTCCTTGAGCAGCGGGCCCGAGGTGGTGGCCCCAAGGCCGCCGTCCTCAACGAAGACGGCGACGGCGAGGTCGCCGTGCACGGCCACGATCCAGGCGTGGGTCTTGGGCGGGCTGTCGTTGCCGAACTCGGCCGTGCCGGTCTTCGCGCCGACGGGCTCACCCGGGACGGACGCCAGGAACCCGGCGTGCCCGCTGGTCACGACGGCACGCATCATGTCGGCCAGCGAGGCGGCCTCCGCTGCCGTGACCGGCGTTTCGGCGGCAGCGGCCGGTGCGGGGGCCGGCGTCGTCGCCGTGTCAGCCGTCGCGTCACCGGACGCCGGGGCTGCCGGCGATGAGCCGGTTGAGCCATTGCCGGCTGTGGGGGAGCTCTCGGCGGCCGGGGAAGTGACGCCCTCGTTCGGATTCAACACCAGCTGGGCTGCCACCGGGGCTCCCTTAGCCACGGAGCCGGCCATGATGGCGGCGGCCAGCGGGGACAGGAGCACCTTGCCCTGGCCGATCATGGAGGCGGCGTGTTCGGTGCCTTCGGCGTCCCCGGGGACGGAGCCGAGGAACGCGGTGGCTCCGAGCGCGGGCGCTTCGACTGCCACGCCCAGCGAGGTCGCGGCCGATTCGAGCTGCGCCTGACTGACGGTGTCGCGGGCATTGATGAAGGCGGTGTTGCAGGAGTGCGCAAAGGCATCGCGCAGCGTCACGGAGCCCAGGGAGGACGCGGGGTATCCCTCGGCGTTCTTGAAGGTGCGGCCGTCCACGGTGAGGGTGGACGGGCAGTCCACCTTGGAGTCGGGGGTCATTCCGTTGCGGAACATGGCCAGGGAATCGACCATCTTGAAGATCGAACCGGGGGCGTACTGGCCCAGCATCGCGGTGTCGTAGCCGTTGCTGCCCGGCCCGGAGGCGGCCGCCAGGACGGCGCCGCTGGAGGGCCGGAGCGCCACGATGGCCGACGCCGGGCCGACCTTGGCGAGGACGTCCTCCGCGAGCTGCTGCAGCTTCGGGTCCAGGGTGGTTTTCAGCGGGGTTCCTACTTTTGTCTCAGTCTGGAACTGCACGCGGCGTCCTTCATTGGGCAAAGTCTGCTTTTCTTCGGCTGTGAGGCCTGCCTTCTCGGCGAAGACCTGAATGCCGTCGCTGCCGCGAAGCTGCGCGTCGTATTGCTGTTGGAGCCCGCCGGTGCCCGTGGTGTCCCCCGCCTTGAGTGCCCCATTGGATTTTTCAATCTGTTCGGCATTCGCCTCGGCTGCAGTACCCAGCAGGGCGCGGGCGAAGGTGCGGGTAGGTGCCAGCGGGAGGAAATCCCGGACGGCGCGGGCGCCGGGAATCTCGCCGATCTGGCCGTCGGTGATGGTCCGTCCATCCTCACGCAGAGTGATGGCGGCAACGAACGCCTCGGGGCCGGACGCCTGGACCTGTTGGGCGTACGCCGCGGGGTCGACTCCAACCAGTTGGGCAAGCTTGGTGGCGGAGTCAGCGGGGTCCGCCCCGCCGAGTGTGGGCTTGTCGATGCCAACGTTGACCACCTGCCGGTACGTGACCAGCGGAACGCCACCGGCGCCCAGGATGTCGGCCCGCGCTGGCGTATGGGTCGCCGAGTAGACGATCTCGCCGTCGGCCAGCTCGGGGACCAGGGTGGCCGGGTTCCATACCGTCAGCCACTTGTCGCCGGACTTCTTGAACTCGGCGGAGGTGGTGTACTTCCACTCCCCGGAGCCGATCTTCCAGCTGTAGTTGAGCGGTACCGTGGCCTTACCGGACTCCAGCGTCAGTTGGCCGCTTTCCACGGCAGGCTTGACCGGGTCCATTCCCTTGAAGATTTCCTTCAGCTGGTCGTTGGCGGCACCCGACTCCTTCCCCTCAAAGGCGACGGATCCGACGTCGAGCGCGGACACCGCGGAGGCAAGCTGCTTGGCGGCGCTTTCGGCGCCGGCACGGCCGTCGTCGCAGGCGACCAGCGAGGCGCCAAGGACAAGGCCCACGAGGGCCAGTGCAAGTTTTGGTGAGTTCCCCATGGCGACATTATGCCCCGGACCACTGACTATCCCGTTGTCACATAACGCCGTCACGTGACGCAAGGACCTGCAACAGGCTAGGGCCGCCGGATGATCCTGCGCTGTGCGGCCACGGCGATTGCGGCGGTGCGGTTGTCCACGCCGAGCTTGGTGTAGATGTGTACCAGGTGGGTCTTGACCGTGGCCTCGGAGATGAAGAGCTGCTTCGCGATTGCCCGGTTTCCCAGGCCGGTGGCCAACAGTTCCAGCAACTGGATCTCGCGGGCGGAGAGGGCCGGCTCCGGATTCCTGATACGGCCCATCAGCCGGGCCGCGACCTCCGGTGCCAGCGCCGTTCCGCCGGCCGCGGCCGAGAGCACCGCCTGGCGGATCTGTTCGGGCGGGGCGTCCTTGAGCATGTAGCCGCTGGCGCCGGCCTCGATAGCGGCGAGGATGTCGGCGTCGGAGTCGAAGGTGGTGAGGATCAGCACCGGCGGCGCAGGCTGGCCGGCCTCTCCCGCTTTGATCCGCCCTGTAGCTGTGACCCCGTCCATGCCGGCGCCCATCTGCAGATCCATGAGCACCACGTCCGCAGGTTCGCCCAGGGTATGGAGCTTCGCCAGCCCGGCCAGGGCGGCGGCGCCGTCGGCGGCCTCGGCCACCACGGTGATGCCCTGCAGATCGCCCAGCATGGCCCGCAGCCCGGCGCGGACCACCGGGTGGTCGTCCACCAGGAATACCCGGATGCTGTTCATGGCAGCTCCTTGCCGGCTTGGGCCACGGCGGCGTTGGAGTCCGCTTGGTTGCCCAGCGGCAGCCGGATGGCCACCACAGTGCCCTCGCCCGGTGCGGATTCGATGTCCAGCTGGCCGTTGAGGGCGGCCACCCGTTCGCGCAGCGACCTCAGGCCGTAGCCGGAGCCGTCCGGGCGGGCGGCCACGGCCGCCGGGTCGAACCCGCCGCCGTCGTCGTAGATGTCCATGGCCACTTCCGGGCCCAGGAAGGACAGGGTGACGACGGCGACGCTCGCCTGCGCATGAATCCGGACGTTGGCCAGGCTCGCCTGGGCGGCCCGAAGCAGGGTGCTCTGGTGGGCCGCAGGGAGTTCGGCCGGCGGGCCTTCGACATCAAGGCGGCAGCGCAGTCCGGCACCGCGCGCGTCAGCTTCCGCTTCGGTCTTCTCGCACAGCCGGTGGAGGCTGGCCACGAGGGAACCGTCCTCGAGGTCGGGGGACTGGAGGGCCCGGACGAAGTTGCGGGCTTCTGCAAGATTGGCGGCCGCCGTGTCCTGGACAATGCGGAGCCTTTCCCGAGCCATGGCGGAATCGCCGTCGTCCAGGGCCTTTTCGGCCGCGCGGCCCATCAGCACAATGCTGGACAGGCCCTGGGCGAGGGTGTCATGGATTTCGCGGGCCAGCCGGGTGCGCTCGGCCAGTGTGCCGGCGTTGTGCTGGGTCCGGGCGAGTTCGGCACGGGTCCGGCGGAGTTCAACGGCTGCCAGCCGCTGGTTTTCCGCCTCCAGGAACAGCGCCCGGTAGGCGAGTCCTGTGACCACGGCGAAGGCCGCGCCGAACACAGGGCCCAGCACCATGGGCAGCTCCGGTCCCGGGCTGGCCTGTCCTGCACCGGCCTGTCCCGAGGGTGCGGTGCCGCCGCCGTGGAACCAGAGGGCCGCGATGACCAGCCCGGTGCTCAGGGCGATCGCCGGCAGCGCCAGCCGCCGCCGGAGCACGTGCAGCTGCAGGAAGAACAGCGGGAAGGCGAGCCAGACGAAGTCGGCACTGGCCCAGACCAGCAGCAGCCAGAGCAGGCTGACGCCGCCCAGCCACCAGCCCGAGTAGGGCCTCGGATCGAACCGTGCAGGGTCCGAGGAGTGCCGCTTCTCCAGGACGGTGCCAACTAGGTAGACGGCGGCCAGGAGCGGTGCCAGCAACAGGGCGATCCAGCCGGGGCCGTGGACGCCGCCGGTGAGGAACCGGACGAGCGCCACGAGAAGCAGCACCGCGAAGCCGACATGCAGGCTCACGCGCAGGACACGCAGAATGACGGCCGCCCCGGTGGGCTCCGCGCCCGCGTGCATCGCGCCGTCCTGACCTGTGCCGCCGGGAATTGTGCCGTCGTTGACCGGGTTTCCGGCGTCGCCCTCCATGCTTCCAGCCTAGTGCCGGGCAGGACAGCACTTGCGCGGAAAGCGGTACCTCGCCGGTGGAATCAACCGATTGGTTGACCGCCCGGTGGTCCTCCCGGCGGCGGCGGTCCAGCCGGTCGGACGATGCCTCTAAAGCTGGCGCGCGGAAGGCTTGAACCTAGGCCACCAACGTCACTGACAAAGAAGGACAACCATGTATCTCGCCATCCGCGACATCCGCTTCGCCAAGGGGCGGTTTGCCCTCATGGGCGCGGTCGTCGCCCTCATCACGCTCCTGCTCGTCATGCTCTCCGGGCTCACCGCCGGCCTCGGCAACCAGTCGACGTCGGCCCTCGCCGCCCTCCCGGCCGACCAGCTGGTCTTTGGCGCGCCGGCCGGAAGTGAGCCCAAGGCCTCCTTCACGGAGTCCGAAGTATCGCGCGCCCAGCAGGCGCAGTGGGCGGCACGCGACGGTGTCGCCCGGGCCGATGCGCTGGGGATCAGCCAAAGCCGGTTCCAGGCCCTGGGCGCCGGTGGCGTACCGGCACGCACGGCAAGCGTGGCGGTCTTCGGCGCCGAGCCCGGCACCGGGCTGGCTCCCGCCCCACTGTCCGAGGGAACTGTCACTGTCGGAGCGGGCCTCGCGGCGGACTTGGACCTCAGCATTGGCAGCCGAGCCTCGGTTGGCGGTTCGGACCTGATTGTGACGGCCATCGTCCCGGACCAGTGGTACTCGCACACCGGCGTCGTGTGGACCACTCTGGCCGACTGGCAGAAGCTCTCACACATCCCAGACGGCGGCGCTGCGACGGTGCTGGCCGTGAAGTTTGGCGCCGGTAAAACAGACGCCGGGACCGGGGTTGATATCGCCGCCGCCAACTCGGCCGCGGGAACCGTCAGCACCACCGTCGAGGGATCCTTCCAGGCCCTCGGCTCCTACAAGAGCGAGAACGGCTCGCTGCTGCTCATGCAGGCGTTCCTGTACGGCATCTCGGCCCTCGTCATAGTCGCCTTCCTGACGGTCTGGACGGTCCAGCGCACCCGCGACATCGCCGTCCTCAAGGCCCTGGGCGGATCGGCCCGCTACATCCTCCGGGATGCCATGGCGCAGGCGGCCCTGGTCCTGCTGGCCGGCGCCGCGGCGGGCGGCCTGGCCGGCGTGGCGGGTGGGACCCTCGCCTCCCGGGCCGCACCGTTCCTTCTTACCCCCTGGACAACGCTGCTACCCATCGCCGGCATTGTGCTCCTGGGCCTGGCAGGCGCGGCCCTGGCGGTCCGCAGCGTTGCGCGCGTCGATCCGCTCATCGCCCTCGGCGGCAACTGATCTGCCGGCTCCCCGGCTCCCTGCATTCCCTGCATTCCCTGCATTCCCTGCATTCCCTGCATTCCCTGCATTCCCTGAAAGGCATATCTCGTGAAATCTACACCGCACCAGCCCGCCCTAAACCTTGTCAACGTCACGCTGGAGTACCCGGACGGCGACGGGACCCTCAAAGCCCTGGACGACGTGAACCTCAAGGTCCAGGCGGGGGAGTTCGTATCCCTGATTGGCCCCTCGGGGTCCGGAAAGTCCTCCCTGCTGGCTGTCGCCGCCACTCTCGTCCGGCCCTCCTCCGGTCTGGTGATGATTGACGGACAGGACGCGGGCGGGCTGCCCGACGCCGGCCGTACCGCACTGCGCCGGGACAAGATCGGCATCATTTTCCAGCAGCCTAACCTCCTGCCGTCCCTCACCGCCGTGGAACAGCTGGTAATCACCCAGCGGTTGCGCGGCGGGGCCGTCAGGGCCGCGGCGGAACGCGCCGCGGCCCTGCTGGACCTCGTGGGCCTCGGCCAGGCGCTGGCCAAGCGGCCGCACCAGCTCTCCGGCGGGCAGCGCCAGCGCGTCAACATTGCCCGGGCGCTCATGGCGAACCCTGCCGTGCTGCTCGTGGATGAGCCGACGGCGGCCCTTGACCACGACCGCAGTGAGGCGATCGTCCGGCTGCTCCGGCAGATCACGGACGAGTTCGGCGCGGCAACCGTCATGGTCACGCACGACACCGATTTTGTCCCGTTCACCGATGCCGTGGCGGGCATGCGCGACGGCCGGCTCTCGGCCACGGCGACGCCTGCGTCGGCAGTCCCGCGGCTGGGCTAGGCGGCGCCGATCCCAAGATCCGGGACGGCAAGCCCGAACATGTCCCTGAGGGCATATTTTGCCGCGTGGAAGCCGGGCATCCCGGTGACGCCGGGACCCGGCGGGGTGGAGGACGAGCACAGGTACACGCCGGACAGCGGCGTCCGCCACGGAACAGGACTCAGCACGGGCCGCCGCAGCATGCCCCAAAGGTCCATGCGCCCGGCGCCAAAGTCCCCGCCGACGTAGTTCTCGCTGTAGGCCGCCAGCCCTGCGGCTGTGGTCACCTTGAACTCGACCACGAGGTCCCGGAACCCGGGTGCGAAGCGTTCCAGCTGGGCGATGACCGCCTCGCCCATGTCCACAGTGGAGCCCGCCGGAACATGGCAATACGTCCAGAGGATGTGCCGGCCGGCCGGAGCGCGGCCGGGATCAAAGCGTGAGGGCTGGGAAACGAGCACGTACGGCCGGTCCGGATGCCGTCCCGCGGCGACCAGGCGCTCCGCTTCGGCGGTCTCGGCCCGGGTGCCGCCCACATGCACGGTCCCGGCATCGCCGAGGCCCTCCGCCGCCCACGGAACCGGTCCGGACAAGATGAAATCTACCTTGCACGCCGCGTTGCCGAAGCGGAAGGACTCCAACACGCGCCGGTAGCGTGCCGGGAGCCGCGCCCCCGCAAGGTGGAGCAGGGCCGGAGGCGCCACGTCCAGCAGGGTGGCCCGCACCGGCGGCAGCTCCGCGAGGGACGTGATCCGCCGGCCGGTCTCGATCACCCCGCCATGGGCCTCGATGTCGGCGGTCAACGCCCGGGCAATCGCGGCCGATCCGCCGCGAGGAATGGGCCAGCCGCCGGCGTGCCCCAGGGCGCCCAGCATCAGGCCGGCACCGGCCGCGGTGACCGAGGGCAGCGGCGCCACGGCATGCGCGGCGACACCGCTCAGCAGCGCGGGAGCCAGGTCCTGGCTGAACCTCGCGTTCCACAGCGGCGAGCCCTGTTCAAGCGTCCGGAGGCCAAAGGCGGCGGCAGCCGCCGGGTTCCCCGGAATCCGCAGCAGCTGGTTCAGGGTGAGGTCCGCGACGCCCTCCACCCGGCGGACGAGAGGCGCCATGAGCCGGCGGTAGGCGGCGCCATCGTGCCCGAGTTCTGCAGCAGTGCGGTCCAGGGACCGGTATGCCAGGGCCGCGCGGCCGCCGTCGAGCGGGGATCCGTAGGAGACATCCGGCACTTCAAGGGACACGCGCCGGGACAGCTCGAACTGGCGGAAGAAGGGCGAGACCAAAGCCATGGGGTGCACGGCCGAACAGACGTCGTGGAAGTGCCCCGGTTCCATCAGTTCCGTGGTGCGCAGTCCGCCGCCTGCGATGGCAGCCGCCTCGAACACGTGGACTTTGAGCCCGGCCCGCGCCATGGTCACCGCCGCGGCCAGCGCGTTGGGGCCGGAACCGACGACGGCGACCTCGGTCATGCCCGGCGGTCCTCCGCCACGGCAGCCTTCCGCCACGGACCAAGGGACGCCGCCGGTCGGCGGAGATCAATCCGCAGCCAGTCCGGGGCGCCGTCGAAGGGCCCGCCGTGCGGATCGTCCACGCGGTTGCGGCGGATCACGTCGTAGGAAGGATCCCAGATGTCCCAGGCGACGCGCGCCATCAGGTAGGCGGTGGCGAGCATGTGGGCCACCACTGCCAGGACGTAGTAGGGCATATCGATGTTGTGCTGGGTGGAGCCGCCGCTGGTCGCTTGCCCGAGGTACATCCAGATGGCGCCCCAGTGCAGTGCCTCGATGGTCTGCCAGATGAGGAAGTCGCGCCAGCGCGGCCGGGCGAGGGCGATCAGGGGGATCAGCCACAGCACAAACTGTGGCGAGTACACCTTGTTGGTCAGGATGAAGGCGGCCACGATCAGGAATGCCARCTGCGCTATCCTCGGCCGCCGGGGTGCGGTCAGCGCGAGGACACCAATCAGGATGCAGGCCAGGAGGAACAGGTCCAGTGCAAGGGAGTTGATGGCCTCGGCCTCAAGCGGGTTCCAGCCCAGCCTCTCGGCCACCAGGTTGTAGGCGAACCAGGGTGAGCTGTACCCCGCGGGCCGCTCCTGGGTGAACTGGTAGAAGTACTTCCAGCCGTCCGGATTCGTCGCGGCCACCGGGACGTTGACCGCCAGCCAGGCCGCGGTGGCCGCTCCGGCAGTGACCAGCAGTGCGCGGATGCGCCCGCTCCGGAGCGCCAGCAGCAGGACGGCACCGAGGATCAGCAGCGGGTAGAGCTTGGTGGCCGTGCCCAGGCCGATGCAGATCCCGGCCAGGACAAGCTTGTTGCGCGAAAAGAAGTACATGCCAAGTGCCAGCAGGCACACGGCCCACATGTCCCAGTTGATCACGCCCGCCAGGACAATACCGGGGGCGAGGGCAACCATGGCCGCATCCCAGGTCCGCCGCCGGTACGTCCGTGCCGTGGCCAGCACGGTGACAATCCAGACGGCGGCGATCAGGGTGGCGTTCACATCGAAGTACCCCAGGACGCGGGAATCCCCGGTGCCGGCTCCGGGGACCAGGAGTGCCGTGGCGCCCGCGATGAACCCCATCAGCACGGGGTATTCAAAGAGGGTTCCCTGGGTAATGAAGGGGAAGGCGCCATCGCCGAGGCCACGGTTGCGGAACAGCTCCGGAAAGTCCGAGTAGCACGTGGCGTAGAACTGGCCGGGGGTTTCCCAGCCGTTGGTGCGGCAGAAGTTCTTGAGGAGAATCCCGGCCAGGGCGGCGAGGACTGTGAGGATCACGAGGACGCGCTCCACCGTGAAGAACCCTGGCGAGACGATCCCTGGCGCCGAACGCTGGCCCAGGGGCCCGCCAATCAGTTCCGTGAAGTTTCGGAGAAAGGGGTCGCTGCGGCTCGGGATGACCAATCGAACCCGTTTGCGGTCCGCCTGCGGCTTTGTCTCCTGCATGACCTTGAGCTTACCGGGGGCCATTGCCCCGTGCTTAACAACGCGTGCTTAACAACCAGTGCTTAAACGCATGCTTACCACCCTCGCGTTTGACGGCGATGGGGCTTAGACAGGGGAGAGCCCGTGCGTCGCCGCACGGGCTCTCTGGTTTCATGATCAGCCATCAGGTGTCTCCTTCGCTCTGGGGTTCAGCGAATCAGGCCGGCCTGATGCATGGCGAGGAACGTGTCGTCGCGCATTTGGTCCAGGAGCTGGCCGTTGAAGCGGGATGGCTCCCTGCCTGCGGACTTCCGGAACAGGATCGTATAGAGCTTGTTCAGCATGGTTGCTACCTCCTCTCGGGGACTTGATCGGCGCGGATCAGCGCGGTTAGGGGCAGGTGCGGCGGTGCTGCGGGCTGGAGCAGTAGTCACGGGGACCTTTCGTGGATGGGGATTGCGGGCCGGCCGGGGATCAACCTGGAATGTCCAGGCGAATACAATCGGACGCCTTTTGGGCATGAAAAATAGAGCCATAGATGAAATGAATTCGAATAGCCGATTCCGGGCGCGACTAATAGCCGAGAAATTACCGGGCTTAAATTAAGCCGAAATTCCGGATGCCGAGAGATATTCGATGGGAAATGGCCCCTGGACGCGGTAGCGCTGAAAACCCCAACAAGAAGCTGGGTTCCGAACTATGGGGGTGTCTGCGCAACCGCGTGGTTCCGCCTGTTCAGGCTGCTGTTACCGGGCTTTCCGTCGAGGAAGCCAGTTGCCGCCGGCCCCGGGGAGAATTACCGGGACGGGAAGGCGTCAGGAAACAGTCAGTCCGACATTTGGGCGCGGCTCAGCGAACGAGGCCGGGATCGCGGTGGTGGAGTACATCCGTCCGCTAGTCAAAGTAATCATCATTTTCCCAACCTCCTTTTCTGTTCTGCCGTGGCTCCGGCTGACTGGCCGGGCGACGCGCGCCGTGACCCCGGCAAGTCGCTCTGGGGTCAGAAATAAAAATACACTATGAATGTGGCAGTTGCCTACCGAATTCACAAACTTTCTTGGACTTTATTTTGTAAACCGGATTTAGAGTCCCCAGCGCACGATTGCGGGCGTCTTCTTGTCCCATCCCAGCGTGCAGACTTTTGCGGTCCCCAACACGAAATGCCGGCCCTCGCGCGGGTCAAGTCCGAGCCAGCGCGCGGTGAGGATACGGGAGAAGTGTCCGTGCGCGACGATCAGCACGTTGTCCAGGCCCGACTCCAGCACGCGGGCCACGATCTTGTCCGCCCGGGCGGCAACGTCGTCGAGCGCTTCACCGTTCGGCACGCCGTGCGTCCAGATCAGGTATTCGGGGTTGTCCTTGCGGATGAGGTCCGAGCTGATGCCCTCGTASTCGCCGTAGTCCCAYTCSACGGCCAGCGGCTCCAGCTGGGCGTCGGGGTAGCCGGCGAGTTCGGCGGTCCGGCGGGCGCGGCGCAGGGGTGAAGTCAGCACGAGGTCGAAGTCGACGGTCTCGAGCACCCTGCGCGCCTCGACGGCCTGCTGCTCGCCTTCCACCGTGAGGGGCATGTCGGTGAGGCCGGTGTACTGCCCGCTCTTGGACCACTCTGTTTCACCGTGGCGCAGGATCCACAGTTGGGGTCGGGGGCCGTTGGCTGGTGCAATCACTTAGGACTCCTCTGTGGTGGAAGGTTCGACGCCGGCGGGCGCCGCCTCGGGCTGGGCCGCCCACCAGTCCCGCAAGCGGGATTCGGCGACGGCGGGATCGAGCGGACCGTGTTCCATGCGCTCTTCCAGCAGGAACTTGTAGGCACGGCCCACGACCGGGCCGGGCTTGAGGCCCAGCATGGCCATGATCTGGCCACCGTCCAGGTCCGGGCGGACGGCGTCGAGGGATTCCTGTTCGCGCAGCGCCGCAATCCTGTCCTCGAGGTCGTCATAGGCGAAGGACAGCCGGTCGGCCTTGCGCTGGTTCCTGGTGGTGACGTCGGAGCGGGTGAGCCGGTGCAGGCGCTCCAGGAGCGGCCCGGCGTCGGTGATGTAGCGGCGGACCGCGGAATCGCTCCAGCCGGCCTCGCCGTAGCCGTAGAAGCGCATGTGCAGCTCCACAAGCCTGGCCACGGCCTTGATGGTGTCGTTGTCGAAGCGGAGCGCCTTCATGCGTTTGGCGGTCAGTTTGGCGCCCACCATGTCGTGGTGGCGGAAGCTCACCGCACCGCCGGGTTCGAAGCGGCGCGTGGCCGGCTTGCCGACGTCGTGCATCAGCGCCGCGAACCGCAACACGAAGTCCGGGCCGGGCACCGGGCCGTCCGCCTCCGTTTCGAGGGCGGCGGCCTGTTCCAGGACCTGGAGCGAGTGCTGGTAGACGTCCTTGTGGCGGTGGTGCTCATCGGATTCGAGCCGCAGTGCCGAGACTTCAGGCAGCACCAGGTCAGCGAGTCCGGTGTCCACCAGCAGATCCACGCCCGCCCTCGGATGCGCGGCGCAAATGAGCTTGGTCAGTTCATCGCGCACGCGTTCAGCCGAGATGATGCTGATCCGTTCCGCCATCCGGACCATAGCCTCGCGGACATCGGCGTGCAGCGACACCCCGAGCTGGGCCGCGAACCGTGCCGCGCGCATCATGCGCAGGGGATCGTCGGAGAAGGACGTTTCCGGCGGCCCCGGCGTGTTGAGGATCGAGGCGTGCAGGTCGCGGACACCGCCGAAGGGATCGACGAGCTCCAGCATGGGCAGCCGCAGCGCCATGGCGTTGATCGTGAAGTCGCGCCGGAGCAGGTCATCGGTGAGCGATGTTCCGAAGGCCACCACCGGCTTGCGGGACTCAGGATCGTAGGCGTCGGCACGGTATGTGGTGATCTCGATCTGGAAGCCGCCCTTGCGCATCCCGATCGTGCCGAAGGCGCGGCCGATTTCCCAGTAGTTGTCCGCCCATTTTTTGATAAGGGCAACCGTCTGGTCCGGGTTGGCGTCGGTAGTGAAGTCGAGGTCGGGCGAGATCCGGCCAAGGAACAGGTCACGGACGGGCCCGCCCACGAGGGACAGTTCGTGGCCGGCGTCGACAAAGCGCTGCCCAAGCTCCAGAACCACCGGATCCACCTGGAAGGAAACGGTGTGGGAGTCAGTCTTGTGATGTGCGTGCGCCATAGTTACTTAAGCTTGTCAGAAAACCGCGCCAGCACCACACCGGAACCCGCCAGGATCCGGCCGGTTCGTAACGATTGCCGACGAACGGGCGCAGTCCTACTTTCCCGGCCGTCCACTTTCCGGCCATGTTTAGGTCATCAACAGCGGGCAAGAGTCGTTAGAGTGGACATCATGGCCCATCCCGTACCGAGCGCTCCCGGCAGGAGGACAAACGCACCGTTGCCGTCGGCAATAGGTGCCAACGTCGCGCCTGTCCAGCACACGGGCCACGCTTCCCTGCCCACGGTCGAGGAAATTTCCGCCGGAGGCGTCGTGGTGGACATGTCCGATTCCGACCTGCGGGTAGCGATCATCGCCCGTCTCAACCGCGGCGGCCGCCTCGAGTGGTGCCTGCCAAAGGGGCACCCGGAAGGCAAGGAAAGCAACGAGGAAGCTGCCGTCCGCGAGATCGCCGAGGAAACCGGGATCGAGGGCAAGATCCTCGCACCCCTGGGAAGCATCGACTACTGGTTCACCGTGAGCGGGCACCGCGTCCACAAGACGGTGCACCACTACTTGTTGCGTGCCACGGGCGGGGAACTCACCATCGAAAACGATCCGGACAAGGAAGCCGTGGATGTCGCATGGGTTCCCATCCAGGAGCTGGCCCGCAAGCTGTCCTTTCCGAATGAGCGCCGCATCGCGGACCTGGCCAAGGAAGTCCTCCCGGAGGACCGCTGAACGCCGCCGGAGCCACCGTCCGCGGGCATCGATAGCGACTTATGCCCCGCCCGGGTGAGACGATGAAGACGATGTCATCAGCCAAACCCGCCCCCGTCCCCTCCGGCTCCGCCGATTCCAAGGCTGTCCAGCCCGGAGAAGCCCGTTCCAGCGCCATCATGGCCGCCGGCACGCTCGTGTCGCGTTTCCTGGGCTTCGCCAAGACCTGGATGCTGGCGGCCGCCCTGGGCCTGGGCTCTACGGTCAACGACACGTTCATCAACGCCAACAACCTTCCCAACCTGATCTTCCTGCTGGTGGCGGGCGGCGTATTCAACGCTGTCCTGGTGCCACAGATCATCAAGGCCAGCAAAGCGCCGGACAAAGGCGCGGACTACATCAGCCGGCTGCTGACGCTGGCGGTGCTGGTGCTGCTGGTACTCACGCTGCTGGTCACGCTGCTCGCACCTCAGGTCATTCAACTGACCACCCAGGGCTACTCGCCGCAGCAGAAGGCCCTTGCGGTCTCGTTCGCGTTCTGGTGCCTTCCCCAGATTTTCTTCTACGGCCTGTACGCCCTGCTTACCCAGGTCCTGAACGCCCATGGAGCCTTTGGGCCCGCGATGTGGGCGCCTATCATCAACAACATCGTGGCAATAGCCGGCCTGGGTATGTTCATCGCCATCATGGGCGCCAACGCCGTCAACCCCCACACGATCGACAACTGGGGGTCCACCCAGACCATCCTCGTGGCCGGGTTCTCCACGATCGGCGTCGTCGCGCAGACCGCCATCCTGCTCATTCCGGTCTTCAGGCTCCGGCTGGGTCTCCGGCCGCGCTTCGGCTGGCGCGGGGTGGGGCTCGGCCATGCCGCGAAGCTGAGTGTCTGGACCCTGGCGACGGCCGCCGTCGGGCAGCTGGCGTTCCTGTACGTCATGCGCATCGCCACCATCCCGGGCGCGGAGCGCCTGCGCCTGCAGCAGGCAGGGGATCCGGCGGCAGACTCCATGCCCGGCAACGCCGTGCTGGAGGTGGCCAGCCAGCTGTATCTGCTGCCGCATTCCATCATTGCGCTGTCCCTGGCCACCGTGCTGTTCAACCGGATGACGCGGGCGTCGCAGGAGGGGGACCGGGCTGCACTGCGCAGCGCGCTCTCACACGGACTGCGGACCATGGCAGTCGCCACTGTTTTCGGGGCGCTGGCGCTGTTCGCGCTGGCCGGACCGCTGGGCATGTTCTTCTCCGGCGGCGWGCGGCAGGACGGCGTCATGCTGGCCCAAACCCTCACTATCCTCGCCCTCAGCACCCCCTTCATGAGCGCCAACTTCATGATGTCGCGGGTGTTCTATGCCAACGAGGACGCCCGGACGCCGTTCTTCATCCAGCTGGTGCTGGCCCTGGTCAACGTGGTGGCCGCTTTCGCGATCCAGTTCCTGGCCTTCGATAAGATCATTTTCGCGATCGCCCTCCTCTATACCGGAGGCAATATCCTCTCCGTGATCGTCAGCGCGTTTTTCCTGCGCCGGCTCCTGGGCCACCTGGACGGCCCCCGCATCGCCAACTCCTACATCCGCATGGGCTACGCGGCGCTCGGGTCCGCCCTGGCCGGAGCCGTGGCCCTGTGGCTGCTGGGCAGCTACAACCCGGACGGCTACGCCTGGAGCGACCGGATCGCCGCCTTCGTGACGATCGTCGTCGTTGGCCCGGTGATGCTGGTTGTCTATTTCCTGCTGCTGAAGGTTTTCCGGGTCACCGAGCTCCAGGACCTCCTGCAGCCGCTGCTTGGCCGGCTCCGGCGCAGGGCGGCCGAGCCGGTTCCCGAGGCGGGCACTGAGCCGCAGGCCGGCGGCGCAGCAGAAGTGCGGAGGGCGCCGGAGCGGGCCACGATCTCCGTGGATACCGGCCTGATTCCGCGAATTTCCGGTGGGTTCGACGCCGAGTCGTTCCGCGCCGGTCCCGACATCCGGGAAGAGGACTCGTTCCCGTACGGCCGTCCGGCCGGTCCGGAGGGCGGCTACCTGCCGGCCGAAGACCTGCCCAGCACCGCGCTAGGCGGTTTGGGCCGGGGCGATGCTCCCTTGCCGGGCCGCCGGACCTACCAGGGCCCGGCCGGCCACAACCCCTATTTCCCGTTTAGCCGGAAAAAGAAAAAATAAAGCCCTGCTCCGTTTCAAACCGCCGTGCTCACACGGCCTGGACAGAGCATCGGCTAGGATCGAAGACTAACAAGGGAAGTTGCGGACCAGCGGTCAACCGGCTTACCGGAGGGCACACGGTCGCTCTCAGAGTGACCACGTCGGCAGGTCCCGGACAGTCTAGGAGGAGCCCGTGTCCCACCCGATCGATGTCGGATCAGTACTCGGTGGCCGCTACAAGGTCACTGCCACCGTACTGACCTCACATGACCAGGATCTGGTGCTGGACGGTGTGGACCAGGTGCTCAACCGTCCCGTAAGCATCCTCGTCGCCGGGCCCGGCAATGCCGACCAGGTGGCCCAGAGCGCCCGTGAAGTGGCCACCGGCGAACGTCCGGGCAACGTGCAGATCCTTGACCTCGGCGTCAGCGATTCCACCACGTATCTGATCACCAACCACACCTCCGCGGCGGACCTGCTGGATCTTGTGGTGTCCTCCAACCCGCCCTACGTCGAGCCCTTCTTCACCGACACCCTGGGCAGCGAGATCTTCGGGCAGGCCCGCTCCCACGAACCCGAAACCTACGACGGACTCTACGACGACGAGGAAGTCGACGCCGGGTACATCGACTACGGGAAGGCCCAGCCCGCAGCCGGCCAGCAGCCGGTTTCCCCGACGGCGCCGCCAGCCGCGGTACCCTCCCGGCCCACATCTGCACCGTCGGCCGTTACGGGCGCGGCGGCAGCAGCGGGAGCCGCAGCCGCCAGGTCTCCCAAAGCACCCACAACCGCGCCGCAAGAGACCGCGGCACACACAACGGCGCCGCAGCCCGTCCAGGAAGGCACAGCGCCCCGCCAGGCCGAGCCGGTAACGCCGCAGCCGGCGACAGCCGCGGCACCCAAAGTTTCTTTGTGGTCCGAGGACGACTACACCGGCGAGGACTACGCCGACGCCGATCAGCGCGGTGGCGGAGACCGCCACGGAGGCGCAGCTGCCGCCGGACTGGCTGGAGCCGGTTACGCGGCCGCGGATCGGGCTCCGGGCCAATTCCCCGCGTCTGCCCGGGCCCAGGTCGATGAGGACGAGTACGAGTACGAAGAGGAACCGCCCAAGGAACCGCGATCCATGCGCTGGCTGGTGGGTGGCCTGCTGGCTGCCGTGCTGGTGGTGGGCCTCATCTTCGCCGTCACCAACCTTGGCAGCCTCTTCAAGAGCAGCCCGCAGACGACCGCCGCGTCCTCCGCGCAGTCCAGCGCACCGGAACAGTCGACCGGGCAACCGTCGTCGACCGCCAGTGAGGCACCTGCCGCCGGGCCGCCCGTCATCGATGACGTGACGCGACTGGGGAACTTCGACTTCGCCGGAAATTACGACTCCGACCTCGTCAAGACTTTTGACGGCAACGGCGCAAGCTACTGGTCCGACATGGAATTCGCCACCGACGACTGGGGCGGCCTCGCCTCCGAGGTTCCGCTGGTGGTCAAGCTGAAGGACCCCTCTAAGGTCTCGTCCGTCACCCTGAGCCAGCTGGGCGCCTCCGGCGGCAGCATCAGCGTCTTCACCAATGACAAGCCGTCGCTGGACGGCGCAAAGCAGATTGGCAGCAACAGCTTCACCTCGCCGGATCTGACCATGCCGCTGGCCGAACCGGTCACCGCGGAGTACGTGATCGTGTCCATCAAGAAACTCCCGAAGCTGGCTGCTCCCAAGACCCGCTACGGCTACGGCCTGCGCCTGGCCGAGATCAAGGTTCAGTAGCCGAACTCGTCCGTTGGCGGCCCTGTCACGCGGGGCCGTCTCCGGCCTCGGCGCGGGCAACCCGGTACCCTGAGTAGTGGTGTTGCTCCGTGACGCCCATTTCGGCCCGGAATATTCAATGCCCGGCAAGAGTTGTGCCATGTGGCCGGCCATCAAGGCGGGCGCATCGACAAAGGAAGAGGTTCACCGTTCAGTGAGCAACGCAGAAAACACTGCCTCCGAAGTACGTGATGTCATCATCGTCGGCTCCGGCCCGGCGGGCTACACCGCAGCGGTGTACACGGCGCGCGCGAACCTGAAGCCGCTGCTCCTGGCAGGCTCGGTTACCGCCGGCGGCGAACTGATGAACACCACGGACGTGGAGAACTACCCGGGGTTCCCCGACGGCATCATGGGCCCGGACCTCATGGAGAACTTCGAGAAGCAGGCCGCCCGGTTCGGCACGGAGATCCAGTTTGAGGACGTTACCGAGCTGGACCTCGACGGCGACATCAAGACTGTCACGATCGGCACGGGGGAGACGTTCAAAGCCCGCTCCATCATCCTCTCCACCGGCTCCGCCTACCGTGAACTGGGTTTGCCGAACGAGAAGCGGCTTTCGGGCCACGGCGTCAGCTGGTGTGCAACCTGCGACGGCTTCTTCTTCAAGGACCAGGACATCGCTGTGATCGGTGGCGGCGACTCCGCCATGGAAGAGGCACTGTTCCTCACCAAGTTCGCCAAGTCCGTGACCGTGGTGCACCGCCGCGACACCCTCCGGGCCTCGAAGATCATGGCTGACCGCGCCCTGGCCCACGAGAAGATCAACTTCGTCTGGAACTCCGGCGTGGAGGATGTCCTGGGACAGGACAAAGTCACCGGATTGCGGTTGAAGAACCTGGTGGACGGCGCGGAAACCGAACTGGCCGTGACCGGTGTCTTCGTGGCAATCGGCAACGATCCGCGGACCGACCTGGTCAAGGGCAAGCTTGAGCTGACCGCCGAGGGAACCATCGCAGTGGACGGCCGCACCTCGAAGACGAGCGTCCCGGGCGTTTTCGCTGCCGGCGACGTCATTGACCCGACCTACCGCCAGGCGATCACTGCGTCGGGTTCCGGCTGTGTTGCGGCTCTCGACGTCGAGCACTACCTCGCAGATTTCCACGCCTAAACGGCGCGCAGCAAACCACCGAAGAGAGAGACAAGGGTTATGAGCAACGCAAAAGACGTAACTGACGCAAGCTTCAGCACTGACGTGCTGGCCTCCGACAAGCCTGTCATCGTCGATTTCTGGGCCGAATGGTGCGGCCCCTGCCGCAAGCTTGGACCGATCCTTGATGAGATTTCGGTCGAGTACAGCGAAAAGGTCGATGTGGTCAAGGTGAATGTTGACGACAACCCGGCCATCGCCGCCGAATACGGCATCACCTCTATCCCGGCCGTCTACCTGTTCCAGGGCGGCGAGGTCAAGAGCACGGTGATCGGCGCCCGGCCCAAGCAGTTCTTCGAAAAGGAATTCGCGGACGTCCTGTCCTAGTTCCAGCTCGTAGTCAGCCCGCTGTGGGCTGAGTGAAAGTGGCCCCCGCTTCTCGCGGGGGCCACTTTTTTGTTGTGCTCCAGTGCCCCGCAGGGGTGCCCGCAGAGGGGAGTGGCCGGGTACTGGCCGGCCCGATGTCGCCTGTCGGTCTCACTGGGCGAAATTGCAAGCGAAAAAGGTTGTCTTTGGGGATGGGTTTCTGTAGATCGACCATTCTCGCTGAGCGATCGAATTTCGCGTTGAGGGAGGCTCCGACCCGCCCTCTTTTTCTGTTGGTCGGGCGAAGGACTTCCTTGATTGCACGGCCTGTCGGCGTGTTTCACGTGAAACATAATTCAGTCCCCGAATAGTCGTCGCTTGTGACATCCTGGATGGTCAGCGGCGCACTTGTATCGGATACTGATTGGCTGCCGACATGCGATCGTGCTCCGATCAGCAAACCGGTGGTTTCCGGCAGCCGAGGTCTCTTCGCGGAATCCGGGCGGATCTGGGTCGAAAAGGGCTAAAAGTGTACTGGCCCCGCGGTGACGGAACACGCGGCATTGGTGCCCGTTTCACGTGAAACATTCACTGCTCACGACTGACTGAATTTGGCGCAAATGGACGTCAAACGTTGGATGAGCCGCTGCTCCGGCAGTCTTTGAAACAACGGGCGATATGACATATGGGGCCTATCCCGCCGTGAGCTTCGTTTGCACAGCGAATGTGTTGCAAGTGAACGCGCCGGCAGCTGATTGGCATTCGGTGGTGATTCGATCGTCATTTTAACTTGCAACTGAAGGACCCCTCGATCCCCACCGCCCAGCCTGATCGATCTCGGTCCTCTGGCAGGTCTGGGGGACCACATGAGTGAAGTTCAGACCAGCGGCGCTTCACTGCGATGACTATTTCCATCACCGCACCGGACGCGCGGACCGAATGGTAGGCGATGTTTCACGTGAAACAATGCCACGCAGCGCCGGAGAACTGAGAGGGGCATCCTCGGAYAAGTGCGTCTCCTCGGACAGTGGTTGTTGCAAGAAAGGGGCAACAGAGTTTCGATATCCCATGTTTCACGTGAAACAGTCTTGCAACCAGCCGCCAAGCGGTAAGGGACCTCGAAGGCAAGTGACAGTTGACTCTCAGATAACCCATTGACCATATTCTCTGTCTTGTTGTCCAACATATTTGTCGGCCGGATGGGAAGCTTGGACTCATCAGGCCAATGCCGACCCGCTAGTTCTCCACGACCGTCCAGGGGAGAGCTACTCCCGGGGGTACGACCACGCAGTCCGCAGGAGCGGACACCGACAAAGCCACGACGAGTGCGGGCGAAGTAGAGACTCATGGCCAGCAACCGATCTCCCGAGGGACCACTGCCATCCAATCGGGACATGGACCCTCCGATTCAAAGCCCATTCTCAATGCTGCACCACGGGAGAACCGCGCTGCTCCTCCACGGATTGGGGCAGAAAGTTGGCGCTGCTCCGTTTCACGTGAAACATGGCGATCGATTCGGCCCGGCCTGAGGGTAGGCAGCCGCTTACACATGCCGTTGCCGCGACGCCGCCAGCATCAATCCCTGTTCGGTTCTGGCGGCGTCGGACCAGAGCGAGCCAGGGGAGAGTTGGCCCGCAAGCGGAGTCAAAGGGGCCACCCAGGGGGGAGCACTCGGCCTGAGCTCAGGCCGCCGCCTACGCCTGCAGGCCATCCCACCCTCGGCCAATGCAGGAGCCCTCAGGTCAGGACAACTCGGCACCCGGGCTCAGCAGCAAGAGGCGGACCGTGAGCCGAATCCGTCAGGCAGAACAGTATCGACCGCCGGTTGCTCCTCGGCGCCAGCGTTCCCTTGCATCCCGGAATGCCAGAACCCCGACGGCTTGCGGATCCAGCCCACGAACTCCGGCGTTCGCACTGCTGAAGCAATGTCTACGGCGCTCGGCTCCCTTTCAGTCCATCGCTGATGGGCGACCGGCGGTTGACTTTCCTTAGTGGTTCGCGAGGAATCATGTTCACACCGGCTCCCACGATCAGCATTCAGCGTCCGGCTTTCAGCAGTTTGGCCGAACATCGCGCCGCCGGCTCACGCGAGTTCGGGTCGCGATCCTCGCGAGTCTCCGTCTAGATGACCGGTAGTTGGGGGACCCCTCGATTGCACCTGCCTCGACCGCGGTCCAACGGGTCCGTCCCCCTTCCTTGTCGATCACAGTCTGAGCTCACGTCGACAGCCAGTTCAGCACCGGTTGGTAGATCAAATGCTGGGTCCAGGCTCCCAACCAGTTCAGCAGAGGTTCGTCGATCAAGGGCTGAGCTCACGTCGCCAACTAGTTCAGCAATGACTGGTCGATCAAGTGCCGGGTCCAGCTCTCTCATCAAGTCAGCAACGGTTCGTCTATCAGCCGCGTACTTTCCACCGGACCATCGGGGCGTCCTCGTCCCTGGACTACTTCGCTAGCGGTCCCGTCCCCACTCCGCCTAAGCTCTGTCACGGCCCATGAACCCATGCTTGCTCCGGCGATCAATTTGCTCCGGGGCTGATGAAGAGGGCACAGCCCGTCTGCCGGTTCGTCTCCCGAACGGTGCCCGGAGTTCCCGTGCGGTGGACAGGGACGACCTTGACTCCTCCCCATCTCCTAGTTCACGTCAATCACCCTCGCCGCCGAATGGCACTCTCGAACGGCCCTTCGACAACACAGTCACGGGATCACGTCTTCCTTGGCCCTGCCAATCGTTCACGACCATCCCGGAGCTGGGAGGGGAGACTACGGATTCCTGCGTGTCCAACCGCAAAGAACCAGGGGCTTCAGAAGCAAAGGGCTGGTGCTTCGCGGTCATCGCCCGGACCATCGCCGCTGCCCACCAGGGCGGAAAATTGGGGGTCACGGAAGGCCCTCGCTCATGCAGACCGGGCGCGTCCAGACGACCCGGACTCTTACCGACTCGCCGATTTCCACCGTGTTCTCCACAGAAGTTATTCACATGGTTATCCACAGGGTCTGAGAGATTATTCACACCCGTTTTGAACTGGCCAGTATCCGTCAATCGATGCCCCCGACGCTGCCTCGCAGGCGAGTGTCCTCGACGACATATAACGGTCAGAAGAAGCCGCTCAGCGTTCGGGCGGTGCGGCGGAGAGAACAGGCCTGAGAGAGCGGGTATTTAACCCTAGGACGGCGATTTGATACGTACTCGCCGCAGTTTCTCCGGTAGCTGGTGCAGTCGGGGATCTTGTTTCACGTGAAACATGTCACCGGCAGGGATATCGAACGCTCACGCAATTGCCTCGACCTCGAAGGGGCCTCCGGTACGACCGTCGGAGCGGGCCGGAGCATGTGGGTAATCCACAAAGTTATCCACAGCAATATCCACCGCTGTATCCACCGCCGAAACCGCCCAGGTCAGACAGGGGCGCGCACCCGAAGCGACCCCTGGCGCTCACGCGCTGCTCCGCCCAAACCGCATGTCGCGCACCCCGGGACATCGAAGGGACAGCTCATTTTTGCAGCGCCGACCGCAGTACCCGCGCGCACGTCGCCGCTCCAGACGGTGAGGCCGAGATGCGCCCCGTTTGACCGAGCCGCTTCGCAAAGCGGCCTGCGCACCACATCGGTACACAGCCCCAGCGGTTGGAGGCACCAAGAGGATGAGCGGTTTCAACCCCAAGGCCAAGCTCATGGATGCCCACGTCCCGACCTCAATGCCGGGACGCCATCTGCGTGGAACCGTCGCAGTGCGACATCGCTTCAAGCGTCGACCGCTACTCTCGTTGGCATTGTTCGATATGGTCTCGTCGCAGACGGGAGCTGCGACGCGGCCATCAGGAGAGGGGCGTCCCCGCCCGCCGCACCGTCGAACAGGCGGCCGCGGAGTACAAGCCGTGGACGGGGCGCTGCCCTCGGAAGGGGAGCGGGTGTGCGCTGTCCCTGGAAGGGGGGGGCGGATTCGTGCTGCCCGGGAAGGGGAGTGGATGCCGGTATGCCTGCCGGACGCCATTCGCTCGCTCAGTCATGAAGGCTCCAACTACCTTGCATCGCCCGTCGATGGTCACAAGAGAAGGATCACGCCATCCGCGGCTTTGCGCAGACCGCATATCGCCTCGATGCTGATCATCGCACCGACAGGCCAGGTGGCCAACCTCCCAGCCGTCTCGAGAGGTATGACCCCCGTACCTTTCGGCTCAGTAATGAGCACCATCGTTCGGCACGGCGATGACGCCTACCGTACGTGCTCGACCAGCGCTGCGGGGGAGGCACACATGCCATGGCTCCTCGAGTCGTCCATCTCCCGGCCGGCTCGGCTTGTCACACTGGGGGAATCGCCCGACGGGTCGTTGTGGTCAGAGGTGCCGGCGCCGAGGGCGATCATTCTTGCTCCACGGTCCCACAAGGTCTCGTGGCAAGGAGATCATAGGAGCCATCGTCCAAGGGGAAGGAACGCCGTTCCCCGGTGGTGGGCTGATGCGTAAAGTTCGATCGACGGACTGATGGACAGAACAGGTTCCCGGGACAAGAGTTACCGAACGGAAGGCGATCGCCGACCCAGCCCGCGAGTCGGGGGACAGGAGCTACCGAGCAGATCGCGATTGTCGCCCCAACCGGGAGTCGGGGCCTGCAGATCCATCCGGGCGTATCAGCCAGGCGACAGACGAGTCGCGATGCTCCGGACCGTTAAGTGGGTGACCATCTCCCGGGAGCATCGAAGCCGTCCTGGCATCTCCATAGGGGCTCCCGTCCGGCCCACTAGACCGACGATCAGAGCCAAGCGGAGACCTGACTAGGAAGAGCTCCAACATCAAGGACAAGCAGAGGTGGCACATGGCCTCTGGGGTGGTGTGGTGACGGAGGGCTCGCGGCTATGGTCAGGAAGTCGCGGACTGGACGAATGGATTGAAACCTCAGCTCTCGGCGCGTGGTGGATAGTAGTGATCTACGGAGTGCGGCGGAGGGCTGGCGGATAGCAGGTGGGCGAGGGCTCCGTGTCCTGCTTGTCTCAACTCTGGGCACTTAGACGAGAGTTGCCGGCTTTGGGTCGCGGCGGGAAATCAGCACTCGCCACTGTGGCGAGACTCAGTGCTACTCGTGGGAGCCTCGGCTCAGGGCACGAGGGCAACAGCCTGGTGTTTTACGGAGGAAGCGCAACTCTGGCGAGCTCTCCCCGCTCTGCCAGACCGTGGCACCCATACGCGCAGGCTCAACCTCATTCGACCAGCGCCTCGACCGCCTACCGTTTGGATCTGCTCGGGCCAGCTCACATCAAGCAACTTGCAGGCCTTGGGGGTGTCTCCACGGGCGCGCATCGACATCAGGGAGCGCTCGAGGGCGCGCGAGAGACGAAACGTTGCCCGCTCCAGTACCCTCCAAGGCTCACCCACACTCCGTGGACCGCCAGCGTGCGTGCATCTATTGGATCCACATCGCCCCGTTGCGTCCACAGGCGCAACGCAGTCAGCCAGCGCAGTACAACGAAGTGCAGTTCAGTCCAGCGCATTCCAGACCAGACCAGACCAATCCAGTCGGGAGTCCATTGCACTTCGCTGGACTCTGGACTGGGCTGAAATGTGTCCAGATAACGGCGACCGACGCCGTTGTGGAGTGAATCATGGGCATGAGCGGACGATCTCGCGACAGGGGAGTGTGCGCACAGGGCGTCATGTCGATTCAGCCGTCCCAAGTTGGTCCACTCTGCTCTGCAGTTGCCCCGCAGGTATCCGCGGAACTGATGTGGCTATTGGCCTGTCCCGTACCCGCATCGGCTGGAATGGACGAAGGATTTTTTGTCGAGGAGCGAAGGAGTAACCCCGGATAGCGTGCCATGTCGCCCCAAGTTCTCCGGCAGCTTCCGCGCTCATTTAGGAGCAAAAGTTCCCTTCGCGCCCAGCAGAGGCGTGGTTGACGGTCCAAAGAAAGTCGATTGCAAGAAGTAGATTTTAGAACTGGCCTCGCCGGCCAGAAGTGCGGGGGAGCCATTCCAGCCGGTTCGCGCCCTGCCGGCTCGATCACTGACATCCGGGAGAAATCCCCAAGCTGACAAGGGCGACTACGGGCCGGTGGTCATCCGGTCAGAGACTTCCGCAATCACGTGTTTGGTCGGAAGACTACCCACCTAGAGTCCGCGCCCAAGAAGGTCCGTTAGGCGGGGTGATGTCTGCTTGGTTTCACGTGAAACGGAGGCGATCCTGTTTCACGTGAAACATGGATCCTTCAGTTCGGATCGCACGGACACGACGCCAGGAGCGGTGCCCGGTTACGACAGCAGGGCCCCCGGTGCCGGCGCGGATTTCATACAGTAGTTCCTAACCGGCAATAGCCCCTTGCAGCCCGCAGCCTGCATCGAAGCGTACAGGGACTCAATAGCCCTCGGCGAAACGATCTGGCCGCATCAGCAGCAAAACCAAGGGCCGCATCCTGGCCCACAGAAATACCTGGCCCACCTAGTTCAAAGGGCGCCCACCCCCAAGACAGGCGTCGAGCCCCCAAGGAGAGCGCCCACCCCCGAGGCAGGCGCCGGGACCCTCCAACGAAGGAGCTTCGCCCCATGCACCGCTTAGCGATGCGCCGAAGTTGTCTCGCCATGCAGTTGCGCTCACACGTACGAGAGCAGGCCGCGCCCAGAGCGGGAACATATTCGGCTTCCGTGCCGTCAACAGGTCTCGACAGCGGCTTGGGGGTTACCTCGCCACCTACACGAGTTCCGTCCCCAAACTGCGAAGGACAACACCGAAACGCGGTTTGCCACCACAATCGAGACCCGGACATCCCGGCAGCTGGGCCGAGGGAGGGACAAGCGGAGAGTCCTCGAGGGAAATCGGCGATACACGGGAAACATCATCAGCAGCACAACAGCACCCACACCAGCATGGGCGCCAACAAAAAAGGAGGGTCTGTTTCACGTGAAACAGACCCTCCTGGGACTACGAAGCAGTCGGTGATCTAGCTGGGCGTCCCGGGCGTCAGCACATCCATGATGCGGTTCAGGTCCTCGACGCTGGCGAACTCAATGCTGACCCGCCCCTTGCGTGCGCCGAGGGAGATCTTGACGTTCGTATCGAGGCGATCGGAGAGCGACGATGCCAGGTAGTCCAGGCGCTCGTGGCGGGCGCCCGGCCGCGGGATGTTGTTCTTGGTCGGCGCGGCGGGGCTCTGATACAAAGTCACAGCTTCTTCGGTCGCCCGGACCGACATGCCTTCCGAAACAATCTTCTGCGCCAGCCGTTCCATTGCCGCAGCGTCCGGGAGTGCCAGCAATGCGCGTGCGTGGCCTGCCGAGATGACGTTTGCGGCAACACGACGCTGCACCAGCGGCGGAAGCTTCAGGAGACGGAGCGTGTTAGACACCTGGGGCCTTGAACGCCCGATCCGGTCCGCAAGCTGTTCGTGTGTGGTTCCGAAATCTTCAAGAAGCTGTTGGTAGGCCGCTGCCTCTTCGAGGGGATTCAGCTGGCTGCGGTGCAGGTTCTCCAGCAAGGCGTCGCGCAGAAGGTCATCATCGGTGGTGTCACGGACAATCGCGGGAATAGTTTCCAGCCCCGCGGCCTGTACTGCCCTCCAGCGGCGTTCACCCATGACGAGCTCATAGGGCTCGCCACCCTCTTCGGTTGATGTACGGACCACAATTGGCTGGAGGACGCCGATTTCCCGGACAGAGTGCACCAGCTCGGCCATGTCGTCCTCATCGAAGACGGAACGGGGCTGTTTACGGTTGGGGTGGATGTCCGTGACCGGAATTTCGGCAAACCGGACACCGGGCACGTCCACGAGTTCGACGGCGTCTTTGTCGCGCTGCTCGGAAGATGACTCGAACGGCAACTGCTCGTCGGCGTTGGGCTCAGCAGGCTTGGCAGCAGCAGGTGAGGACTTCGGGGCAGCAGTCTTGCGGGCCGGTGCCTTCTTGGACGCAGCCGACCCGGCGCCAGCGTCGTCGGCGCCGTCAGTCTCGGCGGCACCGTCGGCRCCGTCGGTCACGTCGTCTGCAGGAGCTTCAACAGTCGCAGCAGAGGAAGCGCGGGTCTTGGCGGCCACCCCGGACTCTGAGGCCTCGGGGACGGGAGCGTCCTGGACGGGCTCGGCGTCGGAKGTCTTCTTGCGGGCTTCGGGAAAGAACAGGTCCACAGGCCTGGATGGGGCGGCACCGTTTCCGGAGGCGCTGGTCGCGGCGGAACTTGGAATGAGTGCGCCAAGTCCACGGCCGAGGCCGCGTCGCTTATCGCTCATGGATAAATCCCTCCAGTGGAAGAGCCGGGATTCACCTGGCTCTGGTTAGTGCAATTCTTGARAAGATTCTAACGTTCYGCGATTTCCGCTGCGGCTTCCAGATAGGAMAGGGCRCCGCTGGARGAAGGRTCRTACGTCATGACRGTCTGCTGGTAGCTCGGCGCYTCGGAAATMCGGACCGAGCGCGGCACCACGGCACCGAGCACCTGCTGCGGGAAGTGCTCCCGGACCTCGGCTGCCACCTGGGCGGCGAGGTTGGTGCGGCCGTCATACATGGTCAGGAGAATCGTGGAGACAACCAGATCGGCGTTCAGGTGCTTCTGGATCATCTCGATGTTCTTCAGAAGCTGGCTGAGGCCCTCGAGCGCGTAGTACTCGCACTGGATCGGGATGAGGACTTCGCCGGCGGCGCAGAAGGCATTCACCGTCAGRAGCCCAAGGCTCGGCGGGCAGTCAATGAAGATGTAGTCCAGCCGCTCYTCGCCATTCTTGGCGCGCTCCTTGGAATACACATCGATGGCGCGGCGCAGCCGCTGCTCMCGGGCCACCAGGCTGACGAGTTCGATTTCGGCRCCGGCAAGGTGGATGGTGGCGGGAGCACAGATCAGGTTGTCAATGTCCGGGCACGGGGCCACAACGTCCTTCAGCGGGACATCATTGATCAGGACATCGTAGATGCTGTCGACGTCGGCGTGGTGCTCGATTCCCAGGGCAGTCGAGGCGTTGCCCTGCGGATCGATGTCGATCACGAGCACGTTCAAGCCRGCGGCCGCCAAGGCAGCGGCGATGTTTACCGTCGTCGTCGTCTTGCCGACGCCGCCCTTCTGGTTGGAAACGGTGAAGATGCGGGTTTTCTCAGGCTTGGGCAGCTTCCGGCCGAGCAACCGCTCGCGGCGCTTGTTTTCGTGCGCGAGCTCCCGGGCGATGGGACTGGAATCGTCAATGGAGTCCAGGACGTTGCCCGTATGGGTAAGWGATGTTTCACGTGAAACACCGGCCATCCCGGTAGCCTTTGCAACCGAAGACGTGTGATTTCCGCCGAAGTCAAAAGCGGCGGAAGGAGCGGTAAACGCCCGTGCGGACCCCAGGGACATAAACGGCGGGATCCGTTGTGTGGAGGCCTCGCTACTGCTCACTATGACACGCTCACTCTCATTCGGCTTTTACTGCCGGTTACTAGCCTAACCTCTTCCCCTCAGACTCCCCGGGYACCGGGGCCGGTGCTAGGCAATCTTTTGAGGCTTGTTCACTACTATTCGGACAACAGTGGTGGGTTCCTCGAGCAGGTCCTCACCCACCACAACCACGGAAGTCTCAATGCCGCCCAGCTTACGGATAACCTTGGCGGCCTTTTCGATTTCCTCGCCGGCGCTGCGTCCCTTGATGGCAACAACTTCGCCCTTGCCGGCCAGCAGCGGAATGGTCAATCCCGCGAGATTGGCCAGCGCGGATACCGCACGGGCCGTCACGACGTCSGCGTTCACGAGTCCCACAGCCAGTTCGGCACGGGTGCGCATGATGGTGACGTTCTCGAGGCCGAGATCATCCACAACTTCCTGGAGCCAGATGACACGGCGTTCCAGCGGTTCGATCAGGGTCAGTTCCAGATCCGGCCGGGCGATCGCCAGGCACAGGCCCGGCAGTCCGGCCCCGCTGCCGACGTCGGCGACGTGGCTGCCGTGGGCAATCTGGCTCTCGATGACGGCGCAGTTGAGCACGTGCCGGCTCCACAGCCGCGGCACTTCGCGGGGACCAATCAGTCCCCGCTCGGTGCCGGATGTCGCCAGATGTTCCACGTAGCGCTTCGCCAGGTCCAGGCGGTCACCAAAGATGGACTCTGCTGCCTTGAGTTCCGGRGCGGTAATTTCAACCATCAAGCTAGTCAACGGTTCAGTCTGCGGAAACAACGATGTGCCGGTCTGCGCCTTCGCCTTCGGACTCGCTGACGAGCCCCAAATCGGCGACGGCGTCGTGCACGATCTTGCGCTCGTAGGCACTCATCGGAGCCAGGGCAACAGCCTCGCCGGATTCCTTGACCGCGGCGGCGGCGTCTTCGGCAATCTTTTGCAGGTCGCCGGCACGCTCGGCGCGGTAGCCGTTGATGTCCAGCACCAGCCTGGACCGGTTCTCGGTGGCGGACAGGACGGCGAGCCGCGTCAGCTCCTGGAGCGCCTCAAGGACTTCTCCGTCGCGGCCCACAAGGCCTTCCAGCCCGGCTGATTCCTCTTCSGCCACGATSGAGATGTASGTRCGSCCGTTGCGSACCTCGATGTCGATGTCGCCGTCGATGTCAGCGATGTCCAGCAGYTCCTCGAGGTAGTCCGCGGCGACGTCGCCCTCTTCTTCGAGGCGGCTKGCGGTGACGCTCTTGCCGGCGCCGGCCTCCGCACCCTTCGACGAGTCCTGCGACCCGTCCAGGACTGCCTCCTGGGCGTCGTCCCGGTCGTCCTCAAACTCGGCGGAAATAGCGTGTTCGGTGCTCTCGGCGGACATTACTTCCTCTTCCTGTTCTTACGTTGCGGCTGGACGCGCTGGGTCTTGGCTTCCACGGCGGTCGCAGCGGAGGCCTCCGCTGCCTCGGCGTCGGCCTTCTTTCCACCCAGGAGGGGCAGTGCGGGAAGGCCCCTGGCTGCCCGACGCTCGGCGAGAGCCTTGGCGGCGGGGGAACCCGGCGTCGGCATCCGGCGGATCACGAAGAAYTGCTGTCCCATGGTCCAGAGGTTGGTAGTGGTCCAGTAGATCARTACGCCGATGGGGAAGTTGATGCCACCCACRCCGAACACGATCGGCAGGATGTAGAGCATCATYTTCTGCTGGCGCATRAASGGGCTYGCCAKGGCYTCTTCGGACATGTTCTTGGCCATGATCTGCTTYTGSGTGATGAACTGCGAGGCCGTCATGGCCAGGATCATCACGATGGAGAGAATCCACACGGACGTTTGGTTGCCGCCGCCGCCGTGCAGCAGCGATGCCGAGAGCGGGGCACCGAAAATCGTGGACTGGTCGAACTGCACTACCTGCTCGTGGCTCATWGCCCCGATTCCCTCGCCCTTGTTGGCGGCCGCCGTGATGCCCGAAAGCACCTGGAAGAGCGCGAAGAAGAACGGCATCTGGATCAGCATGGGCAGGCAGGCCGAGAAGGGGTTGGTGCCGTGCTTCTTGTACAGGGCCATCTGTTCCTGCGCCATGGCCTGGCGGGASAGCTGGTCGGTCTTGCCCTTGTACTTGTCCTGCATTTTCTTCARGTCCGGCTGCAGCAGCTGCATCCCACGCTGGGCCTTGATCTGCTTGACGAAGACGGGAATCAGGGCCGCGCGGATCACCAGCACCAGCCCGATGATGGCAAAGGTCCACGTCCAGCCRCTGGCCGCCGGCATGCCGATGGCGCTCAGCCCGTCGTGGAAGCCCACCATGATGGCTGAGACCAACCATTTGAACGGGGCCAAGAGTGTTCCAAAGATATCCATACGATTCCCTATTCGTCAGGCCGCAGTGCGGCCTTCTCCATCAGGCTGAGCAGCCAAGTACTTGTCCGGATTGTTCAGCACAACAATTGTGGGGGTGTGGTCGGCCGGCCATTCCCGGTGCCCGGCGGGGACATGGTCCACTCCGCCGGCATTCCATGGGTGGCAGCGCAACAGGCGCCTGGTAGCCAGCCAGCTTCCTTTCACGGCACCGTGCACCGTGATCGCCTCAAGGGCATAGGCCGAGCAGGAGGGGAAGAAGCGGCAGACCTGGCCGTACAAGGGTGAAATCACCTTGCGGTAAGCCATCAGCAGCAGGATGAGGATGTTGCGGGGCAGGTTCCAGACGGCAGTGGCCAGCCGGCTCAGGACCGTTCCGGGCATTGCAACGAGCAGGCGGGGGACGMCGGCGGYAGTTGAGTTACGCACGCGGGGTCCCTTCCTGTGTTGTCTCGTAAGAACCTGGTGATGCAGCCTGTGGAAGGCGGTTGCCCAGCCGTTTCATGGTCGTTTCCAACGCGGCGTCATAGTCGGCGAGCAACTGATCCCAGCTGGCCCCCGCCGCGGCGGGCAGTGCCCGTACCACGATGGCGAACCCGCTGCCGTATTTCTGCAACGACAATGCACCGGCTTCTCTCAGTCTCCTCTTAACGAGGTTCCTGACAACAGCGTTCCCGACACTCTTGGAAACGATGAATCCGATCCGGCTTGGTTCRTCGGCAGCCAGAGCTGCCGCATATAACACTACGTTCCGGCGTCCATTGCGGACACCGGAACGTACAGTTGTTGAAAAATCGGTTGATGTCCGCAGTCGGTTCCTGGTGGCTAGCACCGTTCAACTCGCACAGGGATACAGACCGACGAGTCAGTTATTTAGGCCGACAGTTCGGTGCGGCCCTTGCCACGACGGGCTGCCAGGATGGCACGGCCGGCACGGGTACGCATACGAAGGCGGAAGCCGTGCTTCTTGGCTCGACGGCGGTTATTCGGCTGAAAAGTCCGCTTGCTCACGTTAGTTACTCCAGTGGATCAAAGGTGCGCCCACCCGATCAAGGGGAAGAACTGGCCGACGCTAAGTTTTGGTATGTGCCACTTCCCTCGTAACTCGCACGACGCGGGGCGTCGGGAAAGATTCAGATGAGGCGAAAAGCGTACACATGGGACTTCACAACGTTAGGGCTTGCCGCCCTCCAGAGTCAAACCGGCGGGGGTTCGGCAACCTTTCCCCAGCTGTGGCTAACCCACCTGCCAGCCTGTGGATGAAGTGCGTCACGCGCCCCGTTTGAGAACAACAACGGTGTAATTATCCACAGGACTGAACCCAGCTATCTTCTAGCGTTTTCATCCCCTACAGTGTCTCAGTAACCCCTTATCCACGGACTGTGCATAACCCTGTGGATTGAGCCGGGCCGGCGTACAGCTCCGGACCGCGTGGATGCACGTAATGCAGGCCAGCAAGTTTGAGGAACTGATTGATGACAGTAGACGAAGCCAACCAAGCCAACACTGTCGGAAGTTCCTGGCGGCGGGTTGTGAGCCTCCTGGAGAACGACCACCGTGTCTCTCCCCGGCAGCGCGGCTTCGTTATCCTCGCCCAGGCCCAGGGCCTGATCGGTTCCACCCTTCTGGTGGCCGTCCCCAAYGAACTCACCCGCGARGTRCTGCAGACCCAGGTCAAGGAAGCGCTCGACGACGCGCTCCGCAGCGTTTTCTCGGACGAAATCCGYTGCGCYATCGACGTCGACACCGATCTGGTGCCCCTGCACACRGAACCCGAACCCGCCGTCGAACTTTCCCTSGCCGCCGACCCCACCGTGGAGCTGAAGCCGCARCCGATGCTGCCGAGCACCTCCCACGAATTCGGCCGCCTCAATCCGAAGTACGTCTTCGACACCTTCGTGATCGGGTCCTCCAACCGGTTCGCCCATGCGGCGGCCGTGGCTGTGGCCGAAGCACCGGCCAAGGCATACAACCCGCTGTTCATCTACGGCGACTCAGGACTGGGCAAAACCCATCTGCTGCACGCGATCGGCCACTATGCGCGCCGGCTCTACAGCGGGATCCGGGTCCGCTATGTCAACTCCGAGGAATTCACCAACGACTTCATCAACTCCATCCGCGACGATGAAGGCACCAGCTTCAAGACCACGTACCGCAACGTGGACGTGCTGCTGATCGATGACATCCAGTTCCTGGCCGGCAAGGACCGGACGCTGGAGGAGTTCTTCCACACSTTCAATGCCCTGCACAACAACAACAAGCAGGTGGTCATCACCTCGGACCAGCCGCCGAAGCTGCTSGCCGGCTTCGAAGACCGCATGAAGTCGCGCTTCGAGTGGGGCCTGCTGACTGACATCCAGCCGCCCGAACTCGAGACCCGCATCGCGATCCTCCGGAAGAAGGCCCTCAGCGAAGGCCTYTCCGCCCCGGATGATGCCCTCGAATACATCGCCTCGAAGATCTCCAGCAACATCCGCGAGCTTGAGGGCGCCCTCATCCGCGTCACCGCCTTCGCCAGCCTGAACCGGCAGCCCGTWGATGTGGCCCTGGCCGAGATGGTCCTCAAGGACCTCATCACCGACGACGGTGCCCAGGAAATCACCTCGGCCCAGATCCTCACGCAGACAGCGGACTACTTCAARCTCAGCATGGAAGAGCTCTGCAGCAAGTCGCGMACCCGCACGCTGGTGACGGCGCGGCAGATCGCCATGTACCTGTGCCGGGAACTCACCGACATGTCCCTGCCCAAGATCGGACAGGAGCTGGGCGGCCGCGACCACACCACCGTGATCCACGCCGACCGCAAGATCCGCGAACTGATGGCCGAGCGCCGGGTCATCTACAACCAGGTGACCGAGCTGACCAACCGGATCAAGCAGCAGCAGCGCAATTCCTGAGCCGTCCCTCGGCGCACTCTTACCTTATTAACAGGGCSCTGTGGACAACCCTGTGGATACTTAAGGGGACAACCGCGGTTAATGGGCTTAAAACCCTTAAGGCGCCTGTGGATCGSCGAMWCGGCCAAAAATSTTGTCCCCATCCACACCCTGTTTAAAACCTKCTCCRCCCACARTCCATGAACAGGGCTTAACCGCGGATTTCCGAGGCCGGATCRAGTTATCCACAGTTTCCACAGCAGTTATTAACACTACTAATCCCAAGAAAATGAAATTCCCTCAAACAACAATCTCCTTCCCACCTCCGAACAGCGCCCAGGCACGTTCCGGACCGGCGCAGGAKRSCGGCCCCGCGAACAACACTGTTGTAAGCCGGGGATGGGAGAAACGCTCGCCTTGGGGCTAAGCTGTCTGCAGTGCGTCCGTCCCGGACATCTTTTGTGGTTCCCTACCGGGCCATGAGACCCGGGGTGGGCGKGCGATTCCCTTGTTGAYGGMTTTCGGCATCCCTGCCGGGGTCCGCGGCAGCTTGAGCAGTTCCAGCTATTTTCAGCACTAACAGCAGCAATGAAAGGCGGCACCCTTCCGTGAAGTTCAGAGTCGAACGGGACGTCCTGGCAGAAGCCGTGACATGGACCGCCCGGTCGTTGTCTCCGCGGCCGCCTGTTCCCGTCCTTTCAGGCCTGCTCCTGAAGGCTGAAGCCGGCACCGTCAGCCTCTCGAGCTTCGATTACGAGACCTCYGCAAGGCTCGAAATCCCTGCTGACATCACCACCGAAGGCACCATCCTGGTCTCCGGCCGGCTGCTCGCGGACATYTGCCGSAGCCTTCCCTCCGCACCCGTCGAGGTCGAGACCGATGGCAACAAGGTGACACTCACTTGCCGTCGAAGCAGCTTCCACCTGGCCACCATGCCCGAGGCCGAATACCCGCCGCTGCCGGCCCTGCCGACCATCAGCGGCACCGTTCCCGGAGATTCTTTTGCCCAGGCGGTTTCCCAGGTGATCATCGCGGCCAGCAAGGACGACACGCTGCCCATCCTGACCGGCGTGCGGATGGAAATYGAGGACGATCTCATCACCCTCCTGGCCACCGACCGCTACCGCCTGGCCATGCGTGAAGTCCCCTGGAAGCCGGTGACCCCRGGCATCTCCACCAGCGCCCTGGTCAAGGCCAAGACACTSAACGAAGTAGCCAAAACGCTCGGCAGCAGCGGCGACATCAACATCGCCCTGGCCGACGACGACAGCCGGCTGATCGGTTTCGAGAGCGGCGGCAGGACCACGACGTCGCTCCTGGTCGACGGGGACTACCCCAAGATCCGTTCGCTCTTCCCGGATTCCACGCCCATCCATGCCACCGTGCAGACCCAGGAACTGGTGGAGGCCGTGCGCCGCGTCTCGCTCGTGGCCGAGCGMAACACCCCTGTCCGGCTCGCCTTCACCCAGGGCCAGCTGCACCTGGACGCCGGCACCGGCGAGGACGCGCAGGCCTCMGAAGAGCTCGAAGCCCAGTTGTCCGGYGAGGACATCACGGTGGCCTTCAACCCGCACTACCTGATCGAGGGCCTGAGCGTCATCGAAACCAAGTTTGTGCGCTTCTCCTTCACCACCGCTCCCAAACCGGCCATGATCACGGCCCAGCAGGACGCCGAGGGCGAGGACCAGGGCGACTACCGCTACCTCGTCATGCCCGTCMGRCTGCCCAACTAGTCCCCACCGCCACCCTCGCCTCGCAAGCTCGGCCAGGGAACCCTGGCGGCGTGGGCCCACGCAGAAATCCCAGCGCAGAAAAGAGTTCATCCAATGCACATCGGACTAATCGGCCTTGGAAAAATGGGCTTCAACATGCGCGAACGCCTGCGCAACGGCGGGGTCGAGGTCACCGGATTTGACCGCAACCCCGACGTCACCGACGTCGCCAGCGTGGACGAACTCATCGCCGCCGTGCCGGCTCCGCGCGTCATCTGGGTCATGGTCCCCTCGGGCGACATCACCGAYGCCGTGATCACCGAACTCGGCAACAAGCTCGACGCCGGCGACCTCGTGATCGACGGCGGCAACTCCCGGTTCACCGAGGACCAGAAGCACGGCGCCGCGCTGGCCGAAAAGGGCATCCGCTTCGCGGACTGCGGTGTATCCGGYGGRGTCTGGGGCCTCCAGAACGGCTAYGGCCTCATGGCCGGCGGCGATGCCGCGGATATCGAGCGGGCCCTGCCCGTCTTCGACGCACTCCGTCCCGCCGGTGAGCGGGCCGACAGCTTTGTGCACGTGGGCGGCATCGGCGCGGGCCACTACGCCAAGATGGTCCACAACGGGATCGAATACGGCCTGATGCAGGCCTACGCCGAGGGSTACGAACTCCTGGCCGCCAAGGAAATCGTCGCTGATCTTCCCGGGACGTTCCGGGCCTGGCAGAAGGGCACGGTTGTCCGGTCCTGGCTCCTGGACCTCATGGTCAARGCCCTCGACGAGGATCCCGGACTGGAATCGATCTCCGACTAYGTCGAGGAYTCCGGCGAGGGCCGCTGGACCGTCGAGGAGGCGATTGCCAACGCCGTGCCCGCACCGGCGATCACGGCTGCGCTGTTCGCCAGGTTCTCCTCCCGCGAGGACAACTCGCCCGCCATGAAGATGGTGTCCGCGCTGCGCCACCAGTTCGGCGGCCACGCGACACGGCCGGCCAAGTAATCCTGCCGGCCCATTGATCTTGCGTGTGAAGTCCTGAATCCCGCGTGTACCTAGAAAAACTCTCGCTCACAGATTTCCGTAGCTACGCCCAGGTCGATCTCARTTTTGAGCCCGGGGTCACCGTCCTGGTGGGCTCCAACGGCATCGGCAAGACCAACCTGATGGAAGCGATCGGCTATCTGGCCACGCTCAACTCGCACCGGGTCAGCACGGACGCGCCGCTGCTGCGKTTTGGTGCCGAACGGGCCATGATCCGGGCCAAGCTGGTCCGTGGCGAGCAGTCCACCGTGCTGGAACTGGAAATCAATGCGGCGCGGGCCAACCGGGGACGGATCAACCGSAGCAATCCTGTCCGCGCCAGGGACCTGCTCGGCATCTGCCAGACAGTGCTCTTCGCTCCGGAAGATCTGGCGCTGGTCAAGGGCGATCCGTCCAACCGCCGCCGGTTCCTGGACGAGCTCCTGGTCAGCCTCATGCCGCGCCACGCCGCGACCAGGAGTGACTATGACCGGGTCCTGAAGCAGCGCAACGCACTGCTCAARTCGGGYCGCGCCGGAAAATTCAGTGCCGGCCATGAGGCAACGCTCGATGTCTGGGACCAGCACATGGCGCGGGCCGGGGCGGAACTGCTCCATGCGCGCCTCGAGCTGGTGGACCGCCTGCAACCTCACCTGAACAAGGCCTATGCGCAGCTCACCGACGGTTCCAAAGAGGCCTMTGCCGTGTACCGCTCCACGCTGCAGGACATGCTGGATGACGACGGCGGGGCGGCGGCGGCAGACGCCGGCGACGGCGCCGCGCCGTCAGAGGACCTGCGGCTGCTCTCGGTCGATCAGCTCGCAGACCGCTACATCCAGGCCTTCGCGGCAGCGCGCCGCAAGGAACTGGAAMGGGGAATCTCGCTGGTGGGACCGCACCGCGACGAGCTTGAGCTCGTGCTGGGATCGGCGCCGGCCAAGGGCTACGCCTCGCATGGAGAAACGTGGTCCATGTGCCTGTCCCTGCGGCTGGCCTCCTACTACGTCATGCTCGACGACGCCCGCACCGGWGGGTCGCCTCCGATCCTGATCCTGGACGACGTGTTTGCCGAACTGGACGTCCARCGGCGGCGTAAACTGGCGGCAATAGTATCCGGCGCCGAGCAAGTGCTGGTCACTGCCGCCGTCGAGGCCGACATCCCGGCGGAACTGACCGGACGGCGGGTGAAGGTCATCCCGGGAGGAATCGATGAGCAGGAAAATCGATGAATAAGGATACCGACGGCGGCCTGCAGCCGGGCCGTGATCCCGACGCCATTGATGCCGCGCARGCGGCACTGAACAGGATGCGCGACGCTGCCGCGGCCCGTGGCGAAATCCGGCGCGCGGTYCCGCGATCKGGTACCAGCGCCCAGAAGCCGGCSCGCGCCGCGCGGGGAACCCGAGGATTCTCCCAGTTCCATGGCACCGGCAGGGATCCGCTGGGCCTGGGAAAGGTCGTGGGGCGTCTCGTGGCCGAGCGTGGCTGGAGCTCGCCGGTGGCCGTAGGTTCCGTGATGGCGCAGTGGGCCGTCCTGGTGGGCCCGGAAATTTCGGCGCACTGCACACCTGAGAGTTTCACGGACACCACCTTGCACGTGCGGACCGATTCCACGGCCTGGGCCACCCAGCTGCGGCTGCTCAGCAGCAGCCTGCTGGAAAAATTCCGGACCGAGCTGGGCGAGGGCGTCGTCACCAGCATYCAGGTYCTCGGACCCGCCGCCCCRAGCTGGCGCAAGGGCCTCCGGACCGTCAACGGCCGCGGCCCGCGCGACACCTACGGATAGCCCAAAGCCCATCCCGTGCRCCGGATATGAAGCACTTCTTGCAAAAACCCTTGAAATATCCGCGAACGGCGTGTAGGGCGCTCGAACGCCCGGGAGCCGTATAGGAACCCTAGGGCTGGACCCTGAATGCCTTGCAGGGGGAGCCAGCGGCCTCCCAGCGGCACTTTCCCGCCCGTTTRGGGCCCTGGAATGCGGGTTTGGGTCCTATAACACGATAGAATCGATGTAGATAACTGGGCGCCGGTGAAGCGTTGACTGAGTCCGTTTCCGACGCAATTTCGGCGTGCGGCGGACGGGATCCCAWGTCAGCGGAACACGCCGGCGCCGTCAGTGACGTGCCTGTTGGCAGGACCCTTTTCCACGGAAGAGGCAAGGGCCGGCCTTCAACGAACATAGAGGAGTCGAAAGCGCCTGTGGCTAACGACAATGCAGAGATCCCGGCAGTGGAAGACGTAGCGGAAGCGGTAGTGCCAGAGGCGGCGGCGTCGTCCGGGACCGCGACAACGCGCGAATACGGCGCCAGCGACATCACCGTACTTGAAGGCCTGGAAGCTGTCCGGAAACGTCCCGGCATGTACATCGGCTCCACCGGACCCCGCGGTTTGCACCACCTGGTCTACGAGGTGGTGGATAACTCGGTGGACGAGGCCCTGGCCGGCTACTGCACGCACATCGAGATCGTGCTGCAGGCCGACGGCGGGGTCAAGGTGGTCGACAACGGCCGCGGCATCCCCGTGGACATGCACCCCACCGAGCTCAAGCCCACGGTGGAGGTCGTCATGACGATCCTGCACGCCGGCGGCAAATTCGGCGGCGGCGGCTACGCCGTCTCCGGTGGCCTCCACGGYGTCGGCATCTCCGTGGTCAACGCGCTCTCCAGCCGTGTCGACACCGAGGTYCGCCGCCAGGGACAYGTCTGGCGGATGTCCTTCGCCGACGGCGGCAAGCCCCAGGGCGGTCTGGTCCAGGGCGAGGAGACSTCCGMGACCGGCACCACGCAGACGTTCTACCCGGACGCCAGCATTTTCGAGACCACCTATTTCGATTTCGAAACCCTGCGTGCCCGTTTCCAGCAGATGGCCTTCCTCAACAAGGGACTGCGCATCACGCTGACCGACGAGCGGAGCGMTCCGSMGGASCCGTCCGAGGACGACGACCTGGACCTGGACACCGTGCCCACCGAAGGTGAGGTCCCGGCGGAATTCCACACCGTGGTGTACCAGTACGACGACGGCYTGCTGGACTACGTCAAGCACCTGAACTCCGGCAAGAAGGTTGATGTGGTCCACGAGGACGTCATCGCCTTCGAGACCGAGGACACCGAACGGCACATTGCCCTGGAAATGGCGATGCAGTGGACCAACGCGTACTCCGAGAGCGTCCACACCTACGCCAACACGATCAACACGCACGAAGGTGGCACCCACGAAGAGGGCTTCCGCGCCGCGATGACCTCGCTCATCAACCGCTATGCGCGGGAGAAGAACATCATCAAGGAAAAGGAAGACAACCTCACCGGMGACGACATCCGCGAGGGMCTGACGGCTGTCATTTCCGTGAAGCTCTCCGAGCCACAGTTCGAGGGCCAGACCAAGACCAAGCTCGGYAACTCCGAGGTCAAGGGCTTTGTCCAGCGCGTGGTCACCGACGGGCTCGGCGACTGGCTCGAACGCAACCCCGGCCCCGCCCGGGACGTCATCCGCAAGGCCATCTCGGCAGCCCAGGCACGCATGGCCGCGCGGAAGGCCCGGGACAACGCCCGCCGCAAGAGCCCGCTGGAATCCTTCGGCATGCCCGGCAAGCTCTCTGACTGCTCCTCGAAGAACCCGGAACTGTGCGAGGTCTACATCGTGGAGGGTGACTCGGCCGGCGGTTCCGCCAAGCGAGGCCGSAACCCGGAGACCCAGGCCATCCTGCCGCTGCGCGGCAAGATCCTGAACGTGGAACGGGCCCGCCTGGACAAGGCGCTGGGCAATGCCGAGGTCCAGTCCATGATCACGGCCTTCGGCACCGGGATTGGCGAGGACTTCGACCTCGCCAAGCTGCGCTACCACAAGATCGTGCTCATGGCMGATGCCGACGTCGACGGCCAGCACATCACGACCCTGCTGATGACGCTGCTGTTCCGCTACATGCGCCCCCTGATCGAAAACGGCTACGTCTACCTGGCACAGCCGCCGCTGTACCGGATCAAGTGGTCCAATGCGCCGCACGATTACGTCTACAGCGACCGTGAACGTGACGCGAAGCTGCTCTCGGGCGCGGCCGCCGGCCGCCGTATTCCCAAGGACAACGGCATCCAGCGCTACAAGGGCCTCGGTGAAATGGACTACACGGAACTGTGGGACACCACCATGGACCCGGACCACCGGACCCTGCTGCAGGTCACGATGGACGATGCCCTGGCGGCGGACCAGATCTTCTCKGTCCTGATGGGCGAGGACGTTGAATCGCGCCGAAACTTCATTCAGCAGAACGCCAAGGACGTTCGGTTCCTGGACATCTAGCGGGMTTCCWCGCCCCGAATATGCCCGGACTGATATATACCTGAAACGGAAAATATAGACTATGAGTGACGAAACACCCGAGGTGCCGGCYGGCTCCGAGCCCGTCCTTGAAGGCGCCATCCTCGACGGCGACGTACTGACCGACCGCGTCGAGCAGGTGGACCTGCAGACCGAAATGCAGCGMTCCTACCTCGACTACGCCATGGCCGTGATCGTGGGCCGCGCCCTGCCGGATGTCCGCGACGGCCTCAAGCCCGTCCACCGCCGCGTGCTCTACGCGATGTTCGACGGCGGCTACCGCCCCGACCGCTCTTTCAACAAATGCGCCCGTGTGGTGGGCGAGGTCATGGGCCAGTACCACCCGCACGGTGACACCGCGATCTACGATGCCCTGGTCCGCCTGATCCAGGACTGGACCATGCGTTACCCGCTGGCRCTSGGMCAGGGCAACTTYGGTTCGCCCGGCAACGAYGGCGCKGCCGCCCCGCGRTACACCGARACCAAGATGGCCCCGCTSGCCATGGAAATGGTCCGGGACATCGACGAGGAAACCGTCGACTTCCAGGACAACTACGACGGCAAGAACCAGGAACCCACCATCCTGCCGGCGCGGTTCCCSAACCTGCTGGTCAACGGCTCCTCGGGCATCGCCGTCGGCATGGCCACCAACATTCCGCCGCACAACCTCCGCGAAGTAGCCGACGGCGTCCAGTGGTACCTCGCGAACCCGACGGCCACCCGCGAGGAACTGCTCGAAGAACTCCTCCTGCGCATCAAGGGACCGGACTTCCCGACCGGCGCCACGATCCTCGGCCACAAGGGCATCGAGGATGCCTACCGCACCGGCCGCGGTTCCATCACCATGCGCGCCGTGGTCAGCGTCGAGGAACTCCAGGGCCGCACATGCCTGGTGGTCACCGAGCTGCCCTACCAGGCAAACCCGGACAACCTGGCCATCAAGATCGCCGAACTGGTCAGGGACGGCAAGATTTCCGGCATCGCCGACCTCCGCGATGAGACCTCGGGCCGCACGGGCCAGCGCCTGGTGATTGTGCTCAAGCGCGACGCCGTGGCCAAGGTGGTGCTGAACAACCTCTACAAGCACACCCAGCTGCAGGACAACTTCGCCGCCAACATGCTCGCGATTGTCGACGGCGTGCCGCGCACGCTGAGCCTGGACGCGTTCATCCGGCACTGGGTCACGCACCAGATGGACGTCATTGCCCGCCGCACCCGGTACCGGCTGCGGAAGGCGGAGGAGGAAGCGCACATCCTCCGCGCCCTGCTCAAGGCGCTGGACATGCTCGACGAGGTCATCGCCCTSATCCGCGCCTCCAACACCACCSAGGCYGCMCGCGACGGSCTCATGSARCTSCTCGACATCGACGAGSTKCAGGCCAKSGCSATCCTGGACATGCAGCTGCGCCGGCTTGCSGCSCTGGAACGCCAGAAGATCCAGGACMRSCATGCCGAGCTYGAGGCCCTGATCGCCGAGTACAACTCGATCCTGGCCTCCGAAGAGCGCCAGCGCGAGATCATCAGCACCGAACTGGCCGAAATCGTCGCCAAGCACGGCGATGACCGCCGCACCAAGGTGCTCATGGGATTCGACGGCGACATGTCGATGGAGGACCTGATCCCCGAAGAGGAAATGGTGGTCACCATTACCCGCGGCGGATACGTCAAGCGCACCCGCAGCGACAACTACCGCTCCCAGCAGCGCGGCGGCAAGGGCATCAAGGGCGCCCAGCTGCGCGGCGACGACGTCGTCGAGCACTTCTTCGTCACCACCACGCACCACTGGCTGCTCTTCTTCACGAACCTCGGACGCGTCTACCGGGCCAAGGCCTACGAGCTCGCCGAAGCCGGACGYGACGCCAAGGGCCAGCACGTGGCCAACCTGCTGGCCTTCCAGCCGGATGAGCACATCGCCCAGGTGCTGGACCTTCGGGACTACCAGCACGCCCCGTACCTGGTGCTCGCCACCAAGCGCGGCCTGGTCAAGAAGACCCGGCTGGAGGACTACGACACCAACCGGTCCGCCGGCGTGATCGCGATCAACCTGCGCGACGGCGACGAACTCGTCTCGGCCCAGCTGGTCTCCGAAACCGACGACCTCATGCTGGTCTCCCGCAAGGGCCAGTCCGTCCGTTTCACCGCGACAGATGATGCGCTGCGCCCGATGGGCCGCGCCACCTCCGGTGTGACGGGCATGAAGTTCCGGGARGACGATGAACTGCTCGCGGCCGACGTYGTCAAGGACGGCTCGTTCGTCTTCATMGTCACCGAGGGYGGATTCGCCAAGCGGACCGCTGTGGAGGAATACCGGCTCCAGGGCCGCGGCGGTCTCGGCATCAAGGTCGGCAAGTAYCAGGAAGARCGCGGGCACCTYGTGGGCGCCCTMATTGTCCAGGAAGAGGACGAAGTCCTGGTGGTCATGGAGGGCGGCAAGGTGGTCCGCTCTTCGGTCACCGGTGTGCCGGCCAAGGGCCGCGACACCATGGGCGTGATCTTTGCCAAGCCGGACAAGAACGACCGCATCATCGCCGTTGCACGMAACAGCGAACGCGGGCTGGAAAGCGAGGACTTGGCCGACGGCGAAGCGGCGGGTGAGGACGCAGAAAATCGGGCTTCCTCGYCGGATGACGTAACGTTGGCTGAAGATGGCGGACAGCAGGACGAGTCCGCAACGGCAGAATCAGTACCGGCCCCGGAGTCAGATGAGTCATCAGGCAATGCCGAGCTGGACGAAGACAACACCGGAGGTAACGAGTGAGTAATTCCGACTCATATCCCAAGCCGAGCAGCGGCGCGCCGGGCGGGGTGCGGCAACCCRCCGCTGCGCCGCGCGTAGGCGCCCCCTCGCGTCCGCAGCAGCGCCCCGGCGTGTCCGGCGCAGCCAACGGAACGGGACAGCGTCCCCCCGCCCCCGGCCAGCGCCCCACGGTCCCCGGACAACGCCCCGCTGTTCCGGGCCAGCGCCCCGCCCAGGCGGGCGGMCAGGGCGGGCTGATCAAGCCGGCACCCAAGGCCAAGGTGCGCCGTGCCAGGCTGCTGGTCAGCAAGGTGGACCCCTGGTCCGTGCTGAAGATGGCCTTCCTGCTCTCTGTGGCCCTGGGCATCGTCACCGTCGTGGCGGCGATCGTGCTCTGGACCGTMCTGGACCTGACCGGGATCTTTGACCAGGTGGACAGCCTGCTGGGGACCCTCGCCGGCTCCGAGGGCGGCGGYTTTGAATTGAAGAAGGTGGCWTCCCTGGGACAGGTGGCGTCCTTCGCGACCATCATCGCSGTGATCAACGTGGTGCTGCTSACCGCCCTGTCGATGCTTTCCGCGGTGCTGTACAACATTGCCGCGACGCTCGTGGGCGGCATYGGCGTGACCCTCACGGACGACTAATTCCCGTACTTTTCCCCGGAATTCCGCGGGAAAAAGCCTCGATTTGAGATCGGGCCGGGATGTGCTGTACAGTCATATCTCGGCCCGATGAGGCATCGGGGCGTATAGCTCAGGCGGTTAGAGCGCTTCGCTGATAACGAAGAGGTCCCAGGTTCAAGTCCTGGTACGCCCACGGAACCTGTACTGGTTCTGGCAGAGGTTAGTGAAGGTTCGTCGAAGACTGAACCGGAACGGGGTGCATGTGAAGAAGTTGCTGGTTATCGCAGCCACGGTCGCAGGCGTCCTCCTCTACAGGAAAGTGCAGGAATCCGAAGCCCGGAAAGTGATCTGGAGCAATTCAACCGATACGGTTGAMTAGCCCGGAGCCTGGGGMTGGACGCTGGAGATCAGCGCTCCGGTCCTARGGTATGATTGACGGGTTGCTTCTTATGGGGGCATGGCGCAATTGGTAGCGCACCTGCTTTGCAAGCAGGGGGTTCGGGGTTCGAGTCCCCGTGCCTCCACCATAGRAWAAGCCCCGGACCGCGGAAACGCGGTCCGGGGCTTTTTGCATGCCATTTTAGTCTGCGCTGTTTGCATGCGCGGCGGGCACGGCAGGAGCCTGTCCCCTCACTCCTTCGGTTTGGCGTAGTCGGCCATCCCTTGCCAGTCGATGTACACATACGGCTCGTCGCCGAGCACCCAGGCGTCATGCCCCGGCGGGATGACGCCGAAGTCGCCGGGACCRAATTCGAGTTCTTCGCCGTCGTCCATGACCACCTTGATGCGGCCGGAAATCGTGTACCCGATGTGGCTGGCCATGCAGCTGTCCGTCTTGGCGATCGGCTTGACGTGATCCGACCATTTCCAGCCCGGAAGGAACGTGGCCCGCCCAACGGGGCCGGAGTCGAGGTTGACGAGGTCCACCCGGCCCATGCCTTGGGCTACAGGACGTGATTCTTCTGGTTCGTCCAGGCTCTTGCGAATCATTGACGCCATGATGGTCTCCTTCTTCGATAWTGGCGAGATCGGGATGTGAGACCGCGACTTAAGGTTGGCACCGGGCCATACGCCGGTCAAGGCATAGGCACAGCTATSGGCACGGCATAGGTCCAGRCCGCGGTAAGGGCGCCGAGGTCCGTCCCATTAGTGTTGGAGCGTGAACTTCTTCCTCGCRGCCGTAGGYGTACTKGGCGTGGCGTCCTCCGGGCCYCTCATCGCCGCCACACTGGGTGCCACATCGGTCAGCGCCCTCGCCATTGCCTTCTGGCGCAACGCCATTGGAGCAGTCGTGATGGCYGGCCCGGTGGTGGTCCGCAATCCGCGYCAGTTCACAAGCGTCACCGGAGCCGAGTTCCGCTGGTCGCTCGCCGCGGCGGYGGCCCTGGCCCTGCACTTTGCCTGCTTCATCACCTCCCTGCAGTTGACGTCGGTCGCGGCGGCGACGGCACTKGTGTGCCTGCAGTCCGGCTGGATCGCGATCTTCCAGCTCTTCCGGGGAGTCCGGCTCCGCTGGCCGGTCCTGGTRGGGCTGGGGCTCGCTTTCGGCGGTGTCGTGACGATCACCGGGTTTGATATGGGCACCTCGCCCGGGGCGCTCGTGGGCGATCTCCTGGCGGTCGCCGGCGGAGCCCTGGCGGGCATCTACACGCTCGCGGGAGGCAAGGCGCGGCAGAGCATGGGCACCRGCGTCTACACCACCCTGTGYTACGGCATGTGCGCCGCGATTGTGGCGGTCCTGGCGCTGTTCGTWGGGGCGCCGCTGGCAGGGTTCGAATCCGGCGGCTGGCTGGGAATCCTGGCCATCACTGTGTGCGCACAGCTGGTGGGGCACACAGCCTTCAACCACTTGCTGGCGACCATGAGCCCGCTGCTCGTCTCCATGATCATCCTGCTGGAAATACCGGGCGCSGCGCTCCTGGCCGCGGCGTTCCTGGGCGAGACGCTGCCGGCCGGAACCTACGCCGGACTGGCGATGATCCTGGTGGSGCTCGCCGTCGTKCTSCTGGGCCAGCGSGGCTCAGGYTCCGCCAGGGGCGCKGCAAAGGGGCGCACAGCSGAGGGGGCCGGTCCGGAGCGGCTGGCGGAGCTCGGCACCGACTARGCCGCTGTTATTGGCCGCCGCGGCGGGCYGGCTGGGCAGTGTTGACCGTGTGGATGGCGCGGAGCAGTTTCGCCGGGAAATARACCGAGAAGAAGACAACCATGGGTGCCTTCAAGGCCATCTTCTTGACGTTGTGAGCCTTGTACGTGCGGTCAAAGCGCGTCACGTAGTACCGGTAGTCCCGCGGCGAGTCCTCCAGCCGCCGGGCTGACATCCCCGAGACCATCTGCGGCCAGTACTGGATCCGGAGCTCGTGCTCGGCCAAATGCAGCGACAGATCAATGTCCTCGTGCATCTCGTCCCGCTCGTCCCGGCAGGATTCTGCACGGATGGCTTCCCAGGCAGAGCGGCGGAGCGCCATGTTGGAGCCGAAAAGAAAGTGATACTGGTGCTTGGCCAGCCTGAGCATCAGCTGGCGCATCCTGTCGTCTGCTTTGAGCCCGAACCGGCGCARGGGCATGTCGTAGTAGACCACCGGGCCGGTCGCAGCGTGGACGGATTCGTCRGCGAACGCTTCCTGGACTTGCTCCACCCAGTCCGGTTCCAGCACCGAATCGGCGTCGATCCTGCCGAGGATATCGCCGGTGGCATGGTCCAGACCMAAATTGCGCGTCGGGATGAGCCCCTGCTCACGGTCCTGGCTGAGCAGGATGATCGGACTCTCCGGGTACTCCAGCTGCATCTGCCGCACGATCTCCGCCGTGCGGTCCYTGGACATGTTGTCCACGACRATGATTTCGTGGGCTGGCACTGACTGGTAGACCGCGGCGATCAGGCACTGCCGGATGACGCTTTCCTCGTTGTACGCCGGGATCACAACAGATACAGCCGGCGGCGCAACAACGAGCATGGCATCCTGGGGTGATCTATGGGGTGACATCACCACAAACTTAGCACCTAGCCTGCCGTTTGAAGCCGGACGGCGGCGCGGCGACGGGYAYKSCGGATGAACAAAAGGAGGGATCCCGCCCGGTGGCGGAATCCCTCCCTGGGAGAGTTGCAGGGCACCTGCCGGCAGCCGRTCGGCCCTTGGCAGGGCCCCGTCGCGGCCGGCAGGTGCCAGCCGGAATTACTTGGCCGGCTTGTCGGTGCCGTTGTTCAGGCTGGYCGCGATGTTGCGAACGGCCGTCTTGGCATCGGTGGCAACCTTGGCAGCGGCGTCCGCGGCGGTGCCGGCAGCATCCTTGGCCGCCTCCGTGGCCTTGTCCGCGGCAGCAGCCACGGAACCGGCTGCATCCTTGGAAGCATCGGCCGCGGAGTCCGCWGCAKCRRCKGCTGCGGAGCCGGCCTTGTCGGCGGCGTCCTTCAGCGTTTCGCCGGCAGGGGTGGCCGCAGGGGCCGGCGTTACCGGCGTCGGTACCTTCCACGGGTCCTCCACCGGCCGGGACGCCTTCCAAGCGGCGACGCCGGCGGCAACTGCGGCAGCGATGACGGCGAAAATCAGCAGGCCGCGGTGCTTGGGYTTCTGCTGCTTGGCKAGCTTGGCATTCGCGGTCTTGCTGACCTCGTTGGCGGCCGCCTTGATGTTCTTTCCGGCCTTCTTTGCGTGTCCCTTGGCAGTCTCGGCCTGCGCCTGGACGGTGTGGACCACGCCGGAATCAACAAGCTTCTGTGCAACGGCGTCCACGTGGGCCGGGGCATTTTCCAGTGTGCGGTGGACAACCACGGARGCCTGCCCGATCTGGTCGGAAAGCCTGGGAAGATACTCGACAACCACCCGGTCGCGTGCGTTGAGGATCACCGGTGCWGCCTTGTCCACAGCGTCGTGCARSCGCGGAGGGGTGCTTTCCGCGACCTCATGGATCTTCGGCGCAAGCTGGGCCAGGCCATCCTGAAGGCGCGGGGTAACCGTGGCAACGCTGCCGGCCAGATTGTGGGCCGCCGACTTGAGCCCCTCCTGGATCTTGGGAGAGGCGGTATCCAGCCCGTGCTGCAGGCGGGGAACAGCCCAATTCACGGCAGCCTCAACCCKCGGSGATGCCCAATCCTTGGCGCTGTCTACTCCAGTGYTGACTGACTGCTCCAGGTCACGGGCAATACGATCCGTTTTCTTCACAACTACCTCCCGATTAATGTGACGGTYCTGCTGTTAGCCTACGTGTCTAGGAACGCACCGGCTATTCTTCAGACCGATTTCCAGTGGATTTCACCCAGCGCGGAACTGACTGTGCGGCCCTATACGGGCAGAGCCGTCATGGAAGAATAGGCCCTATGACTGCCAACGCAACAGCAAAAGCCACCATCCACACGAGCCTCGGCGACATCGTCGTCAACCTYTACGGCAACCACGCGCCGAAGACSGTCGACAACTTCGTCGGGCTGGCCACCGGTGAGAAGGCCTGGACCCACCCGGAATCGGGCGAGGACAAGACCGGCACGCCGCTCTACAACGGCACSATCTTCCACCGCATCATCAAAGACTTCATGATCCAGGCCGGCGATCCCCTGGGCCGCGGCACGGGCGGRCCGGGCTACAAGTTCGACGACGAAATCCACCCGGAACTGACGTTCAACGAGCCCTACAAGCTGGCCATGGCCAACGCCGGTGTCCAGATGGGCCGCGGCACCAACGGTTCGCAGTTCTTTATCACCACCATCCCCACCGGCTGGCTGCAGGGCAAGCACAGCATCTTCGGTGAAGTTGCAGATGACGAATCCAAGAAGGTCGTCGACGCGATCGAGGGCGTCCGCACCGGCATGGGCGACCGYCCCGTCGAGGATGTCACCATCAACAGCATTGACATCGAAAAGCTCTAGCACCACATCATGAGCTACGGAATTCCGGCGGCTGAGCCGTCCGCGGAGGTCCCGGTATGCCCCAGGCACCCGGACCGGCCCGCCTATGTGCGCTGCCAGCGGTGCGGGCGCCCGGCGTGCCCCGACTGCCAGCGGGCGGCCGCCGTCGGATTCCAATGCGTTGACTGTGTCAACGAAACCAAGCGCACGACGCCGGCCGTCAGGACCGTCTACGGYGGCGCCGTCACCGCCGGCAAGCCSGTSGTCACTTACGTGATCATCGGRCTGTGCGCCCTTGTCTATGCATTGCAATGGATYGTTCCCAATGACGGGATCTATCAGCAACTGGCCTAYGCGCCMGCCCTGACGGACAGTGAACCYTGGCGGATGCTCACCTCGGCGTTCCTGCACTCACAGGGATTCCTGCTCCACATTGTGCTGAACATGTACACGTTGTGGATCTTCGGCCAGATCCTTGAGCCGCTGCTCGGCCACGCCCGCTTCCTCGCGATCTACCTGCTCTCGGCCGTCGGCGGCTCGGCGGGCTTCCTCCTGCTGACCCCGGTTTATCCCCTGAACGGCCCCGTGGGCCTCGTCGGCGCCTCCGGCGCCATCTTCGGACTGTTCGGCGCCCTGCTGGTGGTCCAGCGTCAACGCGGCGGAGACGTKCGCCAACTCCTGGTCCTGATAGCCATCAACGGCGTCGTCGGCTTCATGGTCCCCCAGATCGCCTGGCAGGCCCACCTCGGCGGCCTCGTCACCGGTGCGCTGAGTGCCGCTGTCATCGCCTACACCCCSCGCGGCCCCCGGCAGASCCTGCTGCAGGCCATCGGCCTCGTCGGAGTCCTTGCCGTTGTGATCGTCGCGTCTGTCGTCCGAATGGCCGGCGCCGCCGTCTAGCCCGCTCCTGGAGCTCTCCTCTGCGAGATGTTYCCAGCATGATATTTCCAGCCGCAGTCTGCTGCCTGGGACCCCTCACCCTCCCCTTGGTTCCCACGGGGTGTGCTCCCTTTTGCGTGCAAACCCCTGGCCTGGCCCCAGCGCCCCAACCCACAGGTGTAGGTTCCAGGGTTTTCCACAAGGGTTATCCACATTGTTAATAACTTACAAGCGTGTAGTTCATGCCCCCATCCCCGATCTGACAGCCCGGGCTGGCGATTTTGCAGCGCACGGGCGGGGCTGCCGGCTCGATCTCCACACCTGTGGATAACTTCTGTGGGTTGGCCTGTGAGTAAGTGGAAAACTTCAGGCGCTGAGGCTGAAAAGTTTCACAGTCTGGCGTGATCGTCCGTCGTCTTTTCGTGGCTCCCGGCCGTGCAGGCTTCGACGCACTGTCCTTGGCGGCCCGCCCTTTGCACTCTGCCCTTTGCACCCCGCCACCGCATTGGCGTCCTGCGGGCACAACCCTGACGACACAGCGGACTTGCGCCTGCCTGGGGCTGGAGTGCGCCCATACAGGCTGTGCTTGCTGCATGGGTGTGCAGCGGAGCCCGCCTGTGTTTCAACAGGGTTATTCACAGTGTTAATAACTTGATGGTCCAAGTGTCACCGAGAATCAAACCCGCCTAGGGCGGCACAGCAGGGTTCGCTGCCGYTMAAMCCCGGATGTTATCCCCARCTGTGGATAACGTGTGGGTAGTGRAGTGTTATTAAGTGGAYAACTTCCCCGGYGCCTTTCCTGCCCTGCCAGGCCGCTCCGTTCGGGGCCGGGCCTGMCCYCAGAGCGGCGCCCGGGGCCMAACACCAGCCCGATGGCCGGTCAGCGGGACTTGTCCACAGGCAATCCACACTGTTAATAACTTACAGCSCTGTAATTCAACCCCTGRCGGGAATGCCGCCGYCGCCTGTGCGCCCCGMCATGGCCGTCGAACGGGCCCGGAACGCGCGGCTGGAGSGAAACTTATGAACAGTGTGGATAAGTTTCCCCAGACTTGTGCACAGCTGTGGATAAAGGCGAGRGCGGCGAAACCGCCGTGCCGTCRYGCGGGCGTCAGTGCTGCCAGACTCCAGAAGTGCCGCGCCGGTGGCTGTCCACCAAATGGGTGTCCACCATTCCAATAGCCTCCATGAGGGCGAACATCGTGGTGGGCCCGACGAACGCGAAGCCCTTCTTGCGCAGCGCCTTGGAAAGGGCCACGGACTCGGCCGAGGTGGTGGGGACTTCGTCSAGGGAACTGGGGCGCGGTGTTGTGGACGGCTGGAAGGACCACACGAAGTCAACCAGGCCGCCGTCGTCCCTCATCGCCAGAGTGGCCCGGGCGTTGGTGATGGTTGCCTGTATCTTCAACCGGTTCCGGACGATTCCGGCATCGAGCATGAGCCGTTCGACATCGGCGTCCGTGAAGAGGGCGACCAGTTCCGGGTCGAAGTCCTTGAAGGCGGCRCGGAATGCGGGCCTCTTGCGCAGGATCGTCGCCCAGGACAAGCCCGCCTGGAACCCCTCGAGGCTGATCCGTTCGTAGAGGCCCTGCTCATCCCGGACGGGCATGCCCCACTCCGTGTCGTAGTACTCACGCAGCATGGGATCCACGGATGCCCACACGGGCCGTGCCAGTCCGTCGTCGCCTATTGTTGAGCCGTTTACTGCCGGGGTCATCTGGAATCCTTCGCTGGGGTAAAGCCTCTCCCAGCATTATCGGTCACAAAGACCTCGCCGGTCGGCGCCGGACGRCCGGMCGCSGGAGCRCCGGGAACGCCGGGAGCAGCGCCGGTTTAACGCTGACGGGCCGGCACACAGTGTGTGCCGGCCCGTCAGGGAAWTGCGTCGCTGGGACTTGGTTCAGGAACGCCAGCGTGTGGTCATCAGGAAGCCGATGATCGCGATGCCGAAACCGGCCACGATGTTCCACGAGGCCCATGCCTGCACCGGGAAGGCGCCCTCGGTGATGTAGAACGTGATAATCCACAGCAGGCCAATGATCATCAAGCCAAACATGACGGGCTTGAACCAGACCGGGTTGGGCTTGTAGGCCTGCGCAGCAGAAGTCTGCGGCGCYACACGGGCAGTCCTCTTACGCGGCTTCGACTCGGGCACTGATCCTCCTTGGCGGGCTGGAACAAGAGCGGCAGCGTTGCTTGATATCCTGCAGGAACTGAGCCCCGGCGGCCAACACGCTCTTGGTCGAGTTTGAATTCTTTTGTCGCACAATTCTAGCTGTAGTTCAGGCCGCACCGTCGGACCCCGCATCCGCCCCCAAGGAGAACCCGCACTGCCCCGGGACCGGATCTACGTCCAGACCCGCGAAGGCTATTATGTCTACGTGTTCAGGAACAGCCTGATAGTCCTCTCCTCGCGGACGGATGTGCTGTTGACGGTGCCGACGCGGCCGGGGGCGGCTGATGGATGTATGCCTGGCTTTTCCGCCGCCTTACCGGCCCCTTGCGGCTCAAGATTGCGACTGCGCTGGTGCTGGCGGCCGGAGCACTGGTATTGATGGTTCAGTTCCTTTTTCCCTGGCTGGCGCAATTCACCCAGTTAACAGATTCAACGATTGGTTCAGCAAAGCACCCATGAGCACAACCAAGATCTTGGTCGTAGACAACTACGACAGCTTTGTCTACACCCTGGTGGGCTATCTCCAGGAGCTCGGTGCGGAGACCACCGTGGTCCGCAACGACGACGTCACGCTCGCCGAGGCGATCGAAATGGCCGAGGCACGCGACGGGGTCCTCATCTCTCCCGGTCCGGGGAACCCTGCAGGGGCCGGGGTCTGCATTGAGCTGATCAAGTGGTGCGGCAGCCATGACAAACCCATGCTGGGAGTGTGTCTTGGCCACCAGGCGCTGGCAGAGGCCTACGGCGGAACGGTCACGCACGCTCCCGAGCTGATGCACGGCAAGACCTCGCTGGTTGAACACCACGGAACCAGTGTGTTTGCCGGGCTCCCCTCGCCCCTCACGGCCACGAGGTACCATTCACTGGCCGCTGTCCGGGAGAGCATCCCGGAGGTCCTGGAGATCACCGCGGAAACGGGCACRGGTGTTGTGATGGGCCTGCAGCACCGCACCGCGCCGCTGTGCGGTGTGCAGTTCCACCCGGAGTCTGTCCTGACCGAGGGCGGCTAYCAGATGCTGGGCAACTGGCTTGAGTCGCTCGGCATGGCCGGCGCCGCCGAACGGGCAGCGGACCTAAGCCCGCTCATCAAGCACTGAKCCAGTAGATACAGCACAGCCGGCGCARCGGTAGGAGGCCCKGCCGCGCAGCCCCGCCCGGAYYAGGGGAACAGCCCGCCCAGGACCGCKTCCTCCTTGGACGTGGTCTTGCTCGGAGTCGGCGTGGGAGATGGCGGGGGCGGCGGTGCAGGTGCCTTCGCCACCGTCACSGTGATGGTYTTGCCCTGCTCCACGAGCGAATCCGCGGCGTCGGCCTGGCCRGTGACCTTTCCCGGWCCKACCTGCGAATTTTCCACCTCTGTGGCGTTGAGCTTCAGCCCYTGCTCYTTCAGCTTGGCCTCGGCYTCCGYCAGCGGCAGGCCGATCACCTGCGGCACCGCAACCTTTCCGGTGGACACGACGATTTCRACGGCRTCGGCTACGGCCACYACCTGGCCCGGGGCCGGATTCGTGGTGATGACGATGCCGACCGGGACCGTGGGGTTGTTGGACATCTTGGTGRTGAGRGAACCGGTCAGTCCCGTTTGGTGCAGGAGATCGCGGGCCGCCGCCTCCGTCCGGCCGGGCAGGTCGGTGGGRATGGTGATGGCGCTGGGCCCCTCGGAAATGTTCAGGATGATGTCCGAGTTGGCGTCCATCGAGCTTCCCGACGTCGGCACCGTACCGATGGCGGTGCCCTTCGGKATGGTCTGGTGCTGCAGCCGGCTGAGTTGCGGCTTGAACCCGGCGTTGTAGAGCCTTTGCAGGGCCTCTGATTCCGTCAAGGACGTCACGGTGGGCACCAGGACCTTGGTTGCCTGCGGCGGGGCCTGGTTGGTGAGGCTGTATAGCCACAGACCGCCCCCGGCCAGCACCAGCAGTGTAAGGACCACCAACGTCGCGATCCAGGTGCGGCGGCGGGACTTTTGGCCCGGCGTGTGGTCGCGTTCGGCCGGCAGCGCCAAGGGCAGGCTTCCGGTGTCCGCGGTGCCATACAGCTCGGTGTCGGCGGGTAGCAGGAACGGATCCTCGTCCGGTGCTTCTTCCTCCGCGGGCCGCAGCCTGCCGCCGGGGGTATCGTCGAGGAACTTGGCCCCGGTCAGGGAGAAKACCGACGTGGGTGYCGAAGCGTCGTGCCGGGGAACGGCGTTCGTGGGGTCKGTAGGGGCCTCACTGGCGGTCGGCGCGGCCACGGGGACCCCGCTGCGGGCGGCCCGCAGGGCACGGCGGAAAGCGGCTGCGTCCTGGAACCGGTCCGCCCGGTTCTTCTGCAGGGCCTTCATCAGCACACTGTCCAGCGCCGCGGAGACTTCAGGGTTGAGGCTGCTGGCCGGTTCGGGGATCTCACGGACGTGCTGGTACGCCACGGAGACCGGGCTGTCCCCAATAAAGGGGGGCCGGCCGGTCAGCATTTCATACAGGAGGCATCCGGCGGAGTAGAGATCGCTGCGCGCGTCAACGGCCTCGCCCCGCGCCTGTTCCGGGGACAGGTACTGGGCGGTACCMACCACGGCCTGCGTCTGCGTCATRGTGGCCGACGAGTCAGCGATGGCACGGGCGATCCCGAAGTCCATGACCTTGATGCTGTTCGAATCCGGGCAGAACATYACGTTGGCGGGCTTGATGTCGCGGTGCACAATCCCRGCCTTGTGGCTGTAATCCAGCGCGGAAAGCACGCCCAGCGTGAAATCGATCGACTGGTCGATCGTGACGTCCTTGGCCCTGACCATGTCCCGGATGGTYTTGCCGGAAACGTATTCCATCACGATGTACGGCACCCGGACGCTGTCGTCGTGGTCACCGGGGACCGCRTGGTCCCCGGTGTCGAAGACAGCCACAATCGAGTGATGGTTGAGCGCGGCGACAGCCTGGGCCTCGCGCTTGAACCGTGCCTGGAACTGGGGATCCCTCGCCAGGTCCGGACGAAGCAGCTTGACGGCGACAGTGCGTCCCAGCCTCGTGTCGACGCCGCGGAACACGTCCGCCATGCCGCCTCGGCCGATCAGTTCACCCAGCTCATAGCGCCCACTGAGGACGCGCTGCGTGTTCACAGGGCGATCCTCCCTGTGCGACGGTGTGCGGGGTGTATTGCTCATGATTGCTTAGGGTCCGGACTTGGTAGGGGAAGGAGTTGTGGCCGAGGCCTTGGCGAGATGATAGGTCACGACGCTGCCGGAGGCCACCTTGCTCCCCGAAGGAGGCTCCGAGCTTACGAAAGTGCCCGGATCTTCGTTCTTGTTCGTGGGACTGACGTCGGCTCCCTTGGCCCAGCGAAGCCCGGCATTCTGGATGGCCTGCTGGACCTCACCCTCGCTTGCGCCGGCCTTGATGGACGGAACGGAAACCATTTCCGGGCCCTTGGAGTAGCTCACGGTGATGGTGGTCCCRGGCTGGACCGGACCGGACGGGTCAATATTGGTGACCGTGCCAGGTGTCGCGTCGTTGACCACCTCGGCGCCGGTGACTTGCAAGCCCTTGCCGATCAGCTCATTGCGGACCTCGTTGTACGGCCGCCCAAGGTAGGCGTCMGGGATCAGGTTGATGGCAGCCGGCGTGGACTCCGTGGGTGTCGCGGAGCTGGCGCTGGGAGTTGGAGTCTCCGACGGCGACGCGGASGACGCCGTCGGRGTGGCGCTGCTCGGCCTCGCGGAGGTGGAGATGGCGCCGGTCGTGGCCGGTGCCTGCGARGGGAAGAGATTGCCGGCCTGGCTCAGCACCACACCGGCGAGCACGAACACGACCAGCAGGATCAGGGCAATCAGAGGCCAGGTCCACGGGCTTCGGCCGCGGCGCTTCGGCGCCTCCTCCGGCTCGTCGTCGTAGTCTTCCTGTTCCTCATCCTGCGCCCAGCTGCGCTCGGCCGCCAGGGCATCTGCGCGGTTGAGCGCGTTGCGCGCGCCGTAGCCACTGGCGGCGGCAGCACCGGCCGCCAGGCCAGCCGCCGCACCCGCGCCGGCCGCGCCGACGACGGGCAGCGCAGACGTTGCCGACCTCGACTTGTCCTCCGCGGCGCTGGAACCGATGACGCTGGTYGCTGCCGTGGGGACATCCACGGGGGCCGTGATGGGTCCGGTGGCCGCCTCGAAGAGCARCATGCCCGGCACKGCCGCGTGCGCGGCGGGGATGTCACCGTTGCGGATGGCCTCGGCTGCCTCGGACAGCTTGATGGCGTCAGCCGGGCGGTTCTTCGGATCCTTGGCCAGCATGGACATCAGCAGGGCGCGGACGGGCCTGGGCAGTGTGTCAGGCAGCGGCGGCGGCGCGTCGTTGACCTGGGCCAGGGCGATGGCGATCTGGGATTCCCCGGAGAACGGCCGGTGGCCCGTGAGGCACTCGTAGCCGATCACGCCAAGGGAGTAGATGTCCGAGGCTCCGGTGGCGGTCTGGCCCGTGGCCTGTTCCGGTGCCAGGTACTGGGCGGTGCCCATGACCTGTCCGGTCTGGGTCAGCGGAACCTGGTCGGCCAGGCGGGCGATGCCGAAGTCGGTGACCTTGACCCGGCCGTCCGGGGTGATGAGCAGGTTCCCGGGTTTRATGTCGCGGTGCACGAGGCCCTGGGCGTGGGCGACGGCCAGGGCACGGGCTGTCTGCGCGATCATCGAGAGGGTCCGGTCSGGGGAMAGCACCTGCTCGTGCTCGATGATGCTGCTCARCGGCTGCCCCGGAACCAGTTCCATGACGAGGTAGGCAGAACCCTCCTCTTCGCCGTAGTCGAAGACGTTGGCGATGCCCACGTGGTTCAGGAGTGCGGTATGSCGGGCCTCGGCGCGGAAGCGCTGCAGGAATCCGGGATCACCCGTGTATTCCTCCTTGAGCACCTTGATGGCGACRATGCGGCCAAGGATCAGGTCTTTGGCTTTCCAGACTTCTCCCATGCCGCCGATCGCTATGCGCGTGGTCAGCTGGAATCTGCCGCCGAGGGTGATTCCCGAAGTAGGCCTCACTTATTCAACACCGCCTCAAAAATCTTCTTCGCGTTCGGACTGGTTAGGTTTGCGCCWGTGGTGATGTCTACGCCTTCCATGACGATGGTGACAGCCACTTGCGGGTCATTTGCCGGGGCAAACCCGGTAAACCATGAGTTGTTCAGGCCGTTGCCGAGTTCGGCGGTACCGGTCTTGCCGGCCACCTGCACCCCGGGCACGGCYGCCCTCTTGGCGATGCCGTCGTCGACGACGCTGACCATCCACTCGTTGATCTGCCGTGCGATCTCCGGGCTCGTGGCGGTGCGCAGGGCCTGGGGCTTYGGCTCGCTGATCGCCCGRAGGTCCGGCGCGCGGACGGCCTTGATCAGGTTCGGCTGCATCTGCACACCGTCGTTGGCGATCGCGGCCGTCATCGTGTTGATCTGCAGSGGTGTGGCGCGGACGTCGCGCTGCCCGATCGAGGACTGCGCCAGTCCGGCCTCGTCCAGCGGCTCGGTCGGGAAGAAGCTCGGCGCGCTGTCCAGCTTGAGTTGGCCGCCGAAGTCCTGGCCGAAGCCGAATTTCTCCGCCTGGTCGGCGATGGACTTCTGTCCCAGGTCCCGGGCGATGCTGGCGAACGGGGTGTTGCAGGACTGCTGCAGGGCAAAGGCGAACGACGCCGTGCTGCGGGTGTAGCAGTTTCCTCCCGCGTAGTTGGGGAGCTTGTAGTCGATGCCCGGGAACGACATTTCCGCCGGGTTGGGCAGGACGCTGTCCTTGTTGTACTTGCCCGAGTTGAGCGCCGCGGCCGTGTCGATGAGTTTGAACACCGAGCCGGGCGCCAGCAATGCGCCCGTGGGTCCGCTGACGTTCTGGTTCAGGTTGATCCCGGGAACCTGGTTCAGCTGGKTGTAGTTGGCCTGTTCGGCAGCTGCATCCTGGGTGGCAATCAGGTTGGGGTCATAGGAGGGYTTGGAGACCATGGCCAGGATTGCGCCGGTCTTCGGGTTGGTCACCACGATGGACCCGCGCTGGCCGTCCGGAATCAGGTCGTAGGCMAGCTTCTGGATCTTGGGGTCCAGKGTCAGCTCCACGGACGCTCCCTTGGGCTGGTTGCCGAGGAACAACTGGCCCACGCGGTCCAGGAACTGCTGGTCCGAGCTGCCGGCCAGCTCATCGTTCATCGACTTCTCAAGCCCGGTGAGGCCGTAGTTCTTCGAGAAGTAACCGGTGATGCCGGCGTAGAGCTCAGGCTGGGAGTAGGTCCGCTGGAATTTGCAGCTCTCCGTGGCAGGCACGGACTCGGCCACCGGGGTGCCGCCGACAATGATTGCGCCGCGGTCGTTGCAGTAATTCTGCAAGATGGCGCGCCTGTTCCAGGCGTTGGCTTTGAGCTCGTCGGCGCCAACCACCTGTACATAGCTGAGCGCGCCGAAGACCAGCACGAACATCGCGATCGCGGCGATCCATGAATTGCGGATGGCCTGGTTCACAGCTGTTTCACCGCCTCAGTGGGTGCGTCGGGACTGGTTTGGGGGGCAGGTGCCGGTTTGGACGGAATTGCGGGGAGTTTCCTGCCGGCGTCTGTTCCCTGGCCGGGCGGCAGCGGCGTCGTGTCCACCGGACCTCGTGCAGAGTGCGAAATCATCAGCAGCAAGCCCACAATGATCCAGTTCGCCAGGAGCGAGGACCCGCCGGCGGCGAGGAACGGTGTGGTGAGTCCGGTCAGCGGGATCAGTCGGGTCACGCCGCCGATCACCACGAAGCACTGCAGCGCGATCGCGAAGGAGAGCCCGGTSGCGAGCAGCTTGCCGAACGCGTCGCGGGTGCCCAGCGCGGCGCGGAAGCCCCGGGTGAACAGCAGCAGGTACATCAGCACGATCGCGAAGACGCCGATCAGCCCGAGTTCTTCACCGAAGGAGGCGATGATCATGTCGCTGTTGGCGAAGGGGACAAGGTTCGGGCGGCCYTGGCCCAGGCCGGTRCCGACCAGGCCGCCGTTGGCCATGCCGAACAGGCCYTCGACAATTTGGAGGCTGCCGCCGAACTCCCGGCCGTAGACCTCAGGGGTGAAGGCGTTGAGCCAGCCGTCGATCCGGAGGGCCACGTGCGAGAACGCTTTGGCTGCCACGAAGCCGCCCACCACAATCAGGACGAGGCCGATGATGACCCAGCTGATGCGGCTCGTGGCGACATAGATCATGGCGAGAAACAGGCCGAAGAACAGGATCGAGGTGCCGAGGTCGCGCTGGAAGACCAGCACGCCGATGCTCACGAGCCAGGCGGTGATCATGGGGCCCATGTCCTTGAACCGCGGGAACTGCAGCGGGCCGATCTTGCGGCCGGCSAGCAGGATCAGGTCCCGGTTCGAGGACAGGTACCCGGCGAAGAAGATGGCCAGCGTRATCTTGGCKATTTCKCCCGGCTGGAAGGTGCTGGACCCGATCTTGATCCAGACGCTGGCGCCCAGGACTTCTCCGGCCGAAATGCCGGGAACGAGCGGCAGGATAAGGAGGACGGCGCTGACGGCCAGCGAAATGTAGGTGAAGCGCCGTAGGATCCGGTGATCCTTGAGGAACCARATGACCGCGATCGCGACCGCCATGGCCACGACTGTCCAGCGCAGTTGGTTATTTCCGGTGTCCTCGCCCACCCGGTCTAGCCGGTGGATCATGGCCAGGCCCAGTCCGTTGAGGGCCACCACAAGSGGAAGTATTACCGGATCKGCATATTTCGCGCGGATCCGCAGCACRACRTGGAAGGCGAGGGCGGCTGCTGCCAGCAGGCTGGACTGGAACCAGAAGTCGGTGTCGAACGCTTTCTGCCGGTCCACACCCACGAGGGCCTGGGCGCCGATCCCAACCGCGAGGGCCAGCACCAGAAGGACCAGCTCCACGTTTCGTCTTGGCTTGGGCACGGGGTCGATGGCTGTCATTTGGCCCCCTCGCAATTCGTAGTCGGGGTGRCGGACGGCGACGGCTTGGCCGTTCCAGGGGAGGCCGTGGAACCTGGCGTCGCCGCGGGACTTGGCGTGGCTGTGGCGCCCGGGGATGGCGTGRTGCCGGTGGCTGTTGCCGTTGGCGATGCCGTGAGGCACTCATCGGCCGGGGCGGTGGTGCCAGTGCGCTCGAGATTCTTGACGATCCGCTGCGCGTCGTAGAGATCTCKGGCGGGCACGGTCTGACGAACGCGCTGCTGGGAAAATTCGGGAAGATCGGACATCTTGATATCGGTCACCGCTTCAAGGGTGGAAAGCTGGATGGGCCCAAGGCGCTGGGAKACGCCGTTGAAGATGGCCACATGTTGATCGTGCTCGCCGATGTAGTAGCGGGTCTGGGTCCAGGCGTAGCCAAGCCACAGTCCGATGCCCAGCAGTGCGACAATCGCGGCGGCGATGGACACCGTGAGCCATCGGCGCGGGCGGCCGGTGGGCCTGTCCTCTTCAGTGTCCTCGCGGGCCTGTTCCGAYTTGTGCGTCAGGACGGTGGCCGCGCGCCGGGCGACGGTGCGTCCGGCGATTGAAGGAATGGACCCCGAATCCGCTGCTGCCGCGGCGGCCCCGACGAGTTCGTGCGGGCGGGAGGAGAGTTCTTCACGCAGGACTTCGGCCGAGAGGTGTTCGCCCAGGTGCGGGTCGGTGGTGGTCTCAGGCTCTTTGTTTTCGGCAGCCTTCTCGGAGGCACCRGCCGGCGTGCCGTCGGCCGGAATSCCGGGGAYAGGTTTGGCGGAYGYCTGGGGCGTCGCAGCCCCGGAAGAAGCTCCGGCGGCACTGCCGGCGTCKTCCGGCTTTCCCGGCCCGGGGGACTTCGCGGCACCAATCGTGCTGCCGGTCGGCGGTGCGGCCGATGCCGCGGGCGACGATGCCGCCGCTGCCGCCGCTGCCGGCGCGGGGATGACGTCGACGGCGGCGGTCCGGACGTCGTCGCGCGTCTCTTCGGCGATGTCGAGCACCACCACAGTGACGTTGTCCGGGGCACCGGCCTCCAGGGTCAGGTCGATCAGSACCTCGGCGCATTCCGCGAGGTYCTTCGTCTCCCGYACSGTGCGTTCCACGACGTGGCCGGCYACGTAGTTCAGGCCGTCCGAGCACAGGAGCCAGCGTTCCCCGGCGTGGACGTCCAGTGTGTCAAGGTCCAGCTCCGGGCTGGCATCGACGTCCCCCAGCACGCGCATGAGGACGTTCTTGTGCGGATGCGTTTCGGCCTCTTCGGGGCGCAGCCGGCCYTCGTCGATCAGCCGCTGGACAAAGGTGTGGTCGATGCTGACCTGTTCAAACTCGCCATCGCGSAGGCGGTAGGCSCGKGAGTCGCCGATGTGGGCGAAGTGGAGCTTGCCYTCRGCGAGCAGCAGCGCYGTGACCGTGGTGCCCATCCCTGCCAGTTTGGGATTGACATGCACCAGCTCGGACAGCAGGGAGTTGGCCGTTTGGATCTCGTCCGCRAGGACGGTGCCCGCGTCGCCGTCGTAGTCGTCATGATCCAGGTGGATCATGTCCAGAACGGTCGCGGCGGAGGCGACGTCACCGCCGGCGTGGCCGCCCATGCCGTCGGCAACGACGGCGAGGTGCCGGCCMACGTAGGCGGAGTCGTCATTCTTGGCACGCACTCGGCCGACGTCTGATCGCGCGGCATAACGCATGATGAGCGGCCGCTTSGGGGMAGTTGTTTTGCCTTCGGCCCTGTCTGCGGGAATATCCGGGGCAGCCATGGCTACGGCCTCAATTCGATGACCGTCTTGCCGATTCTCACGGGGACGCTCAGCTCCACCGGGAGTGCCCGGGTCAGCTGCTGGTCTGCCAGRTATGTGCCATTAGTCGAGCCGAGGTCCTCGATGAACCAGCGGCTGCCYTGCGGAAACAGGCGGGCGTGGCGGCCCGAGGCGTAGTCGTCCTCCAGGACAAGGGTGGCCTCCTGCGCCCGGCCAAGGAGGATGGGRCTCGCCGCSAGGGGGATGGTGGTGCCCTTRAGCGGACCCTCGGTCACCACCAGCTGGCGGGCCTGCTGCTTGACGGGCGCGGGCGGGGGCTCGGCGAGGGCCGGATTCTTGCGGACCTGGCGCGCTGTGGGRGCCCCGGCGGCTGCCTTRCGGCCGATCATCAGATCGCGGCGCATGGCGGAGACAATGCTGAAGATCAGCACCCATAGAAGGATAAGGAACCCGAAGCGCAGGGCCGTGATGGTCAGTTCGCTCATGCGCGGCCGCCTGTGTTGGCGGTCAGTAGGCGGAAGATGATTTTGGTCCGTCCCATCGTGATCGTGGCGCCGTCAGTAAGTTCCGAACTGCCCACGATCTTTTGGCCGTTGACATAGCTGCCGTTCGTGGAGCCGAGATCGATCGCCTGGGCTGTGCCCGGCCCSGTCCGGATTTCCAGGTGACGGCGCGAAACGCCGGTGTCGTCAATGAGGATGTCTGCTTCCGAGGASCGCCCGAGGACGATCGAGGGCGCRTTCAGCGAGTAGCGCTGACCGTCGATGTCCAATACGGGYTGCAGCTGTGCCGGCYGGCGCGTCGGAGCCGCCGGTAGGTTGCCTTGGCCGCCTGCCGGCTGGGCCGGGGCGGAAGGGGCGGTGGCTTTCTCGGTCCGCGAMGTGATGTCGAAATTCCCGGCGCGGTGCTCTTCGTCGCGGCGGAAACTGATCCGGACCGGCCCCTGGAGGGTGTAACCCTGGCTGCGGACGTGGTTGATGACGACGTCGCACAGTTCTTCCGCCAGCGGTGTGCCCCATTCCTGGGCGCGCTGGAAGTCGTCRCTGCTRAGMAGCACGTCAAAAACATTYGGGGCAAGGGTGCGTCCCGCGGCGATGGTGATGGCTTTGTTGTCCACCTCGCTGCGGAGTCGGCTTGCGATYTCGACAGGCTCAACCTGGGCGCGAGAACCGGTGGAGAAGACTCCGCGGACGGCCTTTTCGATGCCGCGCTCGACTTTGTCCAGCAATCCCATGGTCCCTCTCCTTTCCTGATGGCTGCGGGGCAGCGTTCGTTTCCGGAACTCGGTTTCCAGCTTTTGCGAGCCCGCGATCAGCAGACACTCTTACATCAGATACTACTGGGCGTGTCTGGGAATGGCCTCAACGCGCACSGCCGGGCGGCCGCCCAAATGGGGGCATACCGCGCCCTGACGTGCGCGGACATCCCCCGCCCGGCCCTGTCGGAGCTGCCCGACGTAACGTTCGGCAACCGGGCCCGCCTGGCTGGGAAGCGACCGTGATCCGGGGCCGCTCTGGCTCGATTGGTGTTTTCCGGCAATTGTCCGTTATGCTTGATCTCGCTGCTTTTACGAGGTTGGCGGTCCGGGAAATCGGACCTATCCGAGTGGAAGAAGTTGCGCGCGAGTGGCGGAACGGCAGACGCGCTGGCTTCAGGTGCCAGTGTCCGAAAGGGCGTGGGGGTTCAAATCCCCCCTCGCGCACGCATCAGGACCCCGGGAAATCAACGATTTCCCGGGGTCCTTTTTTGTCTTTACCCACGCCAGASGCCTGTTCGCCCACACGACTCCCGASACGCGACCGCGCGCTGTGGGGCCCGACCGGACCCCGTGTCATGAGTTAGCCWGTGTTTCTAGGGCCCACCCGGTCCACCGAATTCAACGACGAGCGGGACCACCTCACTCCGTCAGGCTGCCGAGCTCATGCTCTGCCTCSATGAGCGTTGCGGCAAGGCGCCCTGGGTTCGTGAGGTGTACCATGTGCCCCTCGTCCAGGGTCAGGACGGGGATCCCCTGGGACCGTAAGTCGATGGCGGTGTCATCGAAGAACTGCCCGCGSGCGCAGTGCACAAAGACGATTCGCACGGTGCTCAGATCTCCTGCMTCGTCGGGAAGCTTTTYGTCGACGGCCTTCCACAGCATGGGTGTGAGCAGCGGCGCGGCCCACTCCCGTACCTGCGGGTCCTCGACTCCGAGTGCCTCGAGCGGGAATGGCGCAAACAGCCATGGACGCTCGGGCAGAGCCAGGCTCGCAAAGGCGTCGCGGAGCGACGGCAAGATGTCCAGGGCGGACTGCCCCAAGGTCGTTCGCCTCGACAAGGCTGGTGATCTGATCGATGTGCGACAGCAACCCCACCTCCGGGGTCGCTTCGCCCGCGCGTTCTCCGACACCGGTGAGCGTCGGCGCGTAAACCTCATGCCCGGCAGCTTCCAGCAGAGGGACGACTCGCGACCAGCACCAGGCCCCGACGAATGAACCATGCACCAGCACATAGGTCCTTGATGTGTTCATGGATTTCATTGTGCTCTCCTGTTCAGGTAGTGGGAACAGGTGAAGTCGGAGGGCAGCCCGGTARGMCACCTCATGCGGTACCTGTTCCTGGGCGAGGGCGACACGGCCCCCCCTGGTGCGTGAAATCCTCCGCGAGGTCGAGCAGGMACCGGCTCTCAGGCCCGGCATCCACRTCGGCTGAGGGACCGACCGGTGAAGGGAGAGGGCTTYGGCCCTCTCCCTTCACTTTTGTCCGCTGGACACACKCCGCTGGGCTGASTGCCAACCCGGGAGACTGTCCGGCAAACTAACCCCGCCCGTCAGGGCACCCGCAGCGCACCCAGCCCGGCCAGGAGTGCCTCCAGTCCCAGGCTGAAGGCGACGTCGGCCGGTTTTTCATGGCTGTCCTCGGCCAGGCGGTTGACGGCGGAGGTGAAATTGGGGGTCGACGACGCCATGCTGCCGGAATCAAAGATGTCCGGCGGCGCCGTGACGTCGTAGGCGGAGCCAAAGATGAAGGATTCGAACGCCACGATGGCCGGGACGATGCGCTCCTGGGGAAAACCCGCRCGGCTGAAGCCRGCGCTGACAGTCTCGTACATGGCCAGGGTCTTCGGCGCATCCGCCACSGGGAGGACGGCGATGACGGGGATCAGCGGCGTGTGCTTGGAGAACACATCGCGGTAGCTCCAGGCCCAGTCCCTCACGGCCTGCTCCCAGGGCCCGTTTTCGAAGGCGGTGACGTCCACGAACGAGGTCAAGTGGTCCTGGACGAGGACCAGGACGTCCCGCTTGGAGGAGACGTGGTTGTACAGCGCCGACGGCGCCACGTTCAGGGTCCGCGCCAGCGCAGCCATGGTGAAGCCGTCGTAGCCGCTCTTGCCGATCAGCTGCAGCGCGGCCGCGGTGATGCCGTCCTGGTCCAGCACGGCTGCGGCGGGCCTGCCCACGCGGCGGCGCGGCCCGGCGGCGGGGCTGTGCTGGTCTGCCGGGCTGTGCGGGCCGGCGGGGACGCTGGTTGATGCCGTCATTCCGGACTTCCTACTAACTCTGCGGGCGGTTTCTGGGTCATCCCATTCTGCCCCTACTTTACGGGCCAAWTTCCCTGGRCAGGGGTCTTCCCCGAAGCGGACGGAAGGTCTATCATTCTAAATGAACGACATTCATTTAGTGGTCCGCATCACTCCAGCGGCCACAGGGAGGACATCATGCTGGAACTTGAACGCGACGTCGTAATCGTAGGGGCCGGGCCTTCGGGACTGACCGCAGCCCGCGAGCTGAAGAAGGCAGGGCTGAGCGTGGCGGTCCTCGAGGCACGGGACCGCGTGGGCGGCCGGACCTGGACCGACACGATYGACGGGGCCATGCTCGAAATCGGCGGACAGTGGGTCTCCCCGGACCAGACGGCGCTCCTGGGACTCCTCAAAGACCTCGGGCTGCAGACCTATTCCCGCTACCGCGACGGCGAATCCGTCTTCATCGGCGCAGACGGCAAGCGCACCTTGTACACCGGCGACACCTTCCCCGTCAGCGAAACCACCGCSGCCGAAATGGACAARCTCACGGCCCTGCTCGATTCCCTGGCCGCGGAGATCGGCCCCGAGGAGCCGTGGGCGCACCCCAAGGCCCGCGAGCTGGACACCATTTCCTTCCACCACTGGCTGCGGCAGAACTCAACGGACGAGCAAGCCTGCAACAACATCGGCCTCTTCATCGCCGGCGGCATGCTGACCAAGCCCGCCCACGCATTCTCCGCCTTGCAGGCCGTCCTGATGGCTGCCTCCGCCGGATCCTTCAGCAATCTCACGGATGAGGACTTCATCCTCGACAAGCGGGTTGTCGGCGGGATGCAGCAGGTTTCGCTGCTGCAGGCCGCGGAACTGGGCGAGGACGTCGTCCTGGACAGCCCGGTCCGCACCATCAACTGGGCCGAGGACGCGAGCGGGGGATACCGCGTCACGGCAGTCTCCGAACGGGCCACCGTGAACGCCCGCTTCGTCATCATGGCCGTGCCGCCGAACCTCTACTCCCGGGTGTCGTTCAACCCGCCGCTGCCCCGCCGCCAGCACCAGATGCACCAGCACCAGTCCCTTGGCCTGGTCATCAAGGTCCACGCCGTATACAGCACGCCTTTCTGGCGGGAGGATGGACTTTCAGGTACCGGCTTCGGCGCCGGCGCCATTGTCCAGGAGGTTTACGACAACACGAACTACGAGGACCCCCGCGGCACGCTGGTGGGCTTCGTCTCGGATGAAAAGGCCGACGCTATGTTCGAGCTCAGCGCAGAGGACCGCCGCCGGGCCATCCTCGAATCGATTGCGTCCTTCCTCGGCGAAAAAGCCCTGGATCCCGAGGTCTACTACGAGTCCGACTGGGGYTCSGAGGARTGGACCCGCGGAGCCTACGCCGCCAGCTACGACCTTGGCGGGCTGCACCGGTACGGGAAGGACCAGCTGAAGCCGGTCGGGCCCATCTACTGGTCTTGCTCCGATCTCGCGGCCGAGGGCTACCAGCATGTCGACGGCGCCGTCCGGATGGGACAGGCCACGGCAGCACGGATCGTCGCCGCCGCGGATCGTGCGTCCGTCGCGTCGCGGGCGTAGAARTCCCARCAATTCACGTCAATTCAGTTAGGAGAGCGGCCAGATGCGTTACGTAGTGGGGTACTCAGCCAATGCCAGGGGCCACGATGCGGTCAATCTGGCCGTCTCCCTGGCGCTCGGACGYGGAGCGAGCCTGGACCTTGTGCTGGTGGTGCCCGAAGTGCAGCACTCCGGGCACGCCCTCGCACCGAAGGCTGGCTTCGAAAATCTGCTCAATGAGCAGGCCCAGGAGTGGCTCGACCAGGCGCTGGCGCTGGTTCCGCCCGGTGTCCCGGCGCAGGCGCACGTCCGCGGCCATGATTCCGACGCGCACGCACTGATCGAGGCGGCCGAGGAACTGGGCGCGGACATGCTCATCATCGGCGCAACCAGCAACGGGATCTTCAAACGCTTCACCATCGGGTCGGTGGCCAGCGCGTTGCTCCACGCCTCGACCGTTCCTGTGGCCCTGGCACCGCACGGCTACCACCGCCAGGAGGCCCTGACCCGGATCAGCTGCGGACTCGGAACCCGGGCGGGCGCCGAAAAGCTGCTCGATTTCGCMCTGGGCATGGCGTCGAACCGGGACGTGCCGCTGCGCGTGGTGTCGCTTCTGGCGCTCGACGGCGGCGATGMGGCCGATGCGGCCGGTACCGCCGAGGCGGCCCGCGAGTACGCGGCGAAACGCCTGGCCGCCGCCCTKCCCGRSGRCGAACAGGAGGTCCRGGAGGAGGCGAAGACGGAAGTCGTCGTCGCGCACGGTCGCAGCATCGAGGAAGCTGTAGACCGTCTGAGCTGGGAAGACGGCGAGGTCCTGYTGATTGGTTCCAGCCGGCTTGCCAAGGGCCGGTCCATCTTCCTCGGCAGYACGGCCAACCGCATCCTTCGCGCCCTGCCCGTGCCGATGATCGTGGTGCCCAGCGACTATGAACTCAAGCGGCTCAACCATTCAGCGTCGAATGACGTCCCCCGAGAGGCAGAAAAATGAGTACCGAACCCGCGATGTCCAAGGCATCGCARCCCGGACAGCAGCACGACCAGAAGCACGACCAGCACGGGCTCAGYGAGAAGGGCCTGAAGGCCGGATCGGTGGGCCTGATTGGCGCCGTCGTCATCGGCATTTCCTGTATCGCCCCGGCGTACACGCTCACGGCGGCACTGGGCCCCACAGTGGCCGAGGTCGGCGTGCACCTGCCCGCGATCTTCCTGGTGGGCTTTGTCCCCATGYTGCTGGTGGCGCTCGGCTACCGCGAACTGAACAACGCCATGCCCGACGCCGGCACCTCCTTCACCTGGTCCACCCGGGCCTTTGGCCCTTGGATCGGCTGGATGGGCGGGTGGGGCCTGATTGCTGCGACCATTATCGTGCTCTCAAACCTGGCGGCCGTCGCGGTGGATTTCTTCTACCTCATGCTGGCGCAGCTCACKGGYAACCCGGACCTCGCCGACCTCACCACGAACCTGCCGGTGAATATCGCCACCACGCTGGTCTTCATTGCCCTCGCGTGCTGGATCTCCTACCGCGGCATGGAAACCACCAAGAGCGTCCAGTACGTGCTGGTGGGATTCCAGCTGCTGGTCCTTGGCTGGTTCTCCGTGGCGGCGTTCAGCCACGTGGCCAACGGAACGGCCTTTGACGCGACTGCCATCGCCCCGGACTGGTTCAACCCCTTCGCGGTGGGATCCTTCTCCGCTTTTGCCGCCGGCGTTTCGCTGTCCATCTTCATTTACTGGGGCTGGGACGTCACGCTGACCATGAACGAGGAGACCAAGAATCCGGAGAAGACCCCGGGCCGTGCCGCCACAGTCACCGTGCTGGTCATCGTGATCATTTACATGACCGTTGCCCTGGCCACACTGTCCTTCGCCGGCGTCGGCGATACCGGCCTGGGTGCCGGCAACCCGGAGAACCAGGGCAGCATCTTCGCGGTCCTCGCGGGGCCGGTGATGGGCCCCTTCGCCATCCTGATGTCGCTGGCCATCCTGAGCAGCTCCGCCGCGTCGCTGCAGTCCACGTTCGTCTCKCCGGCGCGCACSCTGCTGTCCATGGGCCACTACAAGGSCCTGCCGAAAAAGTTCGGCCGGATCAGCCCCACGTACAAGTCGCCGAGTTATGCGACGATCGCCTCGGCTGCGGCAGCAGCAGCGTTCTATGTCATTACCCGCACGACGTCGGAAAACGCKCTGTGGGACACCATYACGGCCCTGGGCATGATGATCTGCTTCTACTACGGCATCACCGCGTTGGCCTGTGTYTGGTTCTTCCGCGCCGAGGCGTTCAGCGGGGCGAAGGCGTTCTTCTTCAAGTTCCTTGCACCTCTCCTGGGCGGMGTCATCCTGCTGGTCATGTTCGTCAAGACCGCCTATGACTCCATGGATCCCGCGTACGGTTCCGGTTCGTCAATCGGTGGCGTGGGCCTGGTCTTCATCCTGGGCATGGGCGTCATCCTGCTGGGCGTGGTGCTCATGCTGGTCATGGCCAGGGTCCGCCCCGAGTTCTTCAAGGGCAAGGTCCTCTCCCGCGGGATCTGATCCGCGGCCGGGTCCGGGAGGTCCCCGTCCGGCAGCCGTTTGGAAAGTGAGCCCACTTACCAAACGGCTGGCCGGAGGGGGACCTTCCTGCGTTGGAGGCAGGTTCCAGCCGATCAAGTGATTCCAAAGGTCTGCGACGCATAGTGAGGGGGTCAGCGGCKGAGGGCCAAGCGAAGCTGAGCCCGCAGGGTAGGGAGTTTCCTCGTGATCACTCTTCATTTCACGCAACGATGCGCACGGGATGGCGTCCGCAGGCCTCAGGGCGGCCATACGTCCCCATACGAAGGGGACGGGGACTCGTGATGGATAAGGATGARGAGGCAGGCRGGGTGTCCCGCCGAACCYTATTGAGGTTGGGGGCGGCCGGGGGCGCCGGCGCCGCCCTGGTTGCCGCGAAGGGCTTGGGCGTGCCGTTTCTCGCGCAGCGGGGCCTGCTCACGGCCGACGGCGCGTTCGCCGCGACGTCRGCAGCGCTCAGTGACGCGTTGTTCTACATCGAAAAGTTCCCGACGAGCCCGCTGATCCTGGAGCCGTTCCGCGACCAGCTGCCCATCCCGAGGGCGCTCSCCCCGGTGCCGAGGTCGGTGTACAGCGCCTGGCCGAAGCCGCCGGGGCCAGGACCCGGGCAGCARAAYTCGCTGCTCAACGAACGGCACCAGATCTGGCCAAGCCAGATCGGCTMYCCGGATCCCATCGTCTACAAGATCGAYCTACTGCTTCGGACCCACTCCTTCACCAAGTCCCAAGTGCTGCCGATCGACTCGGAAGGACWGCCGACAGTCTCGTACGACTCATCCGGCAAGACCTACGCGGCCGGSACKAAACGSACATTGCCGCCGAGCACWATCTACGGTTTCAACGGCACSCTCCCCGGACCGATGATCAACGCCGAGTACGGCAAGCCGGCGCTCATCCGCTTCGAAAACCATCTGGACGAGAACCCGCTCCACCTCGACCGCCAGGATTTTGGCTCCCCGGACTGGTCCTTCCTGACCCACCTGCACAACGGTCACACCGCGCCCGAGAGCGACGGCAACCCGCACTACTCGATGGTGGCCGGSCCCAAACATCCGGGCTTCAGGCCGCAGATGTTCGTCGACAACCTGTACCTGAACTGGCCGGCCGGCGGAGACGACCGGGAGAAGCAGAGTTTCTTCTGGTTCCACGACCACACGATGGACCACACCGGCTCGAACGTCTACAAGGGCCTGATGGGCCTCTACCCCATCTACGACCCGAAGAACGGCCTGGACATGGGAGACGAGCGGCGGGGCCTCCGGCTGCCCGGCGTCCGCAAGGACAACTCGGATGGCTCCTTCGACGTCAGGTACGACATCCCGCTGGCCTTCTCCGATCTGCGCCTTGATGACGGTGACACGGTGCACAAGGACATCCACGACGTGCAGGGCGAGTTCCCGGCCGCGAAGAACCCAGCCAAGCATCCCGAGTGGTGGGGCAAGACGTTCTACAAGCACTTCCCCAACCACGGCTTCGTGGGCGAYATCTGCGCGGTCAACGGGACGGCCTTCCCGRTGCTGGAGGTCAAGCGGCGCAAGTACCGCTTCCGGTTCCTGGACGCCTCGGTCTCGAGGATCTATGAATTCAAGCTGATGAGCTCGACGCAGGGCCCCAAGTCCTCGGCGTCGCTCGGCTTTGTCGATGACGAGCTGGAGGGCCAGTACCGCATCCCTGACGCCCAGCAGTGCATGCAGTTCACCCAGATCGCCTCAGACGGCGGGCTCMTGCCGTTCCCCATCAAGCGGGACTCGTTCGAGCTGTGGCCGGCCAAGCGGCGCGAGGTCATCATCGATTTCACGCGGTACCAGGACGGCACGCCGACCACCAAGGGCGACGTCGTCTACCTCACCAACGTCTTGAAGATGCCCAACGGGCGGATGTGGTCCAACTCGTCCCGCTTCTTCCCCGATCCGGCCTATAGGGTGCCGTTGCTGAAGTTCGTGATCGGCGACWCCGCTCAGGACGACAGCCWGATGCCGGCGGCCCTGACGCCTCTSCGYCCGCTTCCGCCGCTGCCGGGCAACTGGCGGAACCTGTTGGATAACCGCCTGATCTTCGAGGTGAAGCGGGGTGCCCTGGGCGGCGAGATCGAGTGGCTCATCAACGGCAAACCCTTCGACCCGACGACSGTGGCGACGAGCCTGAGAAACAATGCTGGCGCGACGCCGCTGGCCGCGCCGAAGAAGAACAGCTTCAACCTCTGGGAGATCCGCAACGGCGGCGGCGGATGGGTGCACCCCTTCCACTTGCATATGGAGGAACACCGCACCGTCATGCGCAACGGCAAGGACGTCACTGTTAAGGCAGATGCCGGGCACCCCGACGACGTCTCGAAAGAAGATCTGGCGGCGCTTGACCCGAACGAGTCGGTGATCCTTTACCGGGGATTCCGGGACTTCGTCGGGCCATACGTGGCGCACTGCCACAACCTTGCGCATGAGGACCACTCCATGATGTTCGGCTGGGAGATCCGGCCATGAAGCAGAGGGAGGTGATCGAGAAGGCAAAGTTCCCCGACGCCCACATTGAACGCAGCGGCCTGAATCCTGGCCCGGCAGCCGTTCCATGGTTGACGGTCGCATCCCTCGCGGTTGTGATGGCCTATGCTGACGGCTTCTGGATGATGTCGCTGCGCGGTGCCGTGGGTGCCATTGAACGCACCCAGGAGCCATTCGTGAGCTGGCTGCGTGAGTCCACCCTGGTTCTGCCGGTTTTCGTCGTCGCTGTTCTTGGCGCCCTCGCGCTGGCGCTCCACCTGTTCGGGCCGGAGCCGCGCAAGTGGAGCACCGTCCTGACGGCGCTGCTGGTAGTCGCCGCCGGAACCGGCGTCGGCATTGTGCTCATTACCGTCAGCTCCGCCTATGACTACCGGCTGCAAGCCGATCAGCTGCAGCTGATCGGCTCGATGAGCCACACTTGCCCGCAGGACGGATGCGTGGCGCTGCAGGAGCAGGCGTCGCTCGGACTCCAGGTGCGAGCAGTGGGCTATGGCAGCGGGATGCTCTTGGTCACCAATTTTGTCCTCGTGGGCTGGGTGGTGGCGATCCGGGGCGGCCGGTTGGACGTCAGCAGCATCCGAGGGCGAACTGCCCGGTGGGGAAAGGACCACCGGCAGATTCTTCTGGCTGGAACGCTGTTCGGCAGCGCAGCCATCCACACCGCCGTCATACCGGAGCATCTCAGCGAGTGGGCTGCCGCCGGTATGTTTTTCGCAATTCTCGCTGCGGCCCAGCTTGCCTTTGGCCTCCTGTCGCTGGGCCGGCGGCACCGCGCCCTGCTCCTGGCGGTCGCGGGAGCCTCGATTGTTCCGCTGGTGCTGTGGGTGTGCTCCCGGACCGTCGGACTGCCGTTCGGACCGGCGGCCGGCACCCCCGAACCGGCCGGTCTGGCCGACATTGCTGCCGGGGTCCTGGAACTGGGCGCACTGCTGGCTGCCGGCGCCCTGCTCCGTGACAAAGACCAGCTGTCCAGGGGCCCACAGGTATCAGCCCACATCCGATCGCTCACGGTTGTGGCGGCGATCGCCGTTGGCGTTTTGGGTCTCGCCGGCACCGCCCCGGCCTGGTTCGGCAACCCGGATAGCTCAGGACACGAGCCGGTCACCGTCCGCCACCAGTGAGGTGCACGGGTCCGGCCGGTTTTTGAGGCGGGCCCTAGTCGATGATTTTCAGGCTGGTGCCCCAATTGAAGGTTGGATATGCGGGGTTGACCTGCAACGCCATGACCAGCTGCTCGAAGCCCTCGAGTTCACGGGCGTGGCGCAGCCCGCCCACCTGGATCGGACGCAGCYCGGCGGCTTCGGCGAAGGCGGCGACGTCGTTGCGGGCCTCCTCGGAGTCAGAGGCGATGAAGACATCCACTGGCAGGCCACCGGCAGCCCCTGCGCCGAGTGGGCCGGCGAAGGTGGTGTTGAAGGCTTTCACCACCCGTGCGCCTGGCAGCAGCGCCGCAATTTCTTCGGCCGCCGACGTTCCCGGGGCGACCACCAGCGAGTCAAAGGTCTCCGTGTCGATCGGGTTGCTGATCTCCACCACCGTCTTGCCGCTGAGCGTATCGCCGAAATGTGTGGCAACCTCCTTGGCAGGTCCGAAGTAGAGCGCCAGGACCACGATGTCGCCCTCGGGAACTTCACTCAGRCCGCCGGAGGTGGTGTTGCCGCCAAGGTCAGCAGCGAGCTTGGCGGCATTATCCGGTGTCCGGTTCAGCACCTGGACGGAGCGGCCGGCGGCGACAGCACGGGTGCCGATTGCCCGTGCCATGTTGCCGCTGCCAATGATCGTGATGTCAGTCATGATGGAACCTTTCCGAGGTGGCCGGTAACTGCCGGATCAACAATTGAAGGAATCAGYTGTGCGCGTGGTCCKGGCCAGGCAGCGCTGCGGGGKTGACGCCGGCCGCGCGTTCAGCCTCAGCCAGGGCRTGTTCCAGCCGGTCCACGGCCGGGGCGTAGGCARCATCCGAACACGGGCGGTCCGTTGRGCTGCCCARACGCTCGGCGGCCTTGATTGCCCGGATCAGCGCRGCAGTTTCCGGGCGCCGGGTATCGMTCATGGCGGGGTAGTCAATCGAGAACCGCGGGTCCAGTTCGTAGCGCTGCCACCGGGCGAGGGCGTTCCGGTGCCGTGCGGCCGCCGCCTCGTTAAGGAGCTGGGTCTCGCGGCTGGCACGGCGGGTTTTTTGCCGGCGGAGCAGCCGGGGTGCAGCGGCCAGGGCCGCCAGGGCTGCGCCGCCGGCCAGCATTCCGAGCGCCAGACCGGCCCAGGGCCACGTGAAGGATGCAAGGACGATRGCGGGCACAACKACGGCGAGTCCGGCGAACACGTCCCAAAACGCGCCGTCCGCGCCCTCTGASGGTCCGTCTTGGGCCGCCAGGTGTTTGCGGGCGAAGTAGACCGAGATGAACGCCGCCCCGACGACCAGGACGGCGAGGGCGAGGAACTGCCAGACCGCAAGGGCTCCGGAGTCTGAAAGCGACGTCATTGCACACCTCCGGCGGAACCATCCCGGGCGGGCGCTGTTCCGCTAGTTCCATTGGAATCCCTTGCGGCGGGGCCGTCAATGCCCCGCGCGGGACGTTCCGTCACGGAGCGTCCCGGCGTAGCCTAGGGGCCATGCGACTGAAAATGTGCAGTATTCACGTCAAGGATCCCGCCTCGGCCCATGAGTTCTATACCGGCATCCTGGGTTTCGAGACCCTGATGGCGATGCCGGAGCACAACCTCTTCATCGTCAAGGATCCAGGCGGCGCCGGTGGCGCCGGGCTGCTGCTGGAGCCCAGTGACAACCCGMTCGGGGCGGCGTACATGAACGGACTGCACGACGCCGGAATCCCGGCGATCGTGTTTGGCGTGCCGGACGTGCGGGCCGAATATGACCGGTTGGCTGCCAGGGGCGTGATGTTCCAGRGCGAGCCGTCCGAGGGGCCCGGCGGGACGTCCGTGGTGATGGATGACGGCTGCGGGAACTTCGTGCAGCTGCACCAGGACTAGACGCGGGCCGGGCCTGGCCGCACCCGGCGCCAAACCGGACACGGGGCCTAGCGGTTTACTTTGTCCTTGTCCGGGTKCTCGTCGCCGATGTGGCCAGGTGCGTTGGCGGCCAGGACGCGCGCGACGAAGGAGGCATATTCGTCCATGTAGTGGCCCAGCAACTTGGCTGTKGCCTCGTCCTTGACCTCGCYGTCCTCGCCGTAGACCTCCGGGGTGAAGCGGATGTAGGCCTCCGGCGCATTGAGCTGCGGCGCATCAAGGAAGCTCAGCACGCTCCGGAACGASGACTGCATCACGGCRGTGCCKATGCCGCCGGGGGAAGCGCCGATGATCCCGGTGGGCTTGCGSGCGAAGGAATTGGTGCCCCAGGGCCGGGATCCCCAGTCGATGGCGTTCTTGAGCGCCCCCGGGATGGAGCGGTTGTAYTCAGGGGAGACGAACAGGATGCCGTCGGAKGCGGCAACGGCGTCCTTGAGGGCCTGACCTTCGGGCGGAAAGGCTGCATCGAAATCCGGGCTGTACAACGGCAGGTCCTTGATGGGGATCTCCGTGAACTCCAGCTCCGSGGGTGCMAGCCGGATCAGSGCCTTGGACAGCGTGCGGTTGATGGAAGTGCTGGAGAGGCTCCCGACAAAATACCCGATCTTGTAGGCCATGGCCTGTTCCTTCCCGGTGCTCCGCCGGAGGCTGGTGGAYTGGGATACAGAGGCGATCGGGCCGGCGGACCCGACTCATTCCGCGAGCATAGCCCTGMGTCCGCGGGATGAAAATAGRTGCCGGAAGGAGCCGGGTGCCGCTATTCGGCCTTGGYGCGGGCTTTCTTGGCGTCCTTCTTGGCGGCCTCGTCCTTGACCCGCTGGGCCTCGGCGCGGACGGCGGCGTGGGTGGAGCGCTCGGTAACCAGCCAGGCCGGGGGAGCCTGGAGCAGCGCGGTGATTTCCGCCGTCGTCAGCGCTTCCTCAACGCCGCCGCGGGCCAGGCCGCTGATGGAGACGTTGAGCTTCTGCGCCACCACGGGCCGCGGGTGGGGGCCGTTGCGGCGCAATTCCACGAGCCACTCCGGCGGGTTGGCCTGGAGCTCGGCGAAGTCAGCGCGGGTGATGGCCGAATCCTGGAACTCCTGGGGTGTCGCCGGCAGGTAGATGCCAAGCTTCTTGGCAACGGTGGCCGGCTTCATGGACTGGGAGTTTGCAGAGGTCATGGTTCAAGGGTATCCGGCYACAAAGCCGCAAGGCACCACACCGGCACCATGCGGACTYCGTGCAAMAGAGCCGTACGACGGCGGTGGCGGTACTGTGAACGTGTGTCCGCCGCAGAAGAAACCCCCGAAAACGCCACACCGTCCGAGCCCGAGGTCCGCGAGCTGCGCTTTGCGTACGTTGCCGGTGTGACCCCCGGAAAATGGATCCGGCGCTGGGAGGAACGTATGCCGGACGTGCCGCTGCACTCYTTCATGTCCGACGACGGCGCGCAGCTCGCYGTGCTCCGCGACGGCTCGGCGGACCTGAGCTTCGTCCGGCTCCCCGTGGACCGCGAGGGCCTGAGCGTCATCCCGCTCTACGAGGAACAGCCCGTGGTGGTGGTACCCAAGGGGCACGAGGTCACCGYGTTCGAGGAAGTGGACYTGGCGGATCTGTCCAAGGAGACYTTCCTTGACGTGCAGGAGCTCGGCGGCCCTGCGATGGCCCTGCAGGTGGTGGCGTCCGGTGCCGGACTGGTGATCCTGCCGATGTCCGTGGCCCGGCACTTCAACGTCAAGGACACTGTGGCCCGGAAGCTCACGGGTGCGCCCGGCACGGAGATCGCCCTGGCCTGGCCCAGCGACGCCACGGACGAGGTGATCGAGGAATTCATCGGGATTGTCCGCGGGCGCACCGCGGCGAGCTCCCGCCAGCCCTCGGCGCAGCAGGAGAAACCCAAGCGGGAGCCCAAGCCGGACCGGCGCGGCACGGGATCTGCCACCAAGAAGCCCAAGGTGGCGCAGCGTTACGCGCCAAACCCGGACAAGGGCCGTGGCAAGGGATCRCGGAAAAAAGGCAAACGCTAGGGGATACGCGGACGTTCCCCCGTTGCCGCGGCCGCTACTTGGCGCAGGCGTCCTGAAGGGCCTTGACGGATTCGGCCGGAACCTGGTCTCCGGAATCGGCAATCTGGCGCAGTGGCGTGGTGATCTCAGCGGGTGTGCCGGCGGTTTCCGCGCCGGCGACCAGGCCGCCCAGCAGTTCCTTGTCCTTGACGCTGACGAGGCCGTCCTTCACGAGGGCGCAGGCCTGTTTTTTCACTTCACTGCCGGCCGCCGCTGCAACCTGGGATGCCCCGTCGTTGACGGCCTTTTCGGCGGCGCCCTGCACCTGGCCACAGCCGCTCAGGGCGATCAACGCGGCGGCAGCGGCAAGAGTGGCGAGGCGTCGTTTCATTCATCCACCCTAACAAGCACTGTTGGTGCCGGGGTCCCCGAAAGAGGGGAAACCCTAGGCATAGCCGTGTGAGCACAGGCGCGCATAGGCTCGGTTCGTGGACATCGTCGAGTTCTTGACCGCACGCATTAAAGAAGACGAAGCTGCCGCACTGAAACTTCTCGGCGACCCCACGCTTGCCGTCTCCGGGGAGTGGTATGAACGCCGCCTGCTCCGCGAGTGTGAGGCCAAGCGCCAGCTCATCGGCATCATCGAATCCGCCCGCCAGTCCGTGCTGGCAGCCCTGGTCAGCCAGGAGCCCGCCGACGCCGGCTGGGTGCCGGACGTCATTGAGTGGACCACGCAGTCCCTGCACACCCTGGCCCTGCCGTACGCGGACCACCCCGAATTCCAGTCCCGGTGGCGGATCACGGGATAGCGGTCTTCGGCTTTCTTCCACTCGAAGCAGACCCGGTTGCAACCTGGCCGCCTATTTTCATGCCCTGACCTGCGAAAACAATCCTTCCTCACCCCTGCCGCAGGCGACGTATCGCCGCTACCATGGCACCCGGGGCCTCCTGTGGTGCCCCGGAAAATGGGGGAGAACCATCGCRCACAACCGCTATCTGGCAGGTCAAGCGCGCCCAGGCCTGCCCCGGCACCGCAGAGYCAGGMAAGCAGCAGTAGAGACCCGCAGTKCAGTARAGACSCGCAGTTCAGTAAAGACCKGCAGTTCATCGATCCAGCCGCAACCGACGCCGCTAKAACCGTCCATTGAAAGAGAGCGACATGTCAGATCCGCATAAGTTCCCGCAGGACACCGGCCGGCAGCAGTGGCCGAGCGAGCAGCCCCGGCAGAACCCGGGGTGGGCGTCMAACCCGTACGGCGCGCCGGCGTACCCGGGCGCGGCGTCCGGSCCGSTGCCGCTCTGGGCACCCCTGTACGGYGCCTCCCTGCCGGAGGCCGTGTCCAGGTTCTTCAAGAARTACGCAACGTTCTCAGGCMGGGCSAGCCGGAGCGAATACTGGTGGTGGACGCTCGTCGCCGGCATCATCTCGCTCGTCTTGGACGTCATCATGCTTGTCGGCGGCTCCGCCGGCGCAACGCTACGTCCTGACGGAACGAGCGTCCCGGGCCCAGGTTACGTTGTCGGGCTGGTTCTGGCCGCCATCTGGTTCCTGGCAGTTCTCGTTCCGTCCCTGGCGCTGACGGTCCGGCGCCTCCACGACGCCAACTACAGCGGCTGGATGTACCTTCTGGTTCTGATCCCTCTGGCCGGTCCCATCATTGTGTTCGTCTTCATCCTGATGGGCCCCAAGCCTGAAGGTCAGCGGTTCGACCAGCCGACCTGGTAGGCGCGCAGGTCAACGGGCCACCGGGGCGGTACGCTCCGGTGGCCCTTCTGCGTCCTGATGCCGGCTCAGTTGAGCGCCGCCAGCCACGAGAAGCCGACAAATGTGACGCCGGAAACCTGCAGGAAATCTCCGCGGCCTACGCTGGTCACACCGCGGCATCTGCGGTCCGCCCGCCGGTGCGGTTCTTGAAGGGATTCCGTCATGCACCTCTTGCCCCGCGAGCAGGAAAAGCTCATGATCGTGGTCGCGGCGGACCTCGCCCGCCGTCGCCAGGCCCGCGGCCTGAAGCTGAACTTCCCCGAGGCCGTCGCCGTCATCAGCTACGAACTGATCGAGGGCGCCCGGGATGGCCGGACCGTGGCGGACCTCATGAGCTACGGAACCACCCTCCTTGGCCGCGACGACGTCATGGAGGGCGTGCCGGAAATGATCCACGACGTCCAGGTCGAGGCCACCTTCCCGGACGGCACCAAGCTCGTCACCGTCCACGACCCCATCCGCTAGGGAGTTTCGATGATTCCGGGAGAATACGTCCTCAGCGCCACTCCGCTGCTGATCAACGCCGGGCGTGAGGCAGTGGAGGTCGCCGTGACCAACACGGGTGACCGCCCAGTCCAGGTGGGCTCGCACTATCACTTCGCCGAGGCGAACCCGGCACTGCACTTTGACCGGCAGACCGCCTATGGCCGGCGCCTGGACATCCCGGCCGGCACCGCCGCACGGTTCGAACCCGGGGACAGCAGGACCGTTCGGCTGATAGAACTCGCGGGCAGTCGGGAAGTGTACGGGCTCAGCAACGCCGTCAACGGACCACTCAACGAGACCGGACTCCGCGAGACCGGACGCCGTGTTTCCGACCTACACGTTTCCGACCCCCGTGTTTCCGAAGGGAAAGGTGACGCGCAGTGAGTTTCGAGCTATCCCGCAGGCAATACGCAGACCTCTACGGCCCGACGACGGGCGACGCCATCCGCCTGGCCGACACCGATCTGTTCCTCGAGATYGAGAAAGACCTCACCGTCTACGGCGAGGAAGTGGTGTTCGGCGGCGGCAAAGTGATCCGCGACGGCATGGGCCAGAACGGCCAGCTGACCCGMGGGGAGGACATMCCGGACACCGTGATCACCAACGTCGTCGTCCTKGACTACACCGGCATCTACAAGGCCGACGTCGCGCTCCGGGACGGCCACATCTTCCGGATCGGCAAGGCCGGCAACCCGCAGATCACCGACGGCGTGGACATCGTGATCGGCGCGAGCACCGAGATCATTGCCGGYGAGCGGAAAATCCTGACGGCCGGCGGGGTGGACTCCCAYATCCACTTCATCTCCCCGGACCAGGTCACCGCCGCCCTGTGCAGCGGCGTGACCACCATGGTGGGCGGCGGCACCGGCCCCGCCGAAGGCACCAAGGCCACCACCGTYACCCCCGGCAAATGGCACATCCAGCGGATGCTGCAGGCCGCCGAAGGACTCCCTATTAACATCGGCCTTTTYGGCAAGGGCCATGCCTCCGCCGTCGAACCGCTCGCCGAACAGATCCGCGCCGGCGCGATCGGACTGAAAGTCCACGAAGACTGGGGATCCACCACGGCCTCGATCGACACCTCCCTGAAGGTCGCGGACGAATACGACGTCCAGGTGGCCATYCACACCGACACCCTGAACGAGTGCGGCTTCGTGGAGGACACCATCCGCGCGATCGACGGCCGCGTGRTCCACACCTTCCACACCGAGGGYGCCGGCGGCGGGCAYGCGCCGGACATCATCAAGATCGCCGGGYKGCCCAACGTSCTGCCGGCGTCCACCAACCCCACGCTGCCSTACACGCGCAACACGATCGAAGAGCACCTGGACATGCTCATGGTCTGCCACCACCTGAAYCCGGACATYCCGGAGGACGTGGCGTTCGCCGACTCCCGGATCCGCGCCGAGACCATYGCGGCCGAGGACGTCCTSCAGGACCTGGGCATCTTCGCGATCACGTCCTCGGACTCCCAGGCCATGGGCCGCGTGGGCGAAGTGATCATCCGCACCTGGCAGGTGGCGGACAAAATGAAGAAACAGCGCGGTGTGCTCAAAGACCCCSACCGSGGYGTGCACGGCGCCGCTGCCGGGCAGGGGGCGGAGAGCGATAACTTCCGGCTCAAGCGGTACGTGGCGAAATACACCATCAACCCGGCCATCGCGCAGGGCATGGCGGACTCGATCGGCTCGGTGGAGGTCGGRAAGTTCGCCGACCTGGTGCTCTGGGACCCGGCGTTCTTCGGGGTGAAGCCGGAGYTGGTGCTCAAGGGCGGCCAGATCGCCTACGCCCTCATGGGCGACGCCAACGCCTCCATTCCCACACCCCAGCCGCGCACCATGCGGCCGATGTTCGCYRCCTACGGCAAGGCCCTGCAGCAGTCCTCCATCACCTTCCTCTCYCAGGCMGCCATCGACGCCGGGGTCCCGGCCGAGCTCGGCCTGGAAAAGGTCATCCGGCCGGTGTCCGGCATCCGAAACCTCACGAAGGCGGACCTCAAATACAACGGCGCCACCCCGRACATTGAGGTGGACCCGGAAACGTATCAGGTGAGCGTCGACGGCGAGGACGTCACATGCGAACCGTCGGACGTGCTGCCCATGGCCCAGCGCTATTTCCTTTTCTAGGGATCCAGAGGAGACGAACATGATCATCGAAAAGGTCCTCGGCAACACGCACGACCTTCCGCCCGGGCCGGACCCGTATGCCGGGCTCCACCGGGAAAAGGTGGTGCTGCCCAGCGCCCAGCTGGTCAAGCGCATCCAGCGCGTCACCACCGACCACGGCAAAGAGCTRGGCATCAGGCTCCCCTCCGCTKCTTCAGACCTGCGCGACGGCGACATCCTGCACGTGGCCGGGAGCAACATGATCGTGATCTCCGTGCTGCCCACCGACGTCCTGGTGATCGCCCCGCGMTCCATCCACGAGATGGGCGTGGTGGCGCACAGCCTGGGCAACCGGCATTTGCAGGCCCAGTTCTTCGACGCCGCTTCGGAGTACGGGGCCGAGGTGATGGTGTGCCAGTACGACCACACCGTGGAGGACTATCTCAAACACGTCGGAGCGCCCTACGACCGCCAGAAGCGCGTGATGCCCGTCCCCTTCCGCCATGCTGAACACAGCCACTAGTTCCGCAGTTAAAGCCGCGGCGGCGGTTGGGTGCGCCACCCCGGTTTGGGGGCCGTGCCCGCTTCGCGGTGCCCGCCACGCCGCGGCCCCCAAACCGGGGCATCGCTTTGCTTCCTCACTCTGGGCGGCACTTCAGTGAACGGATACCAGCTCGCTTTGCAGCAGCTCACCGATTCTGCGCTTCCTACCGGGGCTTTTGCTCACTCGCTTGGGTTTGAGACTTATATTGAGCGCGGGCTGGTGCGGGATGAGGCGAGCTTTGGGGTTTGGTTGGCGGCGTTCATTTCGCAGCAATTGACTTACTCGGACGCCCTGGCCATTCGGTTTCTCTATGAGGGCGCTGCTGTTGCTGAGCTGGATGAGTTGTTGAGCGCCCAGCTGCTGCCCCGGCAAGTGCGCGAGGCGAGTATCAAGATGGGCGGACGGCTGCTGGAGATCGGGTCCGAGATCTTCCCGTCCCCGGCAYTGGCCGAATACAGGGAGCTGGTGGCTTCCGGCCGRGCTGCCGGGCACCAGCCGCTCGCGTTCGCCGTGATCGCCCGCTCGCTGGATGCGCCGCTCCCCGAGGCCCTGGTTGCCTACTTGTTCGCGACGGTCACGTCCCTGACGCAGAACGCGGTCCGGGCCATTCCGCTGGGACAGAACGCCGGCCAGCGGCTGCTGCGGAAGGCGGCCGACGGCGTCGCTGCSGCCGCCGAGCGGGCCGGCCACCTCACGCCCGACGACTTTGGGGCCGTCAGCCCCGGACTCGAAATTTCGCAGATGCGGCACGAACGCCAGCGCGCCCGCATGTTCATGAGCTAGCAGAACTTTACAAGAAATGCTGACGAGAAATATGTCTGGAGAAGWATATGTCTGAGCCCATCATCATCGGCATCGGCGGCCCGGTGGGTGCCGGSAARACCCAGCTCGTGGAGCGCCTCACCCGCYACATGAGCCGGGCCATCTCCATGGCGGCCATCACCAAYGACATCTACACGATCGAGGACGCCAAGATCCTCGCCGCCAACGGGATCCTKCCGCTGGACCGGATYATCGGCGTCGAAACCGGCGGCTGCCCACACACGGCCATCCGCGAGGACACCTCCATGAACACGGCGGCCATCGAGGAGCTGAAGAAACGGCACCCGGACCTGCAGGTGATCTTTGTCGAATCCGGCGGCGACAACCTCTCCGCGACGTTCAGTCCCGAGCTGGTGGACTTTTCCATCTACATCATCGACGTGGCCCAGGGGGAGAAAATCCCGCGYAAGGCCGGCCAGGGCATGATCAAGTCCGACCTCTTCATCATCAACAAGACCGACCTGGCGCCCCACGTCGGCGCGGACCTCTCCGTCATGGAACGGGATTCCCGCGAATTCAGGGGCGAGAAGCCGTTCTGCTTCACGAACCTCAAGACCGACGAAGGCCTGGAACGCGTCATCGAATGGGTGCGGCGCGAAGTCCTGATGCTCGACCTGGCGTCATGAGCACGACGGCGGCCGTTCAGTCCCAGGCGGCTGTCTCACCTGGGCCGGCGCCCGCGGGTGAAGGGGGCCGKGCCCGCTCCGCGGTGCCCGCCACGCCGCGGCCCCCTTCACCCGCGTCCGCTGATCGGCCCGTGATGGGTCACCTTGAGCTTCTGGTCGCCGATCGGGCAGGACGTTCGGTGGCCACGCATCAGTACCATCGCGGGGCTTTAAGGATTTTGCGGCCGCATTACCTGGATGASTCCGGGCAGGTTTGTTATGTSCTGGTGAACCCGGGCGGGGCCTWTYTGGGGGCCGACCTCTATGTGATTGATGTGGAGGTGGCGGAYGGGGCGAAGYTGCTGCTCGCGACGCAGTCGGCCACCAAGATCTACCGGACTCCGGGATCTTTTGCCGAGCAGCGGATGCGGCTGCGGCTGGGGGAGGGGGCGCGTTTGGAGCTCGCCCCGGACCAGCTGATCGCCTACCGGGAGGCCAGCTACCGGCAGAATACCCACGTGACGGTGCGGCCGTCGTCGAGCCTGATCATGGCCGAGATTGTGACGCCCGGGTGGTCKCCGGACGGGGCCTCGTTCCGCTACGAGGAGCTGCGGCTGCGGACTGAGATACGGGTCGAATCCGGGGAAGCGGCCGGGCTGCTGGTCCTGGACAACGTGCTCCTCCGCCCYTCSCTGGCCGAYGTCACCGGCATGGCGTTCATGGAGGGATACAGCCAYCTGGGGTCACTGATTGTSGTGGACCCGCGGGTGGACCAGGAACTTGCCGATGAACTGCACGGGATCATGGCCGGTTACGGTGCCCATACCGGCATTTCGCTCACCGCCAGCATGCTGGGAACGGCCGGGTTGGTGATGAGGTCGCTCTCSAACAGCACGGAAGAACTGMGGCGGGTTGCGGGAGCCGCCACCACCTTGCTGCGGAAGCGCTGGTACGGCCAGGAGCCKCTGGATTTGAGGAAATACTGATGGCCACGATCGGGCAGATGGCGGCCGTGTACCGGCGGCGKGCGCACCTGCCGCTGCGGACGCGGCTCCTGGTGACCTTCGGTGCGGTGGCTGCGCTGCATGCTGCCGCCGTCGTRCTCCTGGKCTCCRGTGCGGCMGGMGGCGGACAGCCGCTGGGGSTCGGGCTGGTGCTGACGGCATACCTGGCAGGAGTGAAGCACAGCTACGACTGGGACCAYCTCGCSGCGATCGACAACTCCACCCGCAAGTTCGCGGCCGAGCACCGCGATCCGGTCAGTGTGGGCTTCGCGTTCAGCCTKGGCCACAGYTCCGTGGTGGTCCTCGCCGGCGTGCTCGTGGTCGCGGGGGCCTCGCTGGTGGGCAGCTTYATGGAGGAGGGGACTGCCGGAAACCTGCTGCTGCGGATCATCGGCAGCKGCGTRTCGGGGCTGTTCCTGCTGGYCMTGGGCGCTTTCAACGGTTCGGCGTTCCTCCGGACGCTGAAGATTTACCGCAGTGCACGCGATGGTGCCTCSATCACCCACGAGGAYCTGGCCGCGAGGGGCYTGGTGGCCCGGCTGCTCKCGCGTCCGCTGGCCCGGGTCMGGCATCCGCGGAACATCTWCGTGATCGGGTTCCTCTTCGGMCTGGGMTTCGACACCGCCWCCACGATCGGTCTGCTGGTCATGRCGACGGCGGCATCMCTGGCCGRCGTCTCACCGCTTGCCCTGATGGCGCTTCCGCTGGCGTTCACCGCCGCCATGACGCTGTGCGACACCGTCAACGGCGTGGCCATGATGCGGATGTACCGCTCKGCCCTGACGGATCCGCGGCGCAAACTCGGCTTCAATGCCGCCATCACGGGCATTTCTGCCGTGTCCGCCCTCTTCATTGCGGTCCTCACCCTGGGCGGGGCCATGCATGAGGTGTTCGGCCTCGGAGACCCCCTGGCCAGTTGGCTCGGGTCCGTGGAACTGGGCGACGCCGGCCTGCTGCTGGTGGCGCTGCTGATGTCCGCCTGGGCCGCGGCAGCGCTGCACGGACGGACATCCGCGCGTGCCCGCTACGGGCGCTGATTACAGCCGCCGCGCCCCTTCTGCCGGAAGGACAGCGAAGACGTCCGGAGCCGGCAGCCCGCGGGCGGTGAAGCGGGCAAGGACCGCGGACCTGGCCCGATCGGCGTCGTCGACGGGAACCAGGGCGATAGCCGAGCCGCCGAATCCGCCACCTGTCATCCGTGCACCGATCGCGCCGTTGGCGCGGGCGGCCTCAACGGCCAGGTTCAGTTCGGGGCAGGAGATCTCGAAGTCGTCCCGCATGGAGCGGTGGCTGGCGTCCAGCAGTTCCCCGATGGCCAGCGGCCCGCGGGTCCCGAGCAGTTCCGCCGTCCGGGCGACCCGTTCGTTCTCGGTAACGATGTGCCGGACCCGGCGGAAGGTCACGTCGTCGAGGATGCGCCCAGCCCTGGGCAGGTCTTCGGCGCCGAGATCCCGAAGGGCGCCCACGCCCATTTCCCGCGCACCCCGGACGCACGAGGCCCGGCGATGGGCATACCCGCCGCTGGCGTGGGCGTGCGAAACCTTCGTGTCAATGACCAGGCAGAGAAGCCCGGCCTCCGCCAGGCCAAGCGGCACAGCGCGGGAGCTGAGGTCCCGGCAGTCCAGGTAGACGGCGCAATCCYTGGTGCCGAGCATCGAGGCSGACTGGTCCATGATGCCCGTGGGCGCACCGACCACATTGTTTTCGGCACGCCGGCCGATGTCCGCCAATTCGGGGCGGCCCAGGCCTGCYCCGGTGAGATCKGACASGGCCAGGGCSACGGCGCAYTCCAGGGCGGCGGAGGAGGACAGCCCGGCCCCGACCGGYACATCGGAGGACACGAACAGGTCAAAGCCRGGGACCGTGATGCCGGCGCGTTCCAGTTCCCAGGCCACSCCGGCCGGATAGGCGGACCAGCCCGCGGCCTGGTCCGGGCTGAACGTGTCGAGATCGAATTCGACCGGTTCGGCGCCCGGGAACCCGGAGGCCAGCCGCACGGTGCGGTCCGGCCGGGCTGCCAGGGCCACGGTGGTGCTGCGGTCGATGGCGAAAGGCAGGACGAGGCCCTCGTTGTAGTCGGTGTGCTCGCCGATCAGGTTGACCCGCCCCGGCGCCTGCCACACGCCGTCGGGGYGGCGGCCGAAATGYCTGGCGAAGGCTCCGGTCAGCGCCTCCGCCGGGGCCGTCCGTGTGCTGTTGGTGGTGGTCATGCCGTTCCTGTCCTGGCGTCCCGGAGCCGTGCGGCGACTTCTTCGGGCGTGGTGTCGTTGATGAAGGCGCCCATGGCRGCCTCGGAGCCGGCCAGGAACTTGAGTTTGTTGGCRGCCCGCCGGGGCGAGGTGAGCTGCAGGTGCAGGTAGCCGGAYCGGCGCAGGACCGGGTCAACGGGGGCCTGGTGCCAGGCGCTGATGTACGGCGTCGGGCTGCYGTAGAGCGCGTCAAAGCGGCCCAGGAGGTCCGGRTACAGGACGGCGAGCTCGTCGCGCTCGGCGCCGGTCAGCGCYGCCAGGTCCGGAACCTGGCGGTGCGGAACCAGRTGGATTTCCAACGGCCAGCGGGCCGCGAACGGCACATAMGCGCTGAAGAATTCGCCCTCCACCACCATCCGGGCGCCGTCGGCGCGTTCGCCCGCCAAAATACTCCCGGTCAGGGTGGCCGTCCCGCCSGCCGCYTCGTGGAACYGCCSGGCGGCCGAGGCCATSACCGCGGCCCGSGGYGTGACATAGGGGTAGGCGTAGATCTGGCCGTGCGGGTGRTGCAGTGTCACGCCGATGTCCTSGCCGCGGTTCTCGAAGCAGAACACCTGYGCCACSCCCGGMAGSGCRCTRAGCGCCTCGGTCCGGTGCGCCCAGGCGTCGATCACCGTGCGAACGCGCCGGCTGCTGAGYGCGGCGAACGTCCCCGTGTGCTCGGGCGTGAASGCCACGACCTCGCACCGGCCRCCGGCGATTCCGCGGGTKCCCCAGCCCGGCGCTGCCGGGGCAGCGGCGAATTCCGGGCCGAGCGAGGGGAAGCGGTTTTCAAACACGGCGACRTCGTAATCCGCCGCCGGGATCTCCGAGGGMCGCGCCTCGGTGCTMGGGCACAGCGGGCACTCGTCCGCCGGCGGCAGGTGGGTCCGGTGTTGCCGGTGGGCGGCGACCGCCACCCAGTCCCCGGTCAGCGCGTCGTACCGGATTTCCCCGGCGGGTGCGCGTTCGGGGAGTTCGCGGCGGTCCCTGGACSGGCGCTGCCGGGGACGGTCGGTGTCGTCGAAATACAGGAGTTCGCGCCCGTCGGCGAGCCGCGTACTGGTGACCGCGGACACCGACGCCGGGGCGTCGCTGCGGCTGATGATGCTGGTCATGGGGTTCCTTCAGGGGGTGGAGCCGGGCGGTCAGAGGGCCTGGACGTGCAGGAGCAGGGCGTGCTCCGGGTTCAGGACCGGCAGGGGCAGGCCGACGTGCTGGAGGAAGGCGCCGGTGGCAACGGCCCCGTCTTCCAGCCAGGCCGGMGGCTGGATCTGGGTGAAGGTGTGCGCGTAGTCGCCGTCGAGGGGCGTGGGCAGTTCGGCCCGGACGCGGTAGCTCCGCTTCGGGTCAAGGCCCGGCAGCGAGGCCAGTCCGGGGACCTCAGTCGGGGAGGACGCCAGSGACACGGCAGCGAACAGGGCCTCGCCGGCGTCGTGGGCGACCACGCCGTGGACACTCAAGGTGGGCTCGGCGGTATCCGCGTTTACCCGCTTGCCCGAATGGATCAGGGCGCGGTGGCGCTTGTACAGCGCAATCACGCGGCGCAGGGTGGCCCGCTCCTCGTCCGTGGCCGCGCGGATGTCCCACTCCATGCCGAAGTGGCCAAAGAGTGCGGTGATGGCGCGGAAGGAGATGTCGTGGGTGCGTGCCGTGGTGTGCGAGGTGGTCGGTCCGATATGCGCCCCGACGAGTTCCGGCGGCAGGATGGCCTGGGTCCAGCGCTGGATGGTCTGGCGTTCCAGGGCGTCGTTGCAGTCCGAGGCCCACACGCGGTCGGTGCGTTGCAGGATGCCGAGGTCCACGCGTGCCCCGCCCGAGGAGCAGCTTTCGATCTCCACGTCCGGGTGTGCTGYCTTGAGCGCGTCGAAGAGCCGGTAGGCCGCGAGCGTCTGCTCGTGGACGGACGGGCTGCCGCCGCGGCCGTGCTCRGTGAGGTCGCGGTTCTGGTCCCATTTGAGGTAGGCGATGTTGTTTTCGCGCAGCAGGGCGTCGAGGCGGCCGTAGATGTACTGCCAGGCCTCCGGGTTGGCGAGGTCCAGGACRTGCTGGTTGCGCCAGGTGTGCGGGAGCCGGCCGCCGTCCTTGTAGGAAAGCGCCGACGGGCCCACGAKCCACTCCGGGTGCTCGCGGGCGACGTCGGAGTCCAGGTTGACCATCTCCGGCTCCACCCACAGGCCAAACTCCATGCCGTGGCCGGTAACGGCGTCGATCAGCGGCGTGAGGCCTCCGGGCCACAGACCCTCGTCGACGAACCAGTCGCCCAGGCCGGCGTGGTCGTCGCGRCGSCCGCGGAACCAGCCGTCGTCGAGGACGAAGCGTTCGACGCCGAGCCCGGCGGCCGATTCGGCGAGTTCCAGCAGGGGTTCGAGGCGGTGGTCAAAGTAGACCGCYTCCCAGGTGTTGAGCACCACGGGGCGCAGYCGCCCGGAGGTGGTGTCCACGTGCTGCGGGCGGGCGCGGAACCAGTCGTAGAAGGCCTCGGTGATGCCGTCCAGKCCCTGGCCGGAGTAGGCGGCAAAGAGCGACGGCGTSCGGTAGCTGCCGSCGGGGTGGAGCACCACTTCGCCGGAGCCGAGCAGTTCCGTGGCGCCGAGCATSCGCCGGCCGTCGGTGAGGCTGTCGAGGTACTGTTCGTGGTTGCCGCTCCAGCCCAAATGCGTGGCCCACACCTGTCCCCGGCGGTTGGAGAAGCCGGCGGTCCCGGCTGCCACCAGCAGCGAGGAATCGTGGCCGGTCCGKCCATGCCGGCCGGTGCGGACCCAGGTTCCCTGCTGGACGGCGTGCCGCTGCGGGTGGTTTTCRCGGCACCAGCGTCCGGTGAGGTCGAGCAGTTCCGTGGCGTCCCGCGGCACCGGCAGCACCGTRGCCAGTTCCTCGAGCTGGTATTCGGCCGTGCCGCTGTTGGTCAGCGTGTGCGCCAGTTCGAGGAGGCCGCCGGGGTGGAGGGTGAGCTCCGAGGCGACCTCGAGTCCGGCCTCGGAATCCCGGTGGATGATCAGCACCCCGCGGCCGCCGTCCTGCACCYGGGCGGAAACCACCCGCAGGGCCGGCGAGAAGTCCTGGCCGGGGCGGCCGTCGGTGGTCCGGTGCCCGCGGAGGCCYGGGCGTCCGGCCCAGCCGGAGGAGGYCTGCGGRAGCAGCCCGGCGGTGACSGGGATGTCGAGGGCGGAGTGGGGGACGGGCCCCCGGAGGATCGCCAGATCGGGGAGGTGTTCGCCGAGGTCGGCGCCCCAGTGGACGATCTCGGCCTCGCCGGAGTCGAAGGCCAGCAGGAGGCTGGTGCCGGCAGAACGCAGGTGCACGGGGTGCATGGGATTCGCTTTCAGTAGTGCGGAAGTCAGGTGCTGGTGCGCGGGATCCGGCTGGGGACCCCGCGCACCGGGCGCCGCAGTTGCCGGCGGCTGTGGCTTCAGAGGCTTACTTGAACAGGCTTACTTGTTGAAAAGTGAGTTGACCTGGTCGTTGGCCTGCGAGAGGGAGCTGGCCGGCTGCTTGCCGGAGACCACGGCGTCCATGGCCGGCTTCATGATGCCGTCCACCTTGGCCGCCTTGTCGGCGATCGGGAACAGGAAMGTGGTGTCTTCCTTGACCTGCTGGGTGAASGGGGTCACGTCCACGCCCTTGGCYTTGAAGGCGGCTTCGGCCTTGTCCGAGGAGGTTGTGATYGCGGGGAACACCACGGCCTTGGAGGCCACGACATCCTGGCACGCGGCGGAGCCCAGGTACTCGGCRAACTTCACGGCAGCAACGGGCTTCTTCGTCCCGGACCACACGGAGTCGGCCAGGCCGTTGAACATGGAGGACCGCTTGCCGTCGGGGCCGGTGGGGGTCGGGGCGATTCCGACGTTGACTCCCTTGTAGCCGGTGTACTGGCCGATCATCCACGAGCCGTGRGCGTTGATGACAGACTTGCCGGCGGCGAAGGTGTCCGCCATGCTCGCACCGACGGTGGTTTCGAGCTTGGGCATGTAACCCTTCTCCGCCATGCTGGCGAACCAGGCGATGGAATCCTGGAACTTGGGGTCGTCRTAGTTGAAGTGGGTGCCCCAGGGRTTCTTGTCCGTGTGGGTCCATCCGGTGGTGCCGGTCAGGTAGCTCCACTCGGTYTGGCCCTGGCCGGAGCCGGAGCTGTTCAGGCCGAGGCCGTAGACGGCGACCTTGGTCTTGTCGAAGCCGGCCTCGTCGCCGCGCTTGCCGTTCTTGTCCACGGTCAGGTGCGCGATCGCCTTTTCATAAGTGCCGCCGTCCTGCGCGTTCCAGCTCAGGCCCTTCATCTGTTCATCGGTGACTCCGGCGTCGGCGGTGAGCTTCTTGTTGTAGAAGAGGGAGATCGTGTCCCAGTCCTTGGGCAGGCCGTAGCGCTTGCCGTCCTCGCCCACCCAGAGATCGGCRAGGCCCTTGTTGTACTGGGCGAGGTCGACGTGATCGTTCGCGACGGCRTCGTCCAGGGCCAGGAGCTGTCCGGTCTTGGCGAATTCGGGGTACTTGGCCAGGTGGTCGGTGAAGACGTCCGGGGCGGTGCCTGCGACGAAGCCGTTGGTCAGCGTGCTCCAGTAGTCGTCCCAGCCGCGCTGGGTGATCTTGACGGTGATGTCCGGGTTGGCCGTGTGGAAGTCATCGGCGCACTGCTGGTACGCCGGGAGCTGGTTGGCGTCCCAGAGCCAGTAGCTGATCTCGCCCTTGGCTTCCTCGCCGGAGGCGGCTGAGGCGCCTCCGCCGCTTCCGCAGGCGGAGAGGGCTAGGACAGCGGCGGCCGCGGCGGCGAGGGCGCCGACTGCCTTCTTGCCGGATGCTTTCTTGTTCATGCTGGGGGTCCTTTCGGGACGGTGKATCTGGGGTGGGCTTTTGGGATGGGGTGTTATTTGATGCCGGAGAAGCCGATGGAGTTGACGATCTTCTTGCCGAAGGCGATGAAGAGCAGCAGGACCGGCACGGCCGAGATGAGCGTGGCGGCCATGAGGCCGGACCAGTCCGGGGCACCCTGGGGCGACTGGGACTTGAAGACGCCCAGGCCGACGGTCAGCACGCGGACGTTYTCCTGGTTGCCGACCAGCAGCGGCCAGAAGTATTCGTTCCACTGCCCAATGAAGGTCAGCAGCGCCAGGGTGGCGAGCGGGGCCGCGGCGTTTGGCAGCACAATCTGGAAGAAGATGCGCACGTGCTTGGCGCCGTCGAGCATGGCGGCCTCTTCCACTTCCCGGGACATGTTCAGGAAGAACTGCCGCAGGAAGAAGATCGCGAASGGGGTCATGAAGAGGTAGGGCAGCACCATCCCGAGCATGGTGTTCAGGAGGCCAAGGTTCTTGATCAGCAGGAAGTTGGGCAGCGCGGTGAAGATCGGCGGCACCATCATGGTGGCCAGGAACAGGCTGAACACGGCGTTGCGGCCGCGCCAGCGCAAGCGGGAGAAGGCGTAGGCGGCCATGGCGCTGAAGAAGACGGCGCCGGCGGTGGTGATGCCGGCGAAGATCACGGTGTTGCGCAGGTAGATCCAGAAGTCGATCTTGGCGCCGGAGCCTCCCTCCGCCATGGCCTCCTGGGCGCTYTGGAGGCCGAAGACCCGYTTGTACGCACCAAGGTTGAAGTCGGCCGGCAGCAGGTTCGAGGCGTTGGAAGCCAGGGCGCTGTTGGTGGACAGCGAGGTGCGCAGCACCCAGTAGAAGGGCAGTACCGAGACGGCGACGGCGAGGACCACGAGGGCCCAGGCTCCGGCGCGCCGCCAGTTGAAGCGGCGGCCGGTGATTCGGCGGGACTTGGCGGGAATGGCTGAAGTGGCAGTAGTCATGCTGGGACTCCTTAGTCCAGGTCCGACTCGTTGCCCTTGAGGAACTTCATCTGGATGAAGGCCACCAGGGCGAGGATGACGAAGAGGATGACAGCRAGGGCCGAACCGTAACCGAAGTCAGACTCCGTGAAGGCCCGCTGATAGATGTAGTACTGCAGGACGCGGCTGGCGTTGATGGGGCCGCCCTGCGTGGTGACGGCGACGGTGTCGAAGACCTGGAACGAGCCGATGACGGTGACGATCAGGACGAGTACGACGACGGGCCGGAGCAGCGGCATGGTGATCTTCCARAAGGTCTGGAGGGGTGAGGCGCCGTCCAGGTTGGCSACCTCATACAAGCCCTGGGGGATGGCCTGGAGGCCGGCGAAGATCAGCAGGGCCGTGTAGCCCATGTGSCGCCACGTRTTGATCAGGGCCTGGGTGGGGATGGCCCATTCCTCGCTGCCGAAGAAGGCGACGCGGGGCAGGCCGACGGCGTCGATGAGGTTGTTCACGATGCCGATCTGGTAGTCCAGCAGCCAGAACCACAGGAGCGCGGCGATGACGTTTGCCATCAGGTAGGGCAGCAGCAGGCTGCCGCGGATGAAGGTCGATTTGGCGACCCGGTGCATCAGGAGGGCCAGGCCCAGGGCCAGGACCGTYTGCAGCACGATGTTGATCAGGACGTACTGGGTGGTGACGCCCAGCGCGTTCCAGAACAGKGGGTCCTTGGCGATGGCCGCATAGTTGGCGCCGCCGATCCACTTTGGCGTGCCGAGGATGTTGTATTCGGTGAAGCTCAGGTAGAGGCCCCGGATGCTCGGYACAAGGTAGAACACCACGAAGCCGAGCATCGCCGGGGCGATGAAGAGCAGGGCAACCTTCAGGTCGGTCCGGGGGCGGCGACGGCGGCGGGGGGCAGCATTGCCCGTTCCCGTACCGGTCGCCTTGCGGGCCGGGGCGGCTCCGCGGGCAGTTGTGGTGGTCATTTGTGGTTCCTCCGCAGTTACGTGGATGCTGTGACGTGGATTACAACTGAGGCCTGAATCTACACGAGTAACTTTCCAATGCGCAACCGTTTCCTTAATGTTTCCGGGCGGAAAACATTCCCCCACCACCAGCTATTGACTCGAGTAGAAACTGGTGTGAAACTTGCGTGCATGACGTTCTCACTAGGCATTGTTGGCGCCGGCCAGTTCGCAGGCGCATTCGCCAAACTCTTCGACGCCCACCCCGCAATTTCAGAAGTCCACGTCACCGACGTCCTGCCGGAACGGGCCGAGGCCCTCCGGGAGCGGCTCGGCCTGGCCGGGACCTATCCCAGCTTCGAGGCCATGCTCGACGGCGGCGTGGACGCCGTGGCGATCTTCACCCAGCGCTGGACGCACGGGCCGCTGGTGCTGCAGGCRCTCCGCGCCGGCAAGCAYGTCTACTCGGCGGTGCCGATGGCCATCAGCGAGGACGAAATCGCCCGGATCATCGASGCCGTCCGCGAGACGGGGCTGACCTACATGATGGGCGAGACGAGCTACTACAACCCCGCCACGGTATACGCCCGCAAACGCMGGGCCGARGGCGCGTTCGGCCGCATYTTCTACGCCGAGGGCGACTATGTGCACGACATGGACCTGGGCTTCTACGAGGCCTACCAGTACAGCGGCGGGGAGGACTGGAAGCGCACCGCCAGCTACCCGCCCATGCTGTACCCGACCCATTCCACCGGCGGGGTGCTGGGCGCAATCGGMGGCCACGCCGTCAGCGTCAGCTGCATCGGCGTCCCCGACGAGCGCGGCGACGGCGTGTTCGACAARGAYGTSAGCATGTTCGGCAACGACTTCTCCAAYGCCACCGCGCTGTTCGARCTCTCAACCGGCGGGTCCATGCGCATCAACGAGATGCGCCGCGTCGGCTACCCCTCCCACCTGCGCGAAAGCCGCTTCCGGTACTTCGGCACCGAAGCCAGCTTCGAGCAGCTGGCCACGGTCAGCGTGTGGCAGGACAAGGAATCAGTGACCGATGTCAGCGCCGAACTGGCCACCGGGGCCACGCTTGCGGCTGACGATCCTGCGCTGGCCGASGTCGCACCGGCCCTGCGGGACGCCTTCAGYTCCGGCCTGGCGCCCGTGCACGACGCCGGCCGGCTTCCCGCCGAGTTCCGCGGACTTCACAACGGGCACGAAGGCAGCCACCACTTCCTGGTRGACGATTTCGCCACCGCCGTCGACACGGGAACGCTGCCGCCGGTGAACGCCTGGGARGCCGCCCGCTACACCCTCCCGGGGATCGTGGCGCACGAGTCCGCCCTCCGCGGCGGGGAGCGGCTGCCCGTGCCGGACCACGGCGACGCCCCGGCCAGGCTGCACGCACCGGGATCCGGCCGCGAAGCATCAGTTGGGGAAGGMTTTGCCGGGGAACTCCGGCGGTAGCATGGTCACTGTGCCACACYCGCCAGCCTCCGCCAGGCCCACGATCACCCGCAAAGACGTGGCCCGGCTGGCTGGTGTCAGCACCGCCGTGGTCAGTTATGTGGTGAACGATGGCCCCAAGCGGGTCTCCCCGGGGACGGCCGCGAAAGTGCGCGAGGCCATCAGTGCCTTGGGGTACCGGCCGAACGCCGCGGCGAGGGCACTGAAACTGGGCTCCAGCGAGATGCTCGGCATGGTGGTTCCGGACACCACCAACCCCTTCTTCGCCACCCTGGCCCGCGCCGTGGAGGAAGCCGCAGCGGCGCGCGGCTATGCGCTGCTGCTGGCCAACTCGGGCGGCTCGGCGGCCAGCGAACGCCGCCAGGTCAAGAACCTCGCGAGCCGCCGTGTGGACGGCGTCTTCCTCTCCAGCGTGCTGTTCGAACCCGACCTGACCGAGCTTGAGCATTCGGAGATCCCTGCCGTGCTGCTGAACCACAGCAGCGAGGTGCCGGGCTTCAACTCGGTGGGCGTGGAGCTGCAAGAAGGCTCCCGGCGCGCCGTCGAGCATCTGGTGGGCCATGGCCACTGCAAGATCGCGCTGGTCATGGGCATGAATGTCGGCAATGACCTCGACGGGCGCGAGATCGGGTGGCAGCAGGGGCTCGCGGAGGCCGGGCTCCCGGAAGGGCCGATTGTGCGTTGCGACTTCGACCGCCAGGGCGGCTACCGCGCCGGGCAGCGGCTGCTCGCGGCCGCGGAGCGGCCCACCGCGGTGTTTGTCAGTTCCGATCTGCAGGCCGTCGGCCTGCTGCGCGCAGTGCAGGAGGCCGGCCTGCGGATTCCYGAGGACCTGGCCGTCTTCTCCTTCGACGGCTCGGCYGAGGCGGAGTACAGCTGGCCGCCGCTGAGCACGGTCGCGCAGCCCGTGCAGGCCATGGCYGAGGCCGCCGTCGAGGCGCTCATCGACTCCGACAGCGAGTYACCCACCAGGAACAGGACCTTCCCCGTGGACCTGGTCCTCCGGGCGTCCTGCGGCTGCGTGCCCGTGCCGGCRGCGCCSGCAGYGTAAGGTCCGGGCTGCTGGTTCACTCCCTGTAGGGCAGGTTCACTCCCCGTGGACGGCGGCCTGGCGCTSCTCTGACCGGTCCAAATAGGCCAGCAGCAGCTCGCCGGCGCGGTCCAGATCCYCCGMTTCGAGGGCCTTGCAGATTTCCTCGTTGTCCGGCAGCCAGCCGCGGTAGAAGTGCGCGTCCAGCGTGGCCTTGTGGAAGAACAGCCGCATCTCGGCCAGGACCTGGGCCATGATCGTATCCAGCCGCCTGCTGCCCGCCARGGCCACGATGGCGCCGTGGAAGTGCTGGTTGGCGCTGCCCAGGGCCTCTTCGTCGTTGGCGGCTGCTGCAGCTTTGCCCTCTTCCACGGCCGCGCGGACCGCCGCCACGCGCTCGGGGCTGCCGCCGCCGCGGATCGCGCTGACTTCAATGGCGCGCCGGACCGTGTAGACGTCGTGGATGTCCCCGGCCTCCAGGCTTGCCACAAAGACGCCCCGGTTCGGGTGCCGCACCACCAGGCGTTCGGCCGCTAGCTCGGCGAAGGCCTCGCGGACGGTGTTGCGGGAGACGCCGAGGTCTTCGGCGATGGTTGATTCCGTGAGCCGGGCGCCCGGCAGCAGAATTCCCTCGGCCAGCTGCAGGCGAAGTTCGGCCGCCACCCGGTCCGCCACGGAGGGAACTGCCACGCGCAGCCGTGCCGCGGCCGCGCCGAGGGCTGATCCGGCAYCTGCATCGGGAGTCGTCATAGTGCCGAATCTACACGATCGTYCCAATGTTGAATCGTCGGATTGTTGAACAATCCGTGAAAATRWTGCATCCTTGGTAGGGGGCTATCATGAGACGAGGATCACAAATGGCAACCATTGACCTAAACAGCGACGTTGGCGAGTCTTTCGGACGCTGGACCCTKGGCGACGACRCGGCGATGTTCCGCTCKGTGTCCAGCGCAAACGTGGCCTGCGGATTCCACGCGGGTGACCCCAGCGTTATCCGCCGGACCTGCCGCGAGGCGGTCGCCGCCGGCGTCGTGATTGGCGCCCATGTCGGCTACCGCGATCTCGCCGGCTTCGGCCGCCGCTTCCTGGACATCGATCCGGTCGAATTGGCGGACGACGTCGTCTACCAGATCGGCGCTCTGCAGGCGCTGGCCGCCGCAGAGGGCGGCACGGTCCGGTATGTGAAGCCGCACGGCGGGCTCTACAACGCRATTGTCGCGCACACCGGCCAGGCGAAGGCCGTCGTCGACGCCGTAAAGTCCGTTGACCCGAACCTGCCGATCCTGGGCCTGCCGGGCTCCGAAGTGCTCCGCCTCACCGAGGCCGCCGGCCTTCGCGCAGTCACCGAAGCCTTCGCCGACCGCGCCTACAACCCGGACGGCACATTGGTATCCCGTACGTTGCCCGGAGCCGTGCTGGAGGATYCCGCTCTCGTCRCTGAGCATGTCCTCCGGATGGCCACCGATTCCGCCGTCCGCACCATCGACGGCTCCATCCTGAAAATCCGCGCSGAAAGCATCTGCGTGCACGGTGACTCCCCGGGAGCCGTCACCATGGCCGCCGCAGTACGTGRGGCGCTCAACGCCGCCGGAATCGAAACCGCMGCGTTCGTCTAAGGCACTTGCCTTCGTCCCGGCCGGCGTTCACAGCATCGTGCCGGACCCACCCCGTATTTACCGCTGGCTCCACCCCAGCAACAGGCAGCACCCGCACACCTGGAGGAAAACCATGACCACACCGCAGCAGGCCACCCCGGCCGCCAGCAAGAAGAGGATGCCRCCCGGCGCCCTYAAGGCYTACRTCGCSAGCCTCACCGGCACSTCGCTGGAGTACTACGACTTCGCGATCTACTCCGTGGCCTCGGCCTTGGTGTTCCCCAAGGTCTTCTTCCCCGGTAACGACGAATACGTCGGGCTGCTGCTGTCCTTCTCGACCTTTGCGGTGGGCTACCTCGCCCGTCCCATCGGCGGCGTGATCTTCGGCCGGCTCGGTGACAAGATCGGCCGCAAGCAAGTCCTCGTGACCACCCTGCTGATGATCGGCATCGCAACGGTGGTGATCGGCGCGCTGCCGGGCTACGCCACCATCGGTATAGCCGCACCCATCATCCTCGTGCTGCTGCGCCTGGCGCAGGGCATCGGCGTCGGCGGCGAGTGGGGCGGAGCCGTGCTGCTCTCCAGCGAATTCGGCGACCCCCGGAAGCGGGGTTTCTGGTCCTCGGCCGCGCAGATCGGTCCGCCCGCCGGCAACCTGATGGCTAACGGCGTCCTGGCCATCCTCGCYGCGACGCTCACCGACGAGGCCTTCCTCTCCTGGGGCTGGCGCGTGGCCTTCCTCGCCTCGGCCCTGCTGGTGGGCTTTGGCCTGCTRATCAGGCTCAAGCTCGAGGAAACCCCCGTCTTCAAGGCCATCCAGGCCMACGGCGARGCGCCCAAGGCCCCCATCAAGGAGGTCTTCACCAAGGAACCCCGCGCTCTCGTGTCCGCCGCCCTGTCCCGCATCGGCCCGGACGTGCTGTACTCCCTGCTCACCGTCTTCATGGCCGTCTAYGCCACCAAGCAACTGGGCATGACCACCAGCAACGTACTCAGCGCCATCCTGATCGGCTCCGCCTTCCAGCTGGTCCTGATCCCCGCGGCGGGCGCCCTCACGGACCGGATCAACCGCCGCCTCGTATACGGCGTCGCCGCCGTCGGAACCGCCCTGTACATCCCGCTGTTCTTCGTCATGATCCAGGACAAGTCGGTCCTCACGCTGACCATCGGCATCGTGATCGGGCTGGCGTTCCATGCCTTCATGTACGGCCCGCAGGCCGCYTACATCACCGAGCAATTCCCGGCCCGGCTGCGCTACGCCGGCAGCTCGCTTGCTTACACCATCGCCGGCGTGTTCGGCGGCGCCATCGCACCGTTGGTCTTCACCGCCCTCTTCGCCTCCAGCGGCAACTGGTTCCTGATCGCCGGCTACCTCGCGGTCGCCTCGATCGTGACGGTGATCGGGCTCGYCATCGGGCGCAACCCGCATACCGACGAAGAAGAACGGCTCCTGCAGGAAGCCCACGCCTGACCCGGATCCGGTTCAGCGGATCCTGTCCACCGGCACAATTCCACCGGCAAAATTTCTCCGGCACAATGAGTGAGGCACCTCGTGATTGAGACAGCAGGGGAAACCCCCAAGCTAGAGAACGCAGCAGTTCAAGAGGACACGGTTCAAGAGCACACGGTTCTAGAGCACCCAGTTCAGAAGGTCCGCTCCGTGCGGGCCGTGGGAACACGCGCGGTCCTCGCCGAGCTCTCCGGCACGCAGGACGTGCTTGCCCTGCAGGCGCTACTGCKGGAGAAGCCGCTGCCGGGCCAGCAGGACGTGCTGGCCGCCGCCGAGACCGTCCTGGTCACGGCCGATTCCCCGGCCTCGGCCCGGCGTATCGCCGCCCGGCTGCTGCAGCTCGATCTCACCGCACCGGTGCAGCGCGACGGCGAGCTGGTGGTCATCGAYACCGTGTACGACGGCGAAGACCTCGCCGAAGTCGGCCAGCTCACCGGCCTTGGAGCCGAGGGCGTGATCGCCGCCCATTCCGGCCAGGTCTGGACCGTGGCCTTCGCAGGCTTCGCGCCCGGCTTCGGGTACATGGTGGGGGAGAACCAGCAGCTGGAAGTGCCCCGCCGCACCTCGCCGCGCACGGCCGTCCCCGCAGGCTCCGTGGCGCTGGCCGGGAMCTACTCGGCCGTGTATCCGCGGCGTTCCCCCGGCGGCTGGCAGCTGATCGGGCGCACCAGCGCCAGGATGTGGGACCTGGACCGGGAGCAGCCCGCCCTGGCCGCGCCCGGCCACCGGGTGCAGTTCCGGCCGGTCCGGGACGCGGTCACCCTCGGAACCGAGTCCGCCGCGGAGCCGGTGGCACAGCCAGCCGCGCAGTCTGGCGCTGAACCTACGGTCCACAGCGCCGGCGC
>NZ_JBFTKG010000010.1:0-124042 GCF_056395825.1 Arthrobacter sp. 05T47 | reverse complement strand
TGCGCGGCCCGGTCCGTCACGGAGCGAGGGTCGCACCGGTAGGAGGCAGCCCGGGCTGCGGCGGTGATGGCCCGATCGCCCAGCCCGGCAAGGGTGCCGGTGTCCGGGGCGAGTTGGGCGTCGACGGCGGTACGGTCGGCGGCGCTCAGGCAGGCGGTCTCGCGCACGAGGAGGGTGGCGCGCCATTCATTCAGAACCCCGGTTTCCATTGCGGTGAGGGTGTGGGGCATCTCGGTGACTAAGGCTTGGGCCAGCCCCAGGAGGCGGCCGCCTTTGGCGGGGGATTCGCGCCGGGCCAAAGCGATCTGCGCGCCGATCCCGGCCCCGAGATCCTTGGCGGCCACGCCTTGGCTGGCCTGGGCGCGGCGCTGGAGCAGGTCGAAGGTCACCGCGATCCGGGCCTGCGCGGCGGCCGCGGCCGACTTCACGTCCTCGAGTTCCCGGAGCTGGTCGATCATTCCGGCACTGTCCGTGGCCGGGCGGAGGGCGGACACCATCCGCACCAGGTCACCGGCGGACGCCATCAGCGGTGGGTCCGGAATCGCGTCCGGAACGGAAGCAGGAGCGTGCCCGGCGCGGCCGAAGCCGGTGCCGCCGTGCCCTGCCGGAACCCCTTTGGGCCCCTGATTGCCGTCCATAAATCCAGTCTCCCAAAGGGGTCCGACATTGAAGGGAAGGTGTCGGATTGGTGTTGGAGAGATGCAGCCGGTGGAGTAATTGGGGAATCATTGTGACCGAACCGTGTGGAGTGCTTCCGGAGGAGTTCGCGCGCAGGGCTGCGGCGGCCCGGGTCCATAATTGCGTTGAAAGCCCGTGGAGTAGCTGCCGGAGGGTGTGGCCGTGATCGAACCCCGTAGTGCTCCCGCGGCGGCTTAGCCCGCAGTGTGGCGGACCGCCGCAGGGCAATAGTGCCTCGGCGGCCGGCGTCATATGTTCAGCGTGCCGGGTCAGACGCCCGCGGCCCAGGGACCGGAGTGACGCCCGGGGCCCGTGGACCGGTCAACAGTGCCCACACCGCGGCTGGCCCCACCAAAGTGGAATACGGACCGGGACCGGGGGTAGCGTCAACGTATGACACCTGGACGTCCCGTACCCCCGCCCCTCGCCAAGCCGCTGCCGGATTCCGAACCCACTTCCGGCACCACCGAGCACACCACCGCGGGCAGCGTGGCGCAAACCGCCGGCCCCACCCTGGCCGCCGCGTACGGTGCCACCGCACCGGATAGCGGACTTGTTCCCTTGACCGTGTCCCGCCGGGCGCCGAAGGCGGACGATGTCGAGATCGCCGTCGAATTCTGCGGACTGTGCCACTCGGACGTGCACGCCACCCGCGGCGAATGGGGCGGCGACACCTATCCGTTGATCCCGGGCCACGAGGTCGTCGGCCGGGTCACCCGGCTTGGCTCCGCCGTCGATGACTTCACGGTGGGTGAGCGCGTGGGCGTGGGCTGCATGGTGGATTCCTGCCGCGAATGCGAAAGCTGCCTGGACGGCCTCGAGCAGTACTGCGAAAACGGCCTGGTGGGAACCTACGGCGCTAAGGATCCCCGCAACGACGGCGCCATCACCCAGGGCGGCTACGCCACCTCCATCGTGGTGGACCGGAGCTATGTCCTGCGGGTCCCGGAGACCCTGGATCCTGCCGCCGCCGCGCCCCTGCTGTGTGCAGGCGTCACCACGTATTCGCCCCTGAACTACTTCGAGGTCGAGGAAGGCGACGTGGTCGGCGTCGTCGGACTGGGCGGCCTCGGCCACATGGCCGTCAAGATCGCCAAGGCCATGGGCGCCGAGGTCAAGGTCTTCACGACGTCGGAGAACAAGTTCGCCGCGGCGCGCGAGCTGGGCGCCGACGACGTCATCCTCTCCACTGATCCGGCCGCTATGGACGCCGCGAACCGCAGCATCGACGTCATCATCGACACCGTCGCCGCGCCGCACGACCTCAACCCCTACTTCCGCACGCTGCGCCGCGACGGCGCGCTGTTCCAGCTGGGCATGCCCCCGACGGCGATGCCGTCCGTCAATCCCGGGGCGCTGATCCGGCGCCGGATCGCGTACGCGGGGTCGCTGATCGGCAGCATCGCCGAGACCCAGGAGATGCTGGATTTCTGCGCTGAACACGGCGTGGTGTCCGACGTCGAGGTCATCGGCGCGGACCAGCTCAACGAAGCCTACGACCGCATGGTGGCCGGCGACGTGAAGTACCGTTTTGTCCTGGACGCCAGCACACTGGGGTCACCGGCAGAAAAGGCAGACGCGTGAGCACTCTCTTCACCAAAATCATCAAGGGCGAGATCCCGGGCCGCTTTGTATGGCGCGAGGACGACGTCGTGGCATTCCTGACCATGGGCCCGCTGGCCGACGGCCACACCCTCGTGGTGCCCACTGAGGAAGTGGACCGCTGGACGGACGCCTCGCCGGAGGTCCTCGGCCGGGTCATGGAAGTTGCCCGCAAGATCGGTGCCGTCCAGGTGGGCGTGTTCGACGCCTCCCGGGCAGGGCTCATCGTGGCCGGCTACGAAATCAACCACCTGCACGTCCACGTGTGGCCCTCCAACTCGATGGCGGACTTTGATTTCGGCTCGGCGGACCAGCACCCGGATCCGGCCAGGCTGGACGCCAACGCGGAAAAGCTCCGCGAAGGCCTCCGCGCGGCCGGCCACGCCGAGCACGTCCCGGCCGCCTAGAAACGACGCCACCCACGGCCGCCAACTGGCGCCGGCGCAGCACCCCAAGGGGTTTACGCCGGCGCCAGCACTTTGTTGAGCGCCGCCCGGATGCGCTTCTCGGACACCGAATAGGCGGTCCCGAGTTCGACGGCGAAGAGGCTCACCCGCAGTTCTTCGATCATCCAGCGCACGTGGGTTAACTCGGCGCCGGCCCGCCGTCCAGGCAGCAGCGCGGAGACGGCGTCGTCGTAGTCGTCCTCGAGGGCCTGGACGGCCGCCATGTGCTGGGCGTCCCGCTGGACGTTGCCTGCCAGCTTCTCGAGGCGCTTCTCGATCGCCGTGAGGTAGCGGGGCAGCTGGCTGAGCTGGGCGTAGCCCGTCCGTGCCACAAAACCCGGGTACACGAGCTGCTCCAGCTGGCTCTTGACGTCATTGAGCGCGCTGATCAGGGCCAGGCTCGTGGTGCCCTTGAGCTGCTTTTCGATCCGGCCCGTGCTGGCCAGGATGCGCTCGACGACGGCGGTCACCGTGAAGACCGTATCGATCAGCTCCGCCCGGACAGTCTCGTAGAGCGCCTTGAACGATGCCTCGTCCCAGGGCAGCCCGGCCGGCGTGAGCTTGTCGATGGCGGCCAGGGCGCAGTCAGCGATCAGGGCAGTCACGGAGCCGTGCGGGTTCTGGCTGAACGTCAGTTTCTCGGTGTTGTTCAGGTGCTCCAGGACGTACCGGTCCGGTGGCGGCACCTTGAGGGCCAGGAGCCTGATGACTCCGCCGCGCATGGCTTCCTGCTGCTCGGACGCAGTCTGGAACAGCCGCAGGGCCACGGAAGTTCCCTCGTCCACCAGGGCGGGATAGCCGGTGACGGTGTGCCCGCCCACGCTGCCCTGGACCTGGCGTTCGACGGTTCCGAACGTCCAGTCCTTGAGCCCGGACTTTTCTGTGAACCCGCCAGGGGACGCGGCCGCACCGAGGAGAGGCGCCGACGTGCCCGCCCGAGCCGTCCGGGTCGTTTCCTTCCCGTTCGAGGTCCCGTTCGTGGCAGCTTTCCCCCTGGCCGCAGTCCCCTTCGCCGGGGCGGTGGTGCCAGGTGTGGCGCCGAGGGATTCCGCGATTGCCCGGCGGGTGGCAGGGGCAAGCCGCTCCTGCAGCGCGCTGAGGTCTTTGCCCTCATCCAGGACCTTGCCGCGGGAGTCGACCACCCGGAAGCTGACGCGCAAGTGTGCCGGCACGGCGTCCCAGTTCCAGGAACCCGGCGGGATGACCTGTCCGCGAATCCGGCGCAACACGAGCTCCAGGGAAGACTCGAGCTCGTCCGTTGCGGGATCGAAGTCGGCTTCCAGCGCCGCGACGGCCTGGCGGGCCACGTCCGGCGCCGGGACGAAGTTCTTGCGGATCTGCTTGGGCAGCGACTTGATGAGCGCCGTCACGAGTTCCACACGCTGCCCGGGGATCAGCCAGCGGAACGCGGCGTCGTCGAGCTGGTTCAGGAACAGCACGGGGACCTCGGCGGTGACGCCGTCGGACGGATTCGGCGGCGAGCCGGGCGCAACGGGGTGGAACTCGTAGCTCAGCGGCAGTTCAAAACCCTTGTGCAAGAGCGTCTTGGGATAGGCCGATTCGTCCAGGGCCGCGGCGTCCTCGCTGATCAGCAGGGACTTCTCGAAATCGAGCAGCGCCGGATCCTGCTGCCGGGCATCCTTCCACCACTTGTCGAAGTGCCGCTCAGAAACGACGTCAGCGCCGATCCGGGCATCGTAGAACTCGAACAGCGTCTCGTCGTCCACCAGGATGTCCCGGCGCCGCATCCGGGCCTCGAGCTCCTCGACTTCGTGGAGGAGTGCGCGGTTGCGGTGGAAGAACTTGTGGTGGGTCTGCCAGTCACCTTCGACCAGGGCATGGCGGATGAAGAGCTCACGGCAGAGCTCCGGTTCCACCTTGCCGTAGTTGATGCGCCGGCTCGGGATGATGGGCACCCCGTACAGCGTGACCTTTTCGTGGGCCATCACCGAGCCCATCTTCTTGGACCAGTGCGGTTCGCTGTAACTGCGCTTGACCAGGTCCGGGGCCACCTGCTCGGCCCAGAGCGGATCGAACTTCGCCGCGACGCGGGCCCAAAGCCGGCTCGTCTCGACGAGTTCGGCGGCCATCACGAAGGTGGGTGACTTCTTGAACAATGCCGAGCCCGGGAAGATCGCAAAGCGGCTGCCGCGGGCGCCGGCGTACTCGCGCTTGCGCTCGTCGAGGATGCCGACGTGGCTCAGCAGCCCCGAGAGCAGGCTGATGTGGATGCCGTCGTGGTTGCCCACCGGATCGGCAAGGCGCTTGTTGTCCAGGCTGATGCCCAACGGCCGGGCCATCTGCCGGAGCTGGGCGAACAGGTCCTGCCACTCCCTGACCCGGAGATAGTTGATGAATTCAGTGCGGCAGAGCCGGCGGAACGCCGTGGAGGAGAGCTCCTGCTGCTTCTCCTGCAGGTAGTTCCACAGGTTCAGGTAGCCGGTGAAGTCCGAGTTCTCGTCCCGGAAGCGGGCGTGCTTCTCCGCCGCGAGCTGCTGCTTGTCGGTCGGGCGCTCACGCGGGTCCTGGATGGTCAGGGCGGCGGCCAGGATCATGACTTCGCGGACGCAGCCGCGCTTTCCGGCCTCCACGATCATCCGGCCAAGCCTGGGGTCCACCGGCAGCTGCGCCAGCTGCTGCCCGACGGCGGTGAGTCCGCTTCCGGGGCGGCCGGAACCGCGGCGCTGCCCGCCGTCGCGCTGCCCGACGTCGTCCGTTGGCTCCTGCTGCCGGGCGGCGCTGAGGGCGCCGAGTTCGCGCAGGAGGCTGACGCCGTCGTTGATGGCGCGCGAATCCGGCGGCTCGACGAACGGGAAGTTCTCTACATCCTTCGGTCCGCGGGCCACGCCCATGGCGGTCATCTGCAGGATGACGGCCGCGAGGTTGGTGCGCAGGATCTCCGGGTCCGTGAACGGCGGCCGAGACTCGAAGTCCTCCTCGGAGTACAACCGGATCGCGATACCGTCGGAGACACGGCCGCAGCGGCCCGAGCGCTGGTTGGCCGAGGCCTGGGACACACGCTCGATCGGCAGGCGCTGAACCTTGGTCCGGTGCGAGTAGCGCGAGATGCGCGCGGTGCCGGTGTCGATGACGTACTTGATGCCGGGGACAGTCAGCGAGGTTTCGGCGACGTTGGTGGCCAGCACGATCCGGCGCTTGCTGCCGGGGTGGAAGACCTTGTGCTGCTCCTGCAGGCTCAGCCGCGCGAACAGGGGAAGGACCTCGGTGCCGGCCAGGCGCCGGTTGGACTGGATGCGGGTGTTGAGTGCCTCCGCCGCGTCGCGGATTTCGCGCTCGCCGGAGAAGAAGATCAGAATGTCGCCCGGCGCCTCCGTTGCGAGTTCGTCGACGGCGTCGCACACCGCGTCCAGCGGGTCCCGGTCCTCCTCGAGTTCGTCGTCCGCAGCTGCGCCTTCCCCGGCTCCGTCTTCGGCGCCGCCGGCGGGCTGGGACAGCGGGCGGTAGCGGATTTCCACCGGGAATGTCCGGCCCGAGACCTCGATGATGGGGGAGGGCTCTTCCTCGCTGCCGAAGTGCTTGGCGAAGCGCTCCGGATCGATGGTGGCCGAGGTGATGATGATCTTCAGGTCCGGGCGCTGCGGCAGGATGCGCTTGAGGTAGCCGAGGATGAAGTCGATGTTGAGGCTGCGCTCGTGGGCCTCGTCAATGATGATGGCGTTGTACCTGCGCAGGAGCTTGTCGCGCTGGATTTCCGCCAGCAGGATGCCATCGGTCATGAGTTTGACCTTGGTGGACCGGCTGACCTCGCCGGTGAAGCGGACCTGGAAACCCACTTCTTGGCCGATCTCGACGCCGAGTTCCTCCGCAATGCGCTCGGCCACCGTGCGGGCCGCCAGCCGGCGTGGCTGGGTGTGCCCGATCAGTCCGTTCTCGCCCAGGCCGAGTTCCAGGCACATCTTGGGAATCTGGGTGGTCTTACCCGAGCCTGTCTCGCCGGCGATGATGGTCACCTGGTTGGCCGCGATGGCGGCCATCAGATCTTCGCGGCGCTCGGAAACCGGCAGGTCGGCGGGGTAGGAAATATGAAATGTCATGGCTGGAGACAGTCTACTGGGGCGGGCTGTCTACCGGAGTGGCGACGGCGGACGTTCAGTCACCCTGTTCTGGCACGCTGGGCCGTCACACGGTTGAACTCGGGTGGTCGCCTGCGCTGCTAAGTCCTGGCGCATGTCGAGGGCCCGGTCGGTGACCGGGCCCGATGGGCAGGTGGGCAATACGTGCGCGGACTCAGAAGTTCCGGAGGGTGTAATTGATGCTCGGCAGGTCCCGGGCCATCCAGTATTCATCCGAGCGGACGGGAGGAGTGTGGCCGAGGCCATCCTTGCGGAGGGCGGCGATCGTGGCGGTGACGCCGGCAAGAACCAGGATGATGAGGGCGAATCCGAGGAGTTCCATACCTCTATGGTTCTCCGGTTCGGCCTCTTAAAAAAGTGGCAGAAATGACCAAAAAGCTATAATTTCTGCCACTGTTTCTGCCACAATGGAGTCATGATCAAATCAGTGGCAATGATCGTGGTCCCCAACTTCTCGATCTTCGAGTTTGCGACCGCCTTTGAAGTCTTCGGCATAGACCGGTCGGACCGCGGAAACGGCGTGCCAAGCTTCGATTTCCGCGTCTGCGCTCCGGAGCCCGGCGACGTCCCGCTCAAATCCGGCCTGTCCATGCACGTTGGTCTCGGGCTGGAAGCAGCCGCGGACGCGGACCTGGTGGTGATGGCGCCGTACGGCCGCGACGAGGATGTTCCCGAGTCCGTCCTGGACGCATTGCGGGCGGCGCATGCCCGCGGCGCCTGGGTGATGTCCATCTGCTCCGGGGCCTTCGCCCTGGCCCGCGCGGGGCTGCTCGATGGCCGGCGCTGCACCACGCACTGGCACTACTCCCAGGAGCTGGCCAGCCGGTACCCCGCTGTCCTGGTGGATGAAAACGTCCTCTACGTCGAGGACAGCCGGATCATCACCAGCGCCGGCACGGCCGCCGGGATCGATGCCTGCCTGCACCTGATCCGCGTCGAGTTTGGTGCAAAAGTGGCCGCCGCCATCGCCCGGGACATGGTGGTCCCGCCGCACCGGGACGGCGGCCAGGCCCAATACATCGACCGGCCCATTCCGCAGTGCGGCTCGGAGCCCATGGAACGGCTGCTGCAGTGGATGGTGAGGCATCTGGACGAGGAACACGCGGTCAACGAACTGGCAGCCCGGGTCCATATGTCGCCGCGGACGTTCGCGCGGCGCTTCCGCGCGGAAACAGGAGCCACCCCGGCGGCATGGCTCAATTCCCAGCGGGTGCTGCGCGCCCAGGAGCTGCTGGAGACTACGGAGCTCAATATCGACGAAGTGGCGCGGGAAGCCGGCTTCGGGCATTCGGTGCTGTTGCGGCACCACTTCGCAAAGGCGCTGGACACCAGCCCCCAGTCCTACAGGCGAACGTTCCGGGGACACCTGGCCACAGCCTAGTCCGCGGGTCAGTCAAGGCCCGGCGGAGCCGCCTCCTCTTCGGCCGCGGCCCGGGCGCAGTCGACGAGGTCGCGCCATGGTCCTGTCAGTTCACGCTCCGGCAGGACCGCCCGGCGCTGATCGGCCCGGATGCTGTACATGAACCGGTCCGGCTGGCCGGCTGCTCCCACAGTCCCGCCGACGGCGTCCCATGGGCAGGCCTCGATCAGCGGCTGCCACCGGTCCGTGTCGTCCGGCGGCTCGGGCCGGACAGTCCACGTCAGTTTCATGCCGGCCACGCCGCCGCTGCGCTGGACAGTGATTTTCATTCGACTCGGATCTTCATTGGACTCGGATCTCAATCGGACTCGATCCGCAGGGGCCTGGCTTATCGTCGGGCTCCCGGGAACTTGACCTTCACAGTTTCCCACGCGGAGCGCACGGCGTCATGCTCTTTGGAATCCTCCCCGAAAAGCTCCTTGGCTGACGCGGCAGTGGCCTTGGCGAAGGCGCCGAACGTGGCATTGGGGGATAGTGTGCCGCCCGTCAGGGTCTCGTACCAGATCCGTGCCGGCGCATCCCAGGCATTGCCGCCGAGGGAGGTGGCAACCAGGCAGAACGCACGGTTCGGGATGCCGGAGTTGATGTGCACTCCGCCGTTGTCCGCACTGGTGCGCACGTACCCGTCCATCGAGTCCGGCTGCGGGTCCTTGCCGAGCACGTCGTCGTCGTACGCCGTCCCCGGGGCCTTCATGGACCGCAATGCGGACCCCTGCACCTGGTCCGTGAAGAGGCCCTCGCCGATCAGCCAGCTGGCCTGCGCCGTCGACTGCTTACGGAAGTACTGCTCCACGAGAGCCCCGAAGACATCGGACATCGACTCATTCAGGGCGCCGGCCTGATTGCGGTAGAGAAGCCCGGCAGAGTACTGGGTGACCCCGTGGGTCAGTTCGTGGCCGATCACGCTGAGGGATTTCGTGAACCGCTCGAAGACCTGGCCGTCGCCGTCTCCGAAGACCATTTGCTGGCCGTCCCAGAAGGCGTTGTCATACAGGCGGCCGTAGTGGACGCTGGCATCCAGGCGGAGGCCCTTGCCGTCGATCGAATTCCGTCCGAAGGCTTCCGCGTAGAGCCGGTGCGTGTGCCCCAGGCCGTCATAGGCCTCATCGGCGGCGGGATCGCCAGTGGGCGGTTCGCCTTCTTTGCGGACCACGCTGCCGGGCAGCTGCTCGGCGAACTTGGCGTCGTAGACCGTCCGTTCCGGCGGAGAAGGCTTGATCTCCCGCAAGCCAGGCTGGCCGCCGGGCCCGGGCACGGTGCGGGAGGCCTGGAAGCCAGGCACGTGCTGCAGGGCTTGCTTGGCCGCCCGGGCGGCCAAGGAGAGCTCAGGCTCGCGCTGTGCGGCCAGGCGGCGGAGCATATAGGGCGGAATGATGGAGCAGTACGGAGTTGGAACGAACATGAGAGACCCCTTCACGCTACGGGGCGTGCCGGATAGCCGCCACCGATGACATCAGACTACGAGCGGGGACTGACATTCGGCAGGGTCAAAACCGCTGGATTTGCGCGTTTTTCGCCGACCTCAGGCGGATCGGGAAACAAAAAACCCCGCCGTTTCAGTGAAACGGCGGGGTTTTCCGGCGATGCCGGTATTTTGTGCCCTCGATAGGATTCGAACCTACGACCTTCTGCTCCGGAGGCAGACGCTCTATCCCCTGAGCTACGAGGGCATCCAGGGATCCTGCCGTTACCGGCGGGACGTCCTAGAGCTTAGCAGGAAGGTGGCCTCCAACGGAAAATCGCCACTCATTTGTGGAGCCACGTGCATGCCAACTGCCCAAAATGCCCGTGAAACTCCGGGGCGGATCCGGCCCCTCGGCAGCCGGTCTCTCAGTAGCCGGTGAAGGAATCCACATGGACGCGGCGGGCACCCGCGCCACGTGCCGCGGCCCGCAGCGAGCGCACGCTGGCGGGCGAGCCGGAGACGAAGACCTCCCGGCCGCCGATGTCCGGGACCAGCTCCTTGAGGGCCGCCGCGTCAATCCTCCTGGCGCCCGCGTTGTGCATGAAGGCCGGCGGCGCCGAACCGTCGGCAAGGCGCGCCAGGACTCGCGCGCCGCAGCGCTGCAGCTCCTCGGCATAGGCCAGTTCTTCGGGATTCTTTGCCAGGTACAGCAGGACCGTGTCACGGTCAGTTGTCGGCGCCCCGGCCAGCTGGGCCATGTAGGGGGTGATCCCGATTCCGGCCGCGATGAGCAGCACGGGGGCGGCCGGGTCCCGGGGCAGGACGAAGTCGCCGCCCACGGTGGTCGCGGTAAGAGAGTCGCCAGGTGCAAGGGCCAACAGCGAGCGCTTGGCGGAGGACACCGGCTCCGCCGTCCCGACGCCGATCGTCAGCAGGGGTGCGCCGGGGGCGCTTGTCAGGCTGAACACGCGCCGGATTCCCTTCCCATCGCCCTTGCCGGCACGCCGGTCGCGAGCTTTGTCCGGCGGCAGGTGCAGTTCCAGGGACTGCCCGGGGGTAAAGCGCACCTGGCGTTCCGGGCGGAAGCTGAACTCCGTCGTCGTGGGCGTCAGCACCCGGGAACCCTCAAAACGCAGCCGCACCGCGCCCCGCTGCCCGGCGGCGAAGGCGAGCACATTGCCCACCAGCAGTGCCAGTTCGGGGGAGTTGGCCACGAACCCCAGGTTGTACGGAACGGCGAACAGCACCCCGACGACGGCGGCCAGTGCCAGTTGCTGCCAGCGCCGCGGTGGCAAGGTGAGCGGTTCGGTGAGCATGAACCCGACGAAGAACAGCACCGGACGCTGCGCAAAGGTCTGCCATAGCGCCTCGGGAACGTCCAGCCCGGCCCGCAGCAGGTCCGCGGCCACGATGGAGACGGCCACGACGGTGAAGACGGCGGCCATGGTGACTTTGCGGGTCCGGTACAGCACCAGCAGCACCCCCGGCAGCACCAGCAAGAGCATCGACGATGTGGCCGCCCACCAGGTGGCAATGTTGAGCCCGGTCAGTCCGGCGAGGAAGGCGCCGGCCGCGGCCGGGTTGAAGATGTGGCGGCCGCGCCAGGCCAGCGCATACTTCGAGGCCGAGGCCAGGACGCAGGCCAGGGCGACGCCGCCGATTTCGGCCACCTGGAGTCCCTGGGTCAGCTGGCTGGGCCAGAAAAGGAAGTACAGCAGCAGACCGGTGATGAGCGAGGACTCCGTGTGCGGACGCACGTGGAAGAGCGCGGCCAGCCCCTGGCTGGAGGCGTACGTCAGGCCAAGGCACAGGACCAGGTGGGCCAGCATTTCCGGCAGCCCGAACGTCAGCCAGCCCAACACATTGAGCAGCAGGCTGTAGCCGGCCAGGACGGCCAGGACCCACAGCACCAGCCTGTACATCGTGAGCCGGCCCAAGGCGGTATCCAGCCTCGAGCCGATCGGAGTGGTGGTGATGGCAGTCATGAAAACAGCGCCCCTTCAAATTCGGCTGAATATTCCGCGTGCCCGTCCGAATAGGCCGTGAGCCAGGCGAAATCGAACTCCTGCTCCAGCCGCGGACCGTCGACAAAAAACAATGCTGTGGCGAGCGCATCGGCCACCATCGCCGTCCCGGCCATGGCCCAGCTGGCGACGACGGTGCGCACCGGCGCTCCCGTGGTGCCGTCCAGGACGTGGTGGAACCCGTCGCCCCAGACCCGCCGGTTCGCGGCGGAGGCGCACAAGGCGCCGGCCTCCAGCCGGACCGTGCCAATCGCCTGGGTGGGATCGTAGGGGTGCTCAAGGGCCACCACTACAGGATCCGGCCCCGGGTTCAGGAGGTCTCCGCTGGCATCGATGAAGTGCTCGGCGATGCCGTCCTCCCGCAGTTGCGCGGAGAGCAGATCGGCCAACTGCCCTTTGCCGGCCGCGCCGACGTCGATCACCACCGGTGCCGAGGTGGTGAGCACGGTGCCGCGCCAGTCCAGTACATCCTCCCACCGCGGCGCGGGAAGCGGCGCGCCGCCCGGGCGCAGTGAGTAGTTGGCGTCATAGCCCAGGCGCTCCAGGCTGCCGCCGATCAGCGGGGTCATCGCGCCGTCAGTGAGCCGGTACAGCGTGCCGTACAGCTCGGCCAGGGCGGCTGATTCTTCGGGCAGCTCAACGCGGCCAGGCGTTCGGGCGGCGTCCGCAATGAGTGAGTCGGGCCGGAACCGGGACCACGCGGCGTCGTACGTCTCCACCGTGGCGAGCAGTCCACGGCGGTGTTTGCCGGAGAGCCGGGACGGCGTGGAAATCTCCCAGCGGGTCCCGATCCCGTCAAAGCTGAAGTGCGACCAGCCCGGATGAGGCACGATTCCTCTGTTCCTGCTCCTCTGTCCCCTGCAGGGTTACTGGGCCTGTGTCTTGATATCCGCCACGGCCTGGTTGAAGCCGCCGCTGGTCAGCGAGGATCCGGCCACTTTGGACACCTTGATCTCGTCCAGCTTCTTGCCCACCACCTGGGCCTGGATGCCGCTGGCGAACTCGCCCTGGAACTTGCGGGTGTTCGGATTCGACGGGTGCGGCGTGATCTTTACATCGGACACCGAGCCGCCGGCCAGGGTCAGTTCCACGCCGACAGTCTCGGTGCCGTTGGGCGAGGTGTAGTGGCCGTCGGCACTGTACGTGCCGTCCTTGTAGGACCCGGTGGTTGCGGCGGACTCGGACGCCGGAGCCGCGCCCTGTGCAGCCGGCGGCTGCGCGGCCGGGGCGCAGCCAGCCGCGGTTCCGGCGACGGAGAGGCCGGCGATGCCGACGAGGACGCTTTTACGGAAGGCGGAATTCATGCGGGACTCGATTCGTTGCAGGATCGGACAGCCAAAATATCGTGGCACTGACAGAGTTGACGACGTTGTTTTTAGGGTAACGGTTCACCCTTGGTGCGAAGCACTGAAGACCTTGGGTTTTCCCGGACGCTGCCGTTTCCCTCGCGCAGACGTCATGCCGGGCGCGGAATTCCGCCGCACCACGGGCCCACCGGTAGGCTAGAAGTGTGACCCCAGAAGAACTCTCCCTCGCCATATCCGCCTGCCTGAAGGACGCCGTCGCGGCCGGTGACATTGCCCTCTCCGCGGCCGACATCCCGGCTGAGGTGCGCGTGGAGCGCCCGAAGAACAGGGACCACGGGGACTGGGCCACGAACGTCGCCCTCCAGCTGGCCAAGACGGCCGGCACCAACCCGCGGGAGTTCGCGTCCGTCCTGGCCGCCCGGCTGAAGACGATCGAGGGCGTGTCCGCGGTGGACATCGCCGGGCCAGGCTTCCTGAACATCACCGTGGACGCTGCCGCTGCCGGCACCCTCGCCAAGGCGATTGTCGAGGCCGGACCCGCGTACGGCACCAACACCGCGCTCGCCGGGCACGTGGTCAACATGGAGTTCGTCTCGGCCAACCCCACCGGCCCGCTGCACATCGGCCACACCCGCTGGGCCGCCCTCGGCGACGCGATCGCCCGCGTCCTCCGGGCCTCCGGCGCCGACGTCACGGCCGAGTACTACATCAACGACGCCGGTTCCCAGATGAACGTGTTCGCCAACTCCGTGTTCGCCCGGCTGCACGGCAGGGACGTGCCTGAGGGCGGTTACCCGGGCCAGTACATCGCGGACCTCGGCCACGAAGTGCTCACCGAACACCCCGACATCCGCGAACTCACCGAAGTCGCGGCCCTGCCGGTGATCCGCGGCGCCGCCTACAAGGCACAGATGCACGACATCAAGCAGACGCTGGCCGGGTTTGGCGTCGACTTCGACGTGTTCTTCTCCGAGCAGGAGCTCCACGACGCCGGCGCGATCGAAGACGCCGTCGCCCGCCTGCGCGAGCAGGGCCACGTGTTCGACGACGGCGGCGCGGTCTGGCTGCGCACCACCGACTTCGGCGATGACAAGGACCGCGTGATGATCCGCGCCAACGGTGAGCCGACGTACTTCGCCGCCGACGCCGCCTACTACCTGTCCAAGAAGGACCGCGGCTACACCGAGAAGATCTACCTCCTCGGCGCCGACCACCACGGGTACATCAACCGGCTCAAGGCCATTGCGGCCGCCGCGGGGGACGACCCCGAGGTCAACATCGAGGTCCTGATCGGCCAGCTGGTCTCGGTCAACGGCGCCAAGCTGTCCAAGCGCGCCGGCAACATCATCGAGCTCAAGGACCTCATCTCCTGGCTCGGCAAGGACGCCGTCCGGTACTCGCTGGCCCGGTTCCCCGCCGACTCGCCGCTGACGCTGGACCCTGAGCTGCTGAAGAAGCACAGCAACGAAAACCCGGTCTTCTACGTCCAGTACGCCCACGCCCGCTCCCGCGGTGCCGCCCGCAACGCCGTGGCCGCAGGGGTGGAGCGCCGTGTGGACGGCAAAGACAGTTTCAACGCCGCCCTGCTGGATCACGCCACCGAAAACGAGCTGCTCTCGCACCTGGGCAGTTACCCCTCGATCGTTGCCAAGGCCGCCGAGCTGCGCGAGCCGCACCGCGTGGCCCGCCACCTCGAAGTCATCGCTGGCGCCTACCACCGCTGGTACGACGCCTGCCGCGTCGCGCCCCAGGGCGAGGAACCCATCACCGACACCAACCGCACCCGGCTGTGGCTCAACGACGCCACCAGCCAGGTGCTGGCCAACGGACTGGAACTGCTGGGCGTCTCGGCGCCGGAACGGATGTAACCGCCATGACGTCAACACCCAAACAGCAGGAAAACCCAGGGCAGTCCCCGCTCGCGCCGGCCTGGCTGGAGGTCCCCGCGGACCTCAACGCCCTCCACGAACCGCTGTGGGCGGGCGGGGTTGCGCGGAACGAGGACGGCGAGCTCACCATCGAGGGCCTGAGCGTCAGCGAGCTGCAGCGCCAGTACGGCACCCCGCTGTTCGTGCTGAGCGAGACCGACTTCCGGGCCCGGGCCCGGGCGTTCAGCGACGCCTTCAACGATGCCTTCGCCGACATCTGCGGGGGAGTGGACGTCTACTATGCCGGCAAGTCCTTCCTGTGCACCTCGGTGGTCCGCTGGGTTGAAGAGGAAGGCCTGCGACTGGACACCGCGTCAGGCGGCGAACTCGCCGTCGCCGCGCGCGCCGGCATTCCCGGCGCCGACGTCGCGCTGCACGGCAACAACAAATCCGACGGCGAAATCCACCGTGCACTGGACATGCAGCTGGGCCGGATCGTGGTGGACAGCCTCGACGAGCTCGAACGCGTCGCGGCGATCGCCGCCAACCGCGGCGACACCGCCAGGGTCATGCTGCGGCTGACCCCCGGGGTGCACGCCCACACCCACGAATTCATCGCCACCGCCCACGAGGACCAGAAATTCGGCCTGTCCATGGCCGGGGACTCCACTGAGAAGGCCGGCCTGTCCGCCGCCGAGGAAGCTGTCGCCGCGGCGACCGGGCACGCCAGCATTGAGCTGCTGGGCCTGCACTGCCACATCGGCTCGCAGATCTTCGAACCGGACGGCTTCGCCCTCGCCGCGGAGAAGCTGCTGGACTTCCTGGCCGCGATGCAGGCCAAGTACTCGATCGTGCTGCCCGAACTAGACCTCGGGGGCGGCTACGGCATCGCCTACACCCCTGTCGACACCCCGCGCCCGCCCGCCGAGATCGCGCAGGCGATGGCCGCCGTCGTCCGTTCCAAGTGCGCCGCGCTGGGCATCAGCGCCCCGCGGATATCGATCGAACCGGGCCGCGCGATCGTCGGAAGCACCACGTTCACGCTGTACGAGGTCGGCACGCTCAAGACCGTCCGGGTGGATTCCGCCGCCCCGGAGGGCCACCACGCCGCAGAAGACGTTACGTACCCCCGCCGGTATGTGTCGGTGGACGGCGGGATGAGCGACAACCCCCGGCCGGTGCTGTACGACGCGGATTATTCGGCAATTCTCGCCTCCCGCAGCTCCGAAGCGGGGCCGCAGCTGTCCCGAGTGGTGGGCAAACATTGCGAGAGCGGCGACATAGTTGTTAGAGATGTATATCTGCCCGAGGACGTGGCAGCCGGTGATCTGCTTGCAGTACCGGGGACCGGCGCCTACTGCTGGGCCCTGTCAAGCAACTACAACTATCTGGCCCGGCCGGGCGTTGTCGCTGTCCGCGACGGATCTGCCCGGCTCATTGTCCGCGGGGAAACCGAAGAAGATCTGCTCAACCGCGACATGGGAGTCTGAATGACCGAATTGCGAACCCTGAAAGTGGCCCTGCTGGGCTGTGGCAACGTTGGGGCCCAGGTTGCGCGGATTCTCATTGACGACGCCGACGCCCTCGCCGCCCGCACGGGCGCACGCCTGGAACTGAGCGGCATCGCGGTGCGCAACCTCGCAGCCGAGCGCGACGTCGAACTGCCGCAGGAGCTGTTCACCGCGGACGCCGAGACCCTCGTCAAGGACGCCGACCTCGTCATCGAGCTCATGGGCGGCATCGAGCCGGCCCGTTCCCTGATCCTGACCGCCATGCGGCACGGTTCCTGCGTTGTCACCGGCAACAAGGCGCTGCTGGCGCAGGACGGCCCCACGCTGTACGAGGAAGCCGACAAGGCCGGGGTGCAGCTCTCCTACGAGGCCGCCGTCGCCGGTGCCATCCCCATCCTGCGCCCCATCCGGGACAGCCTCTCCGGCGACCGGATCACCCGGGTGCTCGGGATTGTCAACGGCACCACCAACTTCATCCTCGACCAGATGGACTCCACCGGGGCGCAGTTCGCCGATGCCCTGGCAGAGGCCCAGCGCCTTGGCTACGCCGAAGCCGATCCCACCGCCGACATCGAAGGCCACGACGCCGCCGCCAAGGCCGCGATCCTTGCCTCGCTGTCCTTCCACACGCGGTTCGCCCTGGAAGATGTCTCGTGCGAGGGCATCACCTCGGTCACCGCGGCAGACATCGCCGCCGCCAAGGATGCCGGCTTCGTCATCAAACTGCTGGCCATTGCCGAGAAACTGGCTGACGAGGACGGCAAGACCGGCGTCTCCGTCCGCGTCCACCCCACGCTGCTGCCCCGCGAGCACCCCCTCGCCGCCGTCCGCGGCGCGTTCAACGCCGTCTTCATCGAGGCCGAGAACGCCGGCGAGCTGATGTTCTACGGCCAGGGCGCCGGCGGCACCCCGACGGCGTCCGCCGTGCTGGGCGACCTCGTTTCCGCGGCCCGCCGCATCGTCCTGGGCGGCCCCGGCCGGACCGAAACCACCACCGGGCACGTGCCCGCGCTGCCCATCGATGCGGCCGTCACGAGCTACTACATCGGACTCGACGTCGCGGACCAGCCCGGCGTCCTGGCCCGGATCGCCCACCTCTTCGCGGAGCACGGCGTGTCCATTGAAATCATGCGGCAGACCATCCACCGCGACGCCGACTCCAACGTGGAGTCGGCCGAGCTGCGGATCGTGACCCACCAGGCCCGGGAATCCGCACTTGCAGCAACCGTCGAGGCCGTCAGGCGCCTGGACGTCATCAATTCCGTCACATCCGTACTGCGGGTAGAAGGGGTCTAAGTGGCTCACCAATGGCGCGGTGTCATCCGCGAATACGCTGATCGTCTTCCTGTCACGGAAGCCACTAAGGTCATCACCCTGGGCGAGGGCGGCACCCCGCTCGTGCACGCCCGCCACCTCTCCGAGCTGACCGGCAGTACCGTCTACCTCAAGGTCGAAGGCATGAACCCGACCGGTTCGTTCAAGGACCGCGGCATGACCATGGCCATGACCGCGGCGGTGGCCTCCGGCGCCAAGGCCGTGGTGTGTGCCTCCACCGGCAACACCTCTGCATCTGCCGCGGCCTACGCGACGGCGGCAGGGCTGCAGTGCGCGGTGCTGGTCCCCGAGGGCAAGATCTCCATGGGCAAGCTCAGCCAGGCCGTCGCCCACGGCGCCACCCTGCTGCAGGTGGACGGCAACTTCGACGACTGCCTCGACATCGCCCGCAAGCTCGGCGAGTCCTACCCGGTGTTCCTGGTCAACTCCGTCAACCCCGCCCGGATCGAGGGCCAGAAGACCGGCGCCTTCGAAGTGGTGGACGCCCTGGGCGATGCCCCCGACTTCCACGTGCTTCCGGTGGGCAACGCCGGCAACATCAGCGCGTACTGGAAGGGCTACAAGGAGTACTCCGCGCCGTTCGAGTCACCCACCGCCGGGTCGCTGCCCGCCGTCGCCACCAAGACCCCGGTCATGTGGGGCTTCCAGGCCGCCGGCGCTGCCCCGTTCGTGGCCGGCCACCCCATCACCGAGCCGGACACCATCGCCACCGCCATCCGGATCGGCAACCCGGCCTCCTGGGACACCGCTGTTGCGGCCCGGGACGAATCCGGCGGCGTGATCGAGGCCGTCACGGACGAGGAAATCCTGTCCGCGCACCGCTGGCTCTCCGCCCGGGAAGGCGTCTTCGTGGAACCCGGCTCCGCTGCCGGCGTCGCCGGACTGATCAAGAAGCATGCGGCCGGTGAAGTGCCGGCCGGCAAGACGATCGTGATCACGGTGACAGGTCACGGCCTCAAGGACCCGCAGTGGGCCCTGCGCACCGAGGACGGCAGCGACGTGCAGCCGGTCAGTGTCTCCAACGATGTCGTCACCGTCGCCGCAGCACTGGGACTGGAAGAAAGATAACGTTGGAAACAACCCTGACCATCCCGGCCGAATCTGCTGCCGGCTCGCCGGCTGTTCCGGCGGGCCAGGTTGTCACCGTCCGGGTGCCGGCCACCAGCGCCAACCTGGGTCCCGGGTACGACAGCCTCGGCCTGGCCCTCTCGCTCCATGACACCCTCACCGTGGAAACGCTCGCCAGCGGTGAGCTGGAATTCGAGCTCAGCGGCGAGGGCGCCGAATCGCTGCCCCGCGACGCCACGCACCTGGTGGTCAAGGCCCTCACGGAGGCGCTTCACCGCCTCGGGTACCGGCACGAAGGCCTGCGGATCACGGCGGACAACGTCAACCCGCACGGGCGGGGCCTTGGCTCTTCGGCCTCGGCCGTGGTGGCGGCCGTCAGCGCAGCGAATGCCCTGGTGCCGGAAATATCCCGGCGCGGCCGGGACTGGATCCTCCAGCTCACTAGCGAAATGGAAGGCCACCCGGACAACGTTGCACCCGCCATTTTCGGCGGACTGGCGCTGTCATGGCAGGACAGTGACCAGTACAGCAGCACGAGTGCGTCCGTGGCCGCTGCGGTGGTCCCGGTCGTCGCGGTGCCGGACTATGAGCTCTCCACGGAGGCGGCCCGGGCACTCTTGCCGGCCTCGGTGGGCCACCATGCCGCGGCCATGAACTCCGGGCGTGCCGCCCTGCTGATCCATGCCCTCACCGCCAACCCGGAGTTCCTGCTGCCGGGCACCGAGGACTACTTGCACCAGAGCTACCGCGCCCAGGCCATGCGGCCCAGCGCGGAGCTCATCGGCGCGCTGCGCCGGGCAGGGCACGCCGCCATCGTCTCTGGCGCAGGACCCACGGTATTGGTCCTGGCCAACGGGGAAGCGGAAGCCGATGAAGTCGTAGACTTCATCGCCGCCCACACGGCGGGCAACACGCCGGAAGTTGGCTGGCGTGTGATGAAGCTGGCCGTGGACGTCGAAGGTGCTAAAGTGGAAGTGCACCGGCGGTAAATACGCAGGCGGTAAATTTAGTAACCGTTGTAAGACCGCGATGTTGGCCACGTAGCCTCTCTCATCTTTCACTGCGCAATATTATCCGGTGCCACCTGCTTTCGGTCTGACGCAGGACTCAGCAGATTTTCTCTGCCCCCTCATACGTCAGCCCGCCGTTCCTCATTTCTCGGAATCGTGCATGGTGAAGCAGTATCCGGCCCTGCTGGTCGAAATCCATCCGGCAAGGCCGAAAATCCCGGCTGCAGATCTGAACTGCAGCCCAGATCAAATCACCGCGTCCAGCTCTTAGTCTGGACGCCGTCGAGGGGGAAGGATCCTTCGTGACCGAAACCACTGAGCTGTCTCCGGCTGTGGATACATCTTCTGCTGCCGGATCTTCGGCAGCACCCGCCAAGAGCAGCGGCCTTGCAGGCCTCAAGCTCGCCCAGCTCCAGGCTCTCGCCAGCCAGCTTGGCATTTCCGGCGGTTCCCGCATGCGCAAGGGTGATCTGGTCACGGCCATTTCCGCCCACCGCGCAGGCACTCCGGTAAGCAAGGCTCCGGCCCGCGCTGCCGAAAAGGCGAGCGACAACGGCACCGTTTCCCAGGCGTCAGCCCCGGTAACTGCGCACGCAACCGCGCCCGCAGCTGCCGCCGAGGAAGCCCCGGCGCAGGAAAGCCCCCGCGCCCGCCGCGGCCGCAGCCGCCGTGCAGGCAGTGACGGAGTCGTCACGACGCCCGCCACCGAGGCGCCTGCCGCAGCCCCGGCCGAAGCTCCCGCCGTTTCCGCTGAGTCCGGCACTGCTGACTCCGGGACGCAGGCTGGCTCTGCCGTTTCCGCGCCGGAAACTTCCGACCGCACCCGGCAGCCGCGCACCCGCAACCGCCGTCGCGGCGAGGCCGCCGCGCAGGCTACTGAGGCAGGTGGCCAGGGCGCTGAGGCGCAGGCCGAACAGCCCGCCGCCGAACAGCGCACTGAGCAGCGTGCAGAGCAGCGCGAACAGCGCACCGAACAGCGTGACCAGCGCACCGAGCAGCGCCAGGGCGAGCCGGGCAGCGAAGACGGCCAGCGCCGCGACGCCACCCGCACCCGTGGCGGCCGCGACGAATCCGCCGGCACCCGCGAGAACACCCGCGACAGCGACGATTCGGATGGCGGAAGCCGCCGGAACCGGCGCAACCGTCGTGACCGCAACGACCGTGGTGACCGCCAGGGCCAGCAGGACAGCCGTGACAACTCCTCGCGCAACGACCGCTTCCGCGATCGCAACGACCGCCGCCGCGGGCGTCAGCAGGGACCGGACGTCGACGACGTCGAGGTCACCGAGGACGACGTCCTGCTGCCGGTCGCCGGTATCCTCGACGTGCTGGAGAACTACGCGTTCATCCGCACCTCGGGCTACCTGCCGGGCCCGAACGACGTCTACGTCTCGCTCGCCCAGGTCAAGAAGTACAACCTGCGCAAGGGCGATGCCTGCGTCGGTGCCATCCGTGCACCGCGCGAAGGCGAAGACCGCAGCCAGCAGTCCGCGCGCCAGAAGTTCAACGCCCTGGTCCGTGTGACCTCGGTGAACGGCAAGACGCCGGAAGAACTCAAGGACCGCGTCGAATTCGCGAAGCTCGTCCCGCTGTACCCCTCCGAGCGCCTGCGCCTCGAGACGGACCCGAAGAAGATCGGCCCCCGCGTAATCGACCTCGTGGCCCCGATCGGCAAGGGCCAGCGCGGCCTGATCGTTTCGCCGCCGAAGGCCGGCAAGACGCTCATCCTGCAGTCCATCGCCAACGCCATCACCACCAACAATCCTGAGGTCCACCTCATGATGGTGCTTGTTGACGAACGCCCCGAAGAAGTTACGGACATGCAGCGCACCGTCAAGGGCGAGGTCATTGCCTCCACCTTCGACCGTCCAGCCGACGACCACACCACCGTGGCCGAGCTTTCCATCGAGCGCGCCAAACGCCTCGTGGAAATGGGCATGGACGTTGTAGTGCTCCTTGACTCCATGACCCGCCTGGGCCGTGCCTACAACCTGGCAGCACCGGCTTCCGGCCGCATCCTGTCCGGTGGTGTGGACTCCGCCGCGCTGTACCCGCCGAAGCGCTTCTTCGGTGCAGCCCGCAACATCGAAAACGGTGGCTCGCTGACCATCCTGGCAACCGCGCTCGTCGAGACCGGTTCCAAGATGGACGAGGTCATCTTCGAGGAGTTCAAGGGCACCGGCAACATGGAACTGCGCCTGTCCCGCCAGCTCGCGGACAAGCGCATCTTCCCGGCCGTGGACGTCAACGCGTCCGGTACGCGCCGCGAGGAAAACCTGCTTTCCCCCGAGGAAGTCAAGATCATGTGGAAGCTGCGCCGCGTCCTCTCCGGACTCGAAACGCAGCAGAGCCTTGAGCTGCTGACCAACAAGATCCGGGAGACCCAGAGCAACGTCGAGTTCCTCATGCAGGTGCAGAAGACGACGCTTGGTGCGAAGTCCGATAACGACAAGTAGTTGACGTAGGGGTGGGGCCGTCTGTTGTTTAGCCGGCCCCGCCCCTTTGTCGTTCGGTTTTTTGCCGCCCCCGCCCCTACGCGTGGAGGCTCGATCCTGACGGATCAGAGCCTCCACGCTCCGGCAGGCCCCATGCCACTCCCGGGGCGGCAAAAACAGAACGACTTGCACTCGTCCCACCCAACGCACGGCGTTACTAGACTTGAGAGAGTCGAAAGAGGTTTGAAAATGTTTGAGTCCGTACAGGGCCTGTTGGATGAGCACGACTCTATCCAGGCCCAGCTGGGGGATCCTGCTGTTTATGCCGACCAGCGGCTGGCCCGGAAGCTGGGGCGGCGTTCTGCCCAGCTGAACGGCATTGTGGAGGCCTACCACCGCTGGGAAGCCATCAGCGATGACCTGGCGGCTGCCAAGGAAATGGCGGACGAGGACCCGGAGTTCGCCGCGGAGGTGCCCGAGCTGGAGGCTGCGCTGGAGACGGCGGCGGCCAAGCTGCGCCGGCTGCTGATCCCGCGCGACCCGGACGATGCCCGCAACGTGATCCTCGAGGTCAAGGGCGGCGAAGGCGGCGACGAGGCTGCGCTGTTCGCCGCGGACCTCCTGCGGATGTACAGCCGTTACGCGGAATCCCGCGGCTGGAAGACCGAGATCATCTCCGCCACCGAATCTGACCTGGGCGGCTACAAAGACGTCCAGATGGCCGTCAAGGGCAACTCCAACGATCCTGCAGAGGGCGTCTACGCCCGGCTCAAGTTCGAAGGCGGCGTGCACCGGGTGCAGCGCGTGCCCGTCACCGAATCCCAGGGCCGCATCCACACCTCGGCCGCCGGCGTGCTGGTGCTGCCCGAAGTGGACGAGCCCGAGGAACTCGAGATCAACCAGAACGATCTCAAAATCGACGTCTACCGCTCCTCGGGGCCCGGCGGGCAGTCGGTCAACACCACCGACTCCGCGGTGCGCATCACCCACCTTCCCACCGGAATCGTCGTCGCGATGCAGAACGAGAAGTCGCAGCTGCAGAACCGTGAAGCCGGCATGCGCGTGCTGCGCGCCCGCATCCTGGCCCACCAGCAGGAGATCATCGACGCCGAAAACTCCGCGCAGCGCAAGTCCCAGATCCGCACCATGGACCGCTCCGAGCGCATCCGCACGTACAACTACCCGGAAAACCGGATCGCGGACCACCGCACCGGATACAAGGCCTACAACCTGGACCAGGTCATGAACGGCGACCTGGAACCGGTAATCCAGTCGGCCATCGAACTGGACGAGCAGTCCCGGCTCGACGCCATCGGCGAATAGGCGCGGCCCACCCGTGATGACAGCAGGTGATGGTCCGAGCCTCGCGGAGGCCGTCAGCGAGGCGACGGCGGTCCTCGCCGCCGCCGGCGTGCCCAGCCCACGCGTGGACGCCGAGCTCCTCGCCGAGCACCTGCTCGGCGTCGGGCTCGGCCGGCTGCGCGCGCTGATGCTCGGCGACGCGCCGGCCCCGGCGGGCTATGCCGACCTCGTTGCCGAGCGGGCGCAGCGCATCCCGCTGCAGCACATCACGGGCGTGGCGCACTTCCGGTACCTCGAACTCGCCGTCGGTCCCGGCGTGTTCATCCCGCGCCCGGAAACCGAGTCCGTGGTGCAGCTGGTGCTTGACTGGCTCAAGGGCAGGGCCGGATTGGCACACCCCAAAGTGGTGGACCTGGGCACCGGATCCGGCGCGATCGCAGGCTCGATCGCGCACGAGGTACCCGGCGCGGAAGTCCACGCGGTGGAATACAGCGAATTCGCGCATGCCTGGGCGGCGAAAAACCTGTTGCCCCTGGGCGTCCACCTCATCCGCGGCGACATGCGCGACGCGCTGGGCGAACACAACGGCACGTTCGACGTCGTCGTGTCCAACCCGCCCTACATACCCGCCGAAGCGATCCCGAACGAACCCGAAGTGGCGCTGCACGACCCGCCCGAGGCACTGTACGGCGGGGGAGCGGACGGGATGGAACTTCCGACGGCGGCGGCGGCCTCGGCTGCCCGCCTGCTGGTGCCCGGCGGCTACTTCGTGATGGAGCACGCCGAAGTCCAATCGGAATGGATCGCCGCGATGCTGAAACGCACCGGGGTGTTCTCCGAGGTCCGGACCCACCGCGACCTCAACGGCAAGGACCGGGCCACCAGCGCAGTGCTGACACAGTCAGAACAAACACTGCAGCACTGAGGCCCCCGCAAAAAAATCGTGTGACAAGTGATGAAAGAATAGGCCAGTGACGACTAGCTACGATTGCACGGCAGCTGAGCAGCGCGCCGCAGGACTTGAACACGCCCAGCGGGCCATCCGTGAGAGCAAGTGTGTGGTCTTCCCGACCGACACCGTCTACGGTATTGCCGCCGACGCCTTCTCGCCCCTCGGCGTGACCCTGCTGCTTGCGTCGAAGGGCCGTAGCCGGAAGATGCCGCCGCCGGTGCTGATCCCCAGGCTGAACGCCCTCGATGGCCTCGCCACGGACGTCCCGCCCGAGGCGCGGCGGCTGGCCGAGGCGTTCTGGCCCGGCGGACTGACCCTGATCCTGCATGCCCAGCCGTCATTGGACTGGGATCTTGGTGAAACCAAGGGGACCGTTGCGCTGAGGATCCCGGCCGACGAGATCGCCCAGGACCTGCTGACGCTCACCGGCCCCCTCGCCGTGTCCTCCGCGAACCGCACCGGGCAGGCGGCGGCGCGGACCGCAGCGGACGCCGAGGCGCAGCTGGCGGAATCCGTGGAGGTCTACCTCGAGGGCGGACCCCGGCCCGCCGAGGGTGCCGAAGCCCTCGCCTCAACTATCGTCGATGCGACGGTGCAGCCGCTGCGGGTGGTCCGTCAGGGAGCCATCAGCCTCGAACGCCTGCGCGGCGTGGTTCCCGGCCTCCTGGACGTCGACGGCAACGCCGCCGAAGGTGAGGACGCTGCCGAAACGGTTGTTGAGCCGGCTGTGCCTGAGGCTGACGCGGCTGTTGAGGCGACCGTGCCTGAGGCTGACACGGCTGTTGAGGCGGCCGTGCCCGAGGCTGATGCTGGGCCCGAGGCCGCACCCCGGCCCGCCGCGCCTGAGCCCGGCTCGGCATGACGCTGGAGCGCCAGCGCGTCCCCTTCCTCGACGTCGACGCTACCCCCGTGACCGTGTCCGAGCTGACAGCCGTCCTTACCGCCTACGTGGCCGAGGGCCGGACCCGGACCGTGGTGGGGCACAACCTGCACAGCGTCACGCTGCTGCACTCCGATCCCGGCTTCCGTTCCTTCTACGACCACAGCGACGTGGTGCTGATCGACGGCGCACCGGTGCTTTGGCTCTGGGCCAAGACGGGCGAAGAGGACGACGGCAGGGGTCCGGTGATGGATTACCGGCTGGGATCGACCGACTGGATTCCCGCGCTGGGCAATGTCGCGGGGCTGCAGCGCATTGCGGTGATCGGTGCAGGCGCCGTGGCCAACGCCGGCGCAGTGGCCAAACTGCGGGAGATTGTCCCCGGGGCGCGGGTGGACGGCATGCCCGGCGAAGACTGGGACCAGGACGTTGAGGACGCCGCCGTCCAATGGCTTGCCGGGCTCCGCCCGCAGCTTGTGCTCCTGGGCCTCGGGATGCCGCTGCAGGAACAGGTCCTGGCGCGGCGGCTTCCCGTGCTCCCGCCGGCCGTCTACTGCGCCGTCGGCGGCGCCATCGAACAGATTGCCGGCGTGCAGAAGCTGGCGCCGCGCTGGATCGGGCGGCTCGGCCTCGAGTGGGCCTGGCGGCTCATGCTCCACCCGCAGCGGGTGGCCTACCGGGTGTTCGGCGAGCCGTGGGTGCTGCTGGGTTTGCTGCTGCGCCGCCGGCTGGGCCGGCAGGCCCAGAGCTAGCAACCCTAGCGCCAGCAGCCCTGGCGTCCGCAACCCTGGCGCCAGCAACCCGGGCGCCTGCGGCGCGGACGGTCAGAACTTCTGGTCCTCCAGCGGACCGAATCCCTTGCCCCGGAGCCCGGCGGAAAAGGCGCGAAACCAGTCTGCAAGCCCGCGGAGGTCTCCGCTGCGCAGGAAGTAGCCAAGGTAGCCGCCCACATCAGCGACGAAAGACTTGACCCGGAAATGGCGGCGGATCATGTAGCCGCGGTTCCGGTAGTAGAAATAGCGTTTGAAGGCCGAATCCGGCACGATCACGTGCCACCGCGCGCCGAAGACATGCTTGGTTTCGGAGAAGGCATGCGGGTGGGTGATGGCAGCGGTGGTCACCGTGCCGAAACGGATCCCGGCCTTCCTGAGGCGCAGCGTGAAGTCCACCTCGTCGCCGCGGATGAACAGGCGCATGTCCGGCAGGCCCACTTTGAAGAAGACATCGGAGCGGATCAGGGCGCCGTTGAAGAAGTGACCGTCGCCGGGCAGGAACCCGACCTTCTCCACCTCGGCACGCTCATGCGTGACCTTGCCGTTGAGCCGGAAGAAAAAGGACAGCTGGTCCGGGTGGCCGGGAGCCACCACCAGGGGCACCACGGCGTCCAGGCCGCGGTCCTGCGCCTCGCGGAGCAGCGTGGCAAGGCAATCGGGGTCGGCCGGCTCGGCGTCGTCGTCCATCATCCAGATCCAGTCGGCCCCGCTGGCCACAGCCTTGAGGATGGCAAGCGAGAATCCGCCGGCCCCGCCGAGGTTCGCCTCGGACCTGACATAGTCCACGTTGGCGTGCCGGTCGGCAACATCTTTCGAGGGCACGGTGCCGCTGTCGATGAGGCAAATGGAGCGCACATGGGCGGTCTGGTTATTGATGGCGTCCAGCAGGACCGCCAGCTCCCGGGGACGGTCAAACGTCACGGCAGCGACTGCAACCGAGGGGGTCATCGCGGGGTCCTTTCAGCACGACCGACAGTGGTTTTCCCGCCGGCGGAGGGCCGTGTGACGCGAAGACAGGTGGCCGTTGGCATTAGTATCTTGACTAGAGTCCACTGTAATACAGCCCTGTCAGGCACTACGCACTGCCTGCCCTGCGCACGGCGACGGAGAAGTTTCATTTTTCGAAAGACTGTTCCACGGCAACTTAATTCCCCCCATTTCCGCAGCTCACCGGTGCCTCCGCCGCTGCGGAGCGTGCCGCCGTGTCTTGCCTGCGCGGACCGCGCTGGCAATGCCTGGTTGGTGGTCTTCCCGTGATCATGTACCTGCTCATGATGCTGACGGCAGCGATCGTGAGCTACGCGGCTACATGGGGCGCCCGGCTGGTAGGCAACAGGCTGGAACTGTATTCGCCGATCCGCAGCCGTGACATGCATTCCACGCCGATATCCAGGCTCGGCGGCCTGGGCATCTTCGCGGGGGTCCTGGTCGCATTGGTTACGGCGAGCAATTCGTTCTTCGTCAAGGACATCTTCCGGAACAACACCGCTCCCTGGGGGATTCTCGCCGGGGCCGCCGTGATCGTGCTGGTCGGTGTGGCGGATGACCTGCTGGATCTGCGGTGGTGGATCAAGCTGATCGGCCAGAGCGCCGCGGCACTGGTCGTGGCCACCTGGGGAGTGCGGATGACGATCATCCCGTTCGTCCCCGAGCCGTTAGTGATTCAGAACGAGGCCGTGAGCATCGTGCTGACCGCCGGGCTGATCGTGACCACAATGAACGCCTTCAACTTCATCGACGGACTGGACGGCCTCGCCGCCGGTGTGGCGATCATCGGGGGAGCGGCGTTCTTCCTCACGGCTTACTGGGTGCACCGCACGGCCGTCCTGCTGGACCGTTCGGACCTGGCGACCCTCCTGACCGCCATCGTGGTCGGCAGCTGCGTCGGGTTCCTGCCGCACAACTGGTTCCCCGCGAAGATCTTCATGGGCGATTCCGGGGCCATGCTGATCGGCCTGATCATGGCCTCGGCCGGCATCGTGTCCACCGGCCAGATCAGCTCCGGCCTCTACGACCGGGCCAACGGTATCCCCACGGTCATCCCGATCCTGCTGCCGTTCGCCGTGCTGTTCCTGCCGCTGCTGGACCTGGGCCTTGCGGTGGTCCGGCGCACCGCGCTGGGCAGATCGCCGTGGTCCGCCGACCGCGGGCACCTGCACCACAAGCTGCTGGACATCGGGTACTCGCACCGCGGCGCCGTGGTGCTGATGTACCTGTGGACCTGCATTCTTGCCTTCGGCGGCCTCGCGTTCGCGATCTTCCCCTGGCACATTGTCCTCGCCGTCGATCTGGCCGCCGCGGTCATCATGGCCGCGGTGACGGCCTGGCCGTACCTGCGGCAGCGAGGGCCCGGAGCAATGGCCAGCACACCCGAGTAACCATTGCCGCCGCCGTCCGACGCGCTTTTCCGAATAATTTCTATCTAATGTAGAATTCAGGGGCGGCGCCACGCCGACCACCTTGACCAGCATCACGCCATCGACGATTGGGATCTCATGACCTCCAACGCCGAACCCGGACCCGCTTCCGGCAACGGACCAGTTGGTGTCTCTGGCCCCACAAAATCCCTGTGGCTCAAACTGCTGGCCTGGAGCTCGGCCACTTCGGCCGTCGCCTTGGTCCTGACCGGCATCGCCGCCTTCGTCTTCAACGGCGCGGTCGGGTTCTGGTCCTCCCTCTTCGGGGGAGCCCTGGTGATGGCGTTCTTTGCCATCAGCCTCGCGGTGGGCCACTTCGTTGGCCGCAACAACCCTTCCGGAGCGATCGGACTGTTCGTCGCGACGTACTTCGTCAAAGTTGTCGGCTTTGCCGTGGTCCTCTTCGCCATCGGGACTCCGGCCTGGCTGCACGGCCGCTGGTTCCTGATCGGCGCCGTCGTGACTGTCGTGTTTTGGCAGGCAGCCGAAATTTACGGTTTCAGCAAGGCCAGGCTCCAAATTTACAACGACCCCGAAACCCGAAAAGACGGCACCGATGTTTAGCCGCAAAAAGGGCCAACGGCCAGTCACCGGACCGCTTGCCGGACAGATTAACAAGCCAGCCAAAACACCTAAAACCACAGCCGGTGCCCCCGGCGTATCGACGGATGGCAGCGACGGCGGATACAACGCCGGGATCGCCGTCTTCAGCTACATTGTTGGCGGAATCATCGTCTGGAGTTTGATAGGGTGGGGACTGGATAATCTGTGGGGAACCCGCTGGATTGTGCTCGCAGGCGCTCTGCTTGGAGCTGCGGGAGGGTTCTATCTTTCTCATATGCACGGCCTCACCAGTAACAGAACTTCAGCTGATGACGGCGATGCTGCACGTGGCCCGTCCCAGGACGAGGAACAGTAATGCCAAATAATTTCACAGGGGGAGAGGCGGGCAGTGATGTCGCCGGTCCCCGACCAACGCCCAATGATGGACACTGCAGAGAGGAAACGCGTTGATCGCGCTTGCGCTCCCGGCCCAAGATTCAGGAACCTTCACGCCTCCTGGAATTGAAGAACTTCACCTGCCGGCTATCCTGCCTTGGGGTGCGGCCGAAGGATTTTCCAAGCAGATGCTGCTGGTTATCCTCTCGGTCGTCATTATCGCTACATTCTTTCTGCTAGCTGCACGGAAGCAGCAGCTCGTCCCCGGCAAGCTGCAGTTCGCAGGCGAGGCCGCTTATAGCTTCGTCCGCAACGGCATTGCCAAGGACATCATCGGCGGCCGGGACTTCATGAAGTACGTCCCGCTGTTGTTCACCCTCTTCTTCTTCATCCTGGTGAACAACATCTACGGTGCAATCCCGCTGATCCAGCTTCCGACCTTCTCGCACGTCGGCGGTGCCTACGTGCTCGCGGGGATCGTGTACGTCACCTGGATCGCCATCGGCGTCAGGAAGAACGGCCTGAAGTACTTCAAGCTCGCTACGGTTCCTACCGGCGTTCCCTGGTACATCCTCCCGATCGTTATCCCGATCGAGATCATCTCCAACTTCCTGGTCCGCCCGGTCACGCACAGCCTCCGTCTGTTCGCCACCATGCTGGCCGGCCACCTGATCGTCATGATCGCGGGAGCGGGCATTGAGTTCCTCGTGATGCAGGAAAGCGTCCTCATGAAGGGCGCGTCCGTACTCGTCCTTGGTGGCGCCATCGCGATGTACATGCTCGAAGCGCTGATCATGGTGCTGCAGGCCTACGTCTTCACGCTGCTGACCGCGATCTACATCGAAGGCGCGCTGCACGCCGACAGCCACTAGGCACCCTGCCAGCAGGCGCGACGCCAACAGGCACCACGCCAGCAGGCACAACATAGTCTTCCCCTCACGGGGATGAAGCAACCCAAACAACCTGCCACATGGGTGGCATCTTGAAAGGAAGAAAAATGGAAGGCTCCATCAACGGCTCCATCAACCTCGTCGGCTACGGCCTCTCCGCCATCGGCGGTGGTATCGGTGTGGGTCTCGTGTTCGCCGCTTACATCAACGGTGTGGCACGTCAGCCGGAAGCCCAGCGCGTCCTGCAGCCGATCGCATTCCTCGGCCTCGCGCTTACTGAAGCCCTCGCCATCCTTGGCCTGGTCTTCGCGTTCGTTCTCAAGTAAACAGAACAACCGAACATCCAGAACCGAGTAGATAAGGACGGGTGAAATATGAATCAAGCGATCATCTCAGCCGCCACTGAAGGCGGTACTAACCCCCTTGTTCCCAATCCCTGGGAAATGCTTGTTGTCTTCGCCGGCTTTGCTCTCCTCATGTACATCGTGGTCAAGTACGTTGTCCCGATGTTCGAGAAGACCTTCGCGGAGCGGGCCGAAGCCATCGAAGGCGGCATTGCCAAGGCCGAACAGGCCCAGGCCGAGGCCTCCGCAGCCCTCGAAGAGTACAAGCAGCAGCTCACGGAAGCCCGCGCCGAAGCCAACCGCATCCGTGAGGAAGCACGCGCCGAAGGTGCCCAGATCCTTGCAGAGCTGAAGGAGAAGGCGGCTGCCGAGTCGGCCCGCATCACCGCACAGGCCCACGCGCAGATCGAATCCGAGCGCCAGGCGGCCGTTGTGTCGCTCCGCGCGGAGGTCGGCACGCTGGCCACGACGCTGGCAAGCCGCATCGTCGGCGAAGCACTGAGCGACGATGCACGGTCGGCCCGAGTGGTGGACCGCTTCCTGGCAGATCTGGAGAACCAGAACGCGGGTGTAGCTAAGTAATGGCAGGTGTATCGAGCGAATCGCTGGCCGCTGCGCTGGCGGCCTTGGAAGCAAAGCTTCCCTCCGCGTCGCTGCAGTTGGCAACGGAACTGTTCGGAATCCTGGGGACCGTGGACAGCTCCGCTGGTTTGCGGCGGGCCCTGACTGACCCGTCCCGCAGCGGTGACGAAAAGTCGGCGCTGGTCAAGCAGCTCTTCAGCGGGAAAGTATCCGCTGACGCTGTTCAGATCGCTGCCGGACTGGCCAGCTCCCGCTGGGCATCCGCACGGGATATCGGCGATGCACTCGAGACTCTTGCCGCTTCGGTGGTCATCGCTGTTGCCGAGAACAAGTCGGCCGTCTCTGCCTCCGGGCTCACCGGACTGGAAGCGCTGGAGAACGATCTGTTCTCCTTCAACCAGGCCGTCGAGTCCAGCCACGAGGTCCAGCGTGCTCTGTCCGAGCCGCAGGCCAGCCCGGCCGCCAAGGTGACCCTCGCGGAAAAGCTCGTACCTGGTGCGAGCGAGGAAGCGAAAGTCCTGATCGGACAGGCCGTCACGGCACCGCGCGGGCTCAAGGTCACCAAGCTGGTTCGCCGTTTCGCCGAGCTCGCCGCCAAGCGCCAGCAGCGCTGGATTGCAACGGTCAGCGTCACCCGTCCGCTGACGGCGACCCAGACCAGCCGCTTGCAGCTGGGGCTGAACGCCCTCTACGGTCGCGAGCTCAAGATCAACCTGAACGTTGACCCGGCACTTATCGGTGGAATCCGGATCCAGGTTGGTGACGAAGTGGTTGACGCTTCCGTCGCCGCCCGCCTGGGCCAGCTCCAGCGCCAGATCGCCTAGCCAGCCGGACAAGCACAACCTAACGACAAGAAACCCCGGTCATCGTGAGCAACGATGATCACGAAAACAGGAGAGCAGGGACTGCAGATGGCCGAATTGACCATCAACGCCGACGACGTCCGTAATGCGTTGAACGAGTTCGCGGCGTCCTACGAACCCGGAAACGCAGAGCGCGTAGAGGTCGGCCGTGTAACAACCGCAGGTGACGGCATCGCCCGTGTTGAGGGCCTTCCCTCGGTCATGGCGAACGAGCTGCTTCGCTTCGAAGACGGCACCCTGGGCCTGGCCCAGAACCTCGACGTCCGCGAGATCGGTGTCATCATCCTCGGTGACTTCACCGGAATCGAAGAAGGCCAGGAAGTCCACCGCACCGGACAGGTTCTGTCCGTGCCGGTTGGCGACGCCTTCCTCGGCCGCGTGGTTGACCCGCTGGGCCAGCCCATCGATGACCTCGGCGACATCAAGGCCGAGACCACCCGTGCCCTGGAACTCCAGGCACCGGGCGTGACCCAGCGTAAGTCGGTCCACGAGCCGATGCAGACCGGGCTCAAGGCTATCGACGCCATGATCCCGATCGGCCGCGGCCAGCGTCAGCTGATCATCGGTGACCGCCAGACCGGCAAGTCCGCCATCGCCATCGACACGATCATCAACCAGAAGGCCAACTGGGCTTCGGGCGACGTGAAGAAGCAGGTGCGCTGCATCTACGTAGCCATCGGCCAGAAGGCGTCCACGATCGCGGCCGTCCGCCAGACCCTCGAGGACAACGGCGCACTGGAATACACCACCATTGTGGCTTCCCCCGCGTCCGACCCCGCAGGCTTCAAGTACCTGGCACCGTACGCCGGCTCGGCCATCGGCCAGCACTGGATGTACGGCGGCAAGCACGTCCTCATCGTGTTCGATGACCTGTCCAAGCAGGCCGAGGCCTACCGTGCAGTGTCACTGCTGCTCCGCCGCCCGCCGGGACGCGAAGCCTACCCGGGCGACGTCTTCTACTTGCACTCCCGCCTGCTGGAGCGTTGTGCCAAGCTCTCCGACGAGCTCGGTGCAGGCTCGATGACCGGCCTGCCGCTGATCGAGACCAAGGCGAACGACGTTTCCGCCTACATCCCGACCAACGTGATCTCCATCACCGATGGCCAGATCTTCCTGCAGTCGGACCTCTTCAACGCCAACCAGCGCCCCGCTGTCGACGTCGGTGTGTCCGTCTCCCGCGTCGGTGGCGCCGCACAGGTCAAGTCCATGAAGAAGGTCTCCGGTACCTTGAAGCTGGAACTGGCCCAGTACCGCGACATGCAGGCCTTCGCCATGTTTGCCTCGGACCTGGACGCCGCATCGCGCCAGCAGCTGACCCGTGGTGCCCGCCTGATGGAACTGCTCAAGCAGGGCCAGTACTCGCCGTTCCCGGTCGAGAACCAGGTCGTCTCCATCTGGGCCGGCACCAACGGCTACCTGGACGACGTTCCGGTTGAGGACATCAACCGCTTCGAGACCGAGTTCCTGGAGCACCTGAAGCACAAGTCCTCCATCCTGACGACGCTGGCTCAGACCAACGTCATGGACGATGACACCGCGGAAGCGCTGAAGACCTCGATCGTGGCCTTCAAGAAGGGCTTCTTCGGCGAGGGCGACAACCTCCTGGTTGGTGCGGGGCACGAGGAGCACGCCGCCATCGACGAGGCTCAGGTCGACCAGGAAAAAATCGTCAAGCAGAAGCGCTAGTTTCGCTGGCAGGGACTGCCGGAACCCCGAGGGGTTCCGGCAGTCCCGGCCACCGGGATCTTAGGAAAGGATAAGTATGGGAGCCCAGATTCGGGTCTACCGCCAGAAGATCAGCTCGACGACGTCGATGCGCAAGATCTTCAAGGCGATGGAACTGATCGCTACCTCGCGCATCGGCAAGGCCCGCGCACGCGTAGCGGCTTCACTGCCTTACGCAAACGCGATTACGCGTGCCGTTTCTGCTGTCGCAAGCCAGAGCGAAATCGACCACCCGTTGGTCACCGAGCCCGAGCAGATCCGCCGCGCCGCCGTCCTGGTGATCACCTCGGACCGTGGCCTTGCAGGTTCCTACTCGGCCAGCGTGCTCAAGCAGGCCGAAGGCCTCACCGAGCTGCTGCGTGAGGAAGGCAAGGAAGTCAAGACCTACGTACTCGGCCGCAAGGCACAGGCGTACTTCGACTTCCGCAACCGTCCCTACGCGCGGGTATGGACCGGCAACACGGACGCACCGGAGTTTGCTACGGCGCAGGAAATCGGCGCCGCACTGCTCGAGGATTTCGCTACGGCATTTGAAGAGGACGGCGTGGACGAGATCCACGTTGTCTACACCCGCTTCAAGTCGATGGTCACCCAGGAGCCGACGGTCGTCCGCCTGCTTCCCCTCGAGGTTGTCGAAGAGCAGGCTGCGTCCGAATCGGACCTCCTGCCGCTCTACGAGTTCGAACCGGAAGCCGAGCAGGTTCTCGACGCCCTGCTTCCGCGCTACATCGAATCACGTATTTTCGCCGCCATGTTGCAGGCAGCAGCTTCCGAGCTGGCAGCCCGTCAGCGGGCGATGAAGTCCGCCGGCGACAACGCCACGGACCTCATCAAGAAGTACACGCGTCTGCGCAACACTGCCCGCCAGGCTGAGATTACGCAGGAGCTTTCCGAAATTGTGGCCGGTGCCGACGCCTTGAGCGCGTCCTAGCCAGCACGGTTCCGGATCCAGCTGTACCTGCACCAAAAGATAAACTTAACCCCCACGCCATCTACTGAGTGAAGTGAGAGAGATGACTGCCACCGCTACCGAACACGTAGCCGCAACGACCGGTGCTACCGGCCGCATTGCACGTGTTATTGGCCCGGTTGTCGACGTCGAATTCCCGGCTGACGCAATCCCCTCGATTTACAACGCACTCACCACGGAGATTACTCTCAACGGTGAGACCAAGACCATCACGTTCGAGACCGCCCTGCACCTGGGTGACAACCTCATTCGCGCCATCTCCCTGCAGGCCACCGACGGACTCGTCCGCGGCACCAACGTAGTGGACACCGGCTCGCCCATCACCGTTCCCGTCGGCGACGGCGTCAAGGGCCACATCTTCAACGTCCTCGGCAAGCCGCTTGACGTTGACGAGTCCGAGATCCAGGCTTCGGACCACTGGGCGATCCACCGCAAGGCTCCCGCCTTCGCGACACTCGAGGGTTCCACCGAAATGCTGGAAACCGGCATCAAGGTCATCGACCTCCTCACCCCGTACATCAAGGGTGGAAAGATCGGCCTGTTCGGCGGCGCCGGTGTCGGCAAGACCGTTCTGATCCAGGAAATGATCACCCGTGTTGCCCGCAACTTCGGTGGCACCTCGGTGTTCGCCGGCGTCGGCGAGCGTACCCGTGAAGGCAACGACCTCTGGGTTGAAATGGAAGAGGCTGGCGTCCTCAAGGACACCGCCCTTGTATTCGGCCAGATGGATGAGCCGCCGGGAACGCGTCTGCGCGTGGCACTGTCCGCCCTGACCATGGCGGAGTACTTCCGCGATGTGCAGAACCAGGACGTGCTGCTCTTCATCGACAACATCTTCCGCTTCACCCAGGCAGGCTCCGAGGTTTCCACCCTCCTCGGCCGCATGCCGTCGGCCGTGGGCTACCAGCCCAACCTGGCTGACGAGATGGGCCTCCTCCAGGAGCGCATCACGTCCACCAAGGGCCACTCCATCACCTCGATGCAGGCCATCTACGTTCCCGCAGATGACTACACCGACCCGGCTCCGGCCACGACCTTCGCACACCTGGACGCGACCACGGAACTTTCCCGTGAAATCGCTTCCCGTGGTCTGTACCCGGCCGTTGACCCGCTGACGTCGACCTCCCGAATCCTGGACCCCCAGTACATCGGCAAGGACCACTACAACACGGCTGTCCGCGTGAAGCAGATCCTGCAGAAGAACAAGGAACTCCAGGACATCATCGCCATCCTTGGCGTTGACGAACTCTCTGAAGAGGACAAGATCGTCGTGTCGCGTGCACGCCGCATCCAGCAGTTCCTCTCGCAGAACACCTACACCGCCAAGCAGTTCACCGGCGTCGAGGGCTCCACCGTGTCCATCAAGGACACCGTCGAAGGCTTCACCGCGATCTGCGACGGCGAACTCGACCACGTGGCAGAGCAGGCGTTCTTCAACGTCGGCGGCCTGGACGACGTCGAGCGCCAGTGGGCCAAGATCCAGGAACAGACCAAGTAATATGGCTGAGCTTGAGGTTGAGATTGTCGCAGCGGACCACTTCGTGTGGTCCGGAGCGGCCAAGATGGTCAAGGCCCGCACCAGCGATGGTGAAATCGGAATCCTGCCCGGCCACTCGCCCCTGCTGGCGATTCTGGCCGAAGGTGAGCTGGCAATCGAGCCGGTGTCCGGTGACCGTATTGCTGTAACTGTCGACGGGGGATTCTTCTCCGTCGACAACAACAGGGTGGTCATTGTTGCTGACAACGCCCAAATGGGCGAATCGGCTACTGCGGGGATCCGCTAGCACGACCTTGATGAACGATATTGGTTTGCCGTTCATCGTCCTGGCAACGGCGTTTGCGTTGCTGGCCTTTGCGCTGTGCCTTGCGGGGGTGCGCCGCTTCAATCTGCGGCGTGCCCTCGGCACAGTGGACGCCTCCATTTGCACGGCTGGAAAAAGCTGGCAGATGGGGGTTTGTCGTTATCAGGACAACGACCTCGAATGGTTCCGCCTGGCCTCATTGAGCGTCCGTCCCAAACACACGTACCGGCGCAGCTCCCTGGAGCTGCTGGGCCGGCGCAAACCCACTGAATCCGAACTCCTCAAGGTCCAGCCCGACGCCGTAATCGTGGAGCTCCGCTACGAGGGGCAGCCGGTCCTTCTCGCCATGCGGTTCGACGCCTACACAGGGTTGTCGTCCTGGCTCGAGGCCGGACCCGTCATCGGCGTCGGGACCTGGCGCTAGCCCCCGTGGACTACCTCAATGACCTCCGCCTGATTGACGGGCCGGTGGTGTGGTTCACGTGGTTCGCCGGTGCGGCCGGCCTGGCCTACCTCCTCTGGCACGCCGTTTTCCGTCCCGCCTCTTTCCGGAACACCGCTTTTCGGCCCACCTCTTTCCGGGAGGTTCTCCGGCAAGAAGGGCAGCACCCGCCCCTTCCGGCCGCCGTCGTCGTGGCTGCCGTGATCCTGCTCGCCGCGGCGCTGACTGCGGCCGTGCACTGGTTCCTGATCTACGCGATCTCCGTGTTCGCCGCCGAGCTGCCGGCGGAGCCCCTCGCCTGGTCCGTGGCCGCCGTCGTCGCCCTGCTCTTATGGCTCATGGGCCTCGCCGGCCTGTGGGCGCGCCGGGGCAGCCGCACCAATCGCTGGCGCCCAAGCGCCGCCGCCACGGCCGCCGTCCTGGCCGTCTTCCTGCTTGCCGCGGCCCAGATCAACATCTATTTCGGGTTGAACCACACCGTCAGTGACCTCACCGGCACGGCCGTGGCCCGGATCCAGCCGCTCGAGGCCGGCCTGACACGCGCGGCCGGCGGCCCCGCCGCAATCGGGCTCGCCCACTGGCAGGCGCCCGCGGACCTTCCCGGCGGCGTCGTCCGCAGGGCTGTCATCCCCGGCACGCTCTCCGGCTTCCAGAGCCGGGAGGCGTACCTATACCTGCCGCCGGCCTACCAGAGTTCGCCCCGCCCCGCGCTGCCGGTACTGGTCCTCTTTTCCGGCCAGCCAGGGTCGCCGTCAGACTGGCACACCGGGGGAGCGCTCCGGGGCCGGCTGGACCGGTTCGCCGCACAGCACGCCGGGGTGGCGCCTGTGACGGTGGTGGTCGATCCGAACGGGTCGCCGTCGGGAAACACCCTGTGCATGGACAGCCAGATTGCCCGGGCGGACACCTTCTTGTCCCGTGACGTTCCGGACTGGATCAACCGCACCCTCGACGTCGATCCGGATTCCCGGCAGTGGGCCGTGGGCGGGTTTTCCTTCGGCGGCACGTGTGCCATGCAGATGGTGACAAGGCATCCCGACGTCTACAACGCGGCGCTGGCCTTCTCCAGCGAGAACGAGCCGGCCCTCGCGAAGGAACGCGCCAAGACCATCGAGGCCTCCTTCGGCGCCGACACCGCGGCCTTCGACCGGCAGACTCCGCTGAACCTCATGGCGGAACAGCGGTTCGACGGCCACGGGGTGTACTTCGCCGCAGGAGACCGGGACCCGGAATTCACCGGCTACATGGACCTGCTCTCCGAAGCTGCACGCCGCGCCGGCTTCAGCGTCGAAGCCCACCGGATCGCCAACACGGGGCACTCCTGGGACACGGTATCCAACGGCCTGCCCGGCAGCCTGGACTTCCTGGCCCGGCGCTGGGGGATCTCGCCATGAGCCAGGCCAACACCGGCAGCACGCGGACCGCCGCGGGCAAGGGACCCCAGGGGGCGTCGTTGCTGGGCGTCGGACGGCAGGGCCTGCGCCGGACACTCGCGCATTTCCGTGCCGTCCCGTTCACGCTGGCGGTCCTCGCGGCGTTCCTGGTCATCGGGGCGCTCACGGGCAGTTTCCTCTCCGGGCCGCCGCACGCCCTGCTGCCCATCGCCTCGGTCACGGCGCCGGGGCTCATGGCGGGGCACTGGTGGTCGATGTTCACCTCCCTGTTCTTCGCCACGAATCTGCTGGCCTACCTCGCGGCGTCACTGATGATCCTGCTGCTCCTGGGCCTCGCGGAGCGGCATCTGGGCACGCTGCGGACGGCCGTGTTCTTCTTTGTGGGCCAGTTTGCGGCTGTGACGCTGTTCCTGCTTGTGACGCAGGTGGCCCGGTATATCGGTGACGGCTGGCTTGGACTCATGGTCAACGCTCGGCTGATCGGCCCGTACGCCGCGGTCCTGGCCGTTGCGCTGGCCGCCAGCGGGCTCCTGCCCGCACTGTGGCAGCGGCGGCTGCGGACCGCCGGGCTGTCGGCGTCCCTGCTGCTGGTGCTCTACGTCGGGCACCCGGAGACGGTCGTCGGGCTCTGCGGAGCCCTCGCCGGACTGGCCGCGGGCTGGTGGATCCAGGACGACCGGGGGACCCTGCACCGCCACCGTTCCACCGGACGGGAAACGCGCAACCTGCTGGCGCTCACGGTCGCGATCTTTGCCGTGGGACCGATCCTGACGGCCGCCGTCAGCAGCCCCACCGGCCCCCTGGCCCTGTTGCGCGACGTCGTCGTGAACCCGCTGCCCACGCTGGGCCAGCTGGAGCAGAACTGCGGCGGGACGGTTGATGTCAGCTGCCTGGAGGCCGGCCGGGCGGGATTCGCCGGTCCGCTGGGCCTCGCGCTGGCGGTGGTCCCGGTGGTCCTGCTGTTGATCTGCGCGGACGGCATGCGGCACGGCCGCCGCCTTGCCCTGCGGATCGCCATCATCGTCCAGCTGGCCGTGACCGCCCTGGCCGCCGTATACCTTGCCCTGTTCGCGCGCATTCCGCACTACCCCAACCGGCCGCGCACGGCCGTGATGGGTTCAGGCTTCGTCCACGTCCTTCCGCTCGTGGCCGTTCCCTTGCTGCTGGCAATGCTGCTCTGGCTCAACCGCAGGCAGTTCAGGGTGGAGACGGCCCCGCGGACACGGCAGATTCTGGGCATGGTGGTCGGCGGGACGTGGCTGGGGCTCGCCGGGGCCTACACGGTGGCGTGGCTGGCAGCCGGCGGGATGGACCGCGACGGCGGACTTCTGGGCCTGACGGCGGAACTCACCCGACAGTACCTGCCGCTGCCCATTCCCGGCGTCTACAGCCGGCTCTTCCAGAACCGCTACCCCGTGGAGTCCTTTCTGTTCGCCTTCGCCGGGATCATCTTCTGGGGCGTCGCCCTCGCAGCGGTCTGGTTGGTCCTGCGCCGACGGCTGCACGGTACCGGGATGAACAGCACCGACGTCGGCTCCGAGGACCGGGACACGGCCCGTGAGCTCATCCGCCAGGGCGGAGACTCGCTGTCCTGGATGGCGCTCTGGGAACCGAACAAATACTGGTTTACGCCGGACCGGCGCGGCGGAGTGGCCTACCAGCAGCACGGCAACGTCGCCCTGACCCTGGCGGGCCCGTTCGGACCCGCCGGGCTCCATGAGGCGACCGCGGCGGGGTTCATGCGCTACTGCGCCGAGCACGCCCTGATCCCGTGTTTCTACTCCTGCACCGACCAGCTGTGGCCAATGCTCCGCGCCCGCGGTTTCCGCCGTGTGGCCGTGGCCCAGGAAACCCGGCTCGCCGTGCGTGAACTGGAGTTCAAGGGCAAGGAATGGCAGAACGTCCGCACCGCGCTGAACCGCGCGGCCAAGACCGGCGTCGAGGCCGTGTGGGGGCGCTACAGCGATTTCCCGGCGCCGCTGCGGACCCAGCTCAGCGAGGTCTCCGAAGAATGGGCCGCGCAAAAGCAGGTCCCGGAAATGGGTTTCACGCTCGGCAGCATGGACGAGCTCGACGACGACGAAGTGCTGTGCTGCCTGGCGGTGGAGGCCGAAGGACGGGTGCACGGCGTGACGAGCTGGCTGCCGGTGTACCGGGACGGGCAGCTGGTGAGCTGGACCCTGGATTTCATGCGCCGGCGCGGTGACGCCTTCCCGGGCGTGATGGAGTTCCTCATTGCCTCGGCCGTGCAGGAGCTCAAGGGTACGGTCGAGGTGATCTCCCTGTCCGGCTCGCCGCTGGCGAAGGATCAGACCGGAGACGACGCGGGGGACATTGGTGACACCGGAGCGGAGGGCCTGGCGGGGATTCTTGATGTGGTGGGCCGGGCCCTGGAGCCGGTCTACGGCTTCCGCTCGCTGGCAACGTTCAAGTCGCGTTTCAAGCCGGACTACCGCACGCTTTACCTTTACTACCAGGATCCGCTGCAATTGCCTGCGATGGGCCGTGCGCTGAGCCGCGCGTATCTTCCCGGGTTGTCCGTCCGGCAGAGCGCACGCCTGCTGCGCACCCTGGTTCGATAGCAGGGTTCGTTAGCCTGGTTCGTTAGCCTGGTTCGTCAGCCTGCGGCGTTTCCCCTTCGCGGGGCCGGGCAATTCGGAGCAACAATGCATCCGGGCCAAAAGCGCAGGACGGGAACACCGCGCCCAACAATGCACAAAAAACGATCCCCGGCACAAATGCCGGGGATCATTTTTGATGCCGGAAATGCCCTAAAGCAGTTCCTGGCGGACGAAGACTAGACCAGCGTTACGCCGGTAGCCTGGGGGCCCTTGGCGCCCTGGCCGATCTCGAACTGAACGCGCTGGTTCTCGTCGAGGGTCTTGAAGCCGCCGGTCTGGATCTCGGAGTAGTGAACGAAGACATCGCCGTCGGAGTCATCCGGGGTGATGAAGCCGAAGCCCTTTTCTGCGTTGAACCACTTGACGGTTCCCTGTGCCATTTGTTTCTCCTCATTGTGGATCTTGAATAAGTCCGGCGCACTTCGCACCGCACTTGGTCACTCTGCGAGAAGAACCTTTGGCGTCGGCCGGATTTCCGGACCTTGGCGGCAGGAGCTTCACGCTCGCAACATGTCTTGCGAGCATGAAAAAACACCTACACAAAGACTCGTATAAGAATTTCATGACACTTGCGTCAGGTCAACGGGCGAACGGGAGAATTGCATAAATTTTGTGCAAAGAACCGCTTAACGCGAATCCTCGCCCTGCAAAGCCCCTCGCCGCGTGCCTAGAAGAGCCTGGATTCGCTGTCGTCAACGCCGCGCATGGCGTCGTAGTCCAGGGTCACGCAGTCAATTCCGCGGTCCTTGGCGAGGACTTTGGCCTGCGGCTTGATCTGCTGGGCTGCGAAGATTCCCCGAACCGGGGCCAACAGCGGATCCCGATTGAGCAGTTCCAGGTACCGGGTGAGCTGCTCAACGCCGTCGATGTCGCCGCGCCGCTTGAGTTCAATGGCCACCGTGGCGCCGTCCGCGTCGCGGGCAAGGATGTCCACGGGGCCGATCGCGGTGAAGTACTCGCGGCGGATCAGCGAGAACCCGGTGCCGAGCAGTTCGATCTGGGCGGCCAGGAGCCGCTGGAGGTCCGCCTCGACGCCGTCCTTGATCAGTCCGGGGTCCTGGCCCAGTTCATGGGACGTATCGTGCAGCTGCTCATGAATGTTGATGATGAGCCGGTCGTCGGTCTTGGCGGACTGAACCGTCCACTGCTCGACGACGCCGACCTCGACGTCGACCTCGTCCGGCGTGGAGACCCGCAGGGACGCGGGAGGGCTCATCCAGTTCAGGGGTTTGTAGGATCCGCCATCGGAATGGACCAGGACGGAGCCGTCCGCCTTGACCAGCAGGAGCCTTGTGGCCAGCGGCAGGTGGGCTTTGAGGCGGCCGACGTAATCAACGGAGCAGCGGGCTATGACTAAACGCACCCGGTCCACTCTACCGTCTGCGGATCGGTCCCCGGGCTAGGGCTGGCGTCCGCCTGGGGCAGAATGGAGTCATGCCCCGTTCCAACCGTCCCCGCCGCGCAGGCTCTGCCAAGACAGGTTCTGCAAGGACAGGTGCCGGCAAGGGCGCAGCCGGAAAGGGCAACGCCGGGGCCAGGACCGGCCCGGCGCCGGAGCTTGACCTGGAGCGAGCCCGCTCAGGGTTCGCCCGGCGGGAAAGCGCTCCGGACGGTGAATGGATGGTCCGCTCCATGACCGCGAGCCGTGCCGAGAAGACCTACATCTGCCCGGGCTGCTCCACCGCCGTGCTGCCGGGGATCGCCCACCTGGTGGTCTGGTCCGAGGACCACCTTTTCGGCGCCGCCGCGGGCCTCGCCGAGCGCCGCCACTGGCACACCAACTGCTGGACCTCGCGGAGCTACCGGTATCGCTGACAGGTACCGCTAGGCAGTTTCGCTAAGGTGGGGGGCATGACTTTTGATCCCGCGTCGTACGTCTTCACCCAGCCGTCCGCGCCGACCGCCATCCGCGCCTCCACCGTCCTCCCGGCCCGCCGCGAGAACGTCGAACTCCGCACCTCGGACGGGCACCGGCTGGTGGGCGAGCTCGCGGTCCCGGAGTCCGGCGAGATCAAGGCAACACTCATCACGCTGCACCCGCTGCCGACGCACGGCGGCTTCATGGATTCGCACGTCTACCGCAAGGCGTCCTACCGGCTGCCGGCCCTCGCCGGGATCGCCGTGCTGCGCTTCAACACCCGGGGCACCTCCTCGCCGCGCGGAACCAGTGGGGGAGCCTTCGAGGAAGGCATCGGCGAGCGTCTCGACGTCGAGGCCGCCGTGCGGTTCGCCGTGGACCGGGGCCTGCCGAACCGGTGGCTCGTGGGCTGGTCCTTCGGCACCGAGCTTGCCCTGATGTACGGCGCCACGGAGCCCGTCGCCTCGGAGATCGAGGGGGCCATCCTGCTCTCGCCGCCGCTGCACCGGGCCACGGACGTACACCTGAAGGACTGGGCGCAGGCAGGCAAGCCGCTGAAGGTGCTGGTCCCCGAGCACGACGACTACCTGCAGCCGGCGGCTGCGGCGGCGAGGTTCGCGCTCGTGCCGCAGGCACAGGTGATAGGGGTCGACGGCGCCAAACACCTGTGGGTGGGGGAGAAGCACGCCGGACGGGTGCTCAACGAGATCGTGGACCAGGTTCTCCCCGGCAGCGCAGGAAATGGAAGCGCCGGGAGAGTGCTGCCGCAGGAATGGGACGGGCCGGTCGCCACCGCGCACTGACTGCTAGCGGCTGTCCTGGCGGGCGATGTAGATTTCCTTGACCAGCAGCATAATCGCCGCGGCTGTGGGGATGGCGATCAGGGCGCCGAGCACGCCGAGCAGGCTGCCGCCGGCGATCACGGAGATGACGGCCACGGCCCCCGGCACCGCCACGGCCTTCTGCATGATGCGCGGTGAGATGAAGTACGCCTCGAACTGGAGGTAGGCGAAGTAGCAGATCGCGAAGACCAGCGCCGTCTGCCATCCGGCCGTCAGCGCCACGAGCGTCACCAGGAACCCGGCAATCATGCCGCCCACGAGCGGGATGAACGCCAGCAGGGCCACCACGAACGCCAGCAGCGTGGCGAACGGCACCCCGATGATCGACATCACGATGAAGGCGAAGGTGGCGTTCAGCACGGCGACAGCGGCCTGGCCGATCACGTAGTTGCCGACCGAACCGGTGATTTCCTCCGCCAGGGCCTGGACCCGGGGCCGGCGCGAGCGCGGCGCGAGACGGTAGCCCCACTTCTTCATGGCCGGAAGCGCGGCGAGGAAGTACAGGCTCAGGACCAGTACGATCAGGGCGCCGAACAGCCCGTTGGCCACGGTGGAGCCGAAGCCGACCACGCCGCCGAAGATCCCGCCCATGGCCTCGGGGTTGTTGACGAACTTCTCCAGCTCCTGGGAGATGCGGTCCCGGATGCCGAACTGGCTGTCGACGTTCCGGAAGAAGTCCGAGTCGATGAACTCCTGGACCCATTTGGGCGCCTGCTGCACGATTTGCGTGACCTGCTGCACGATCGTGGGGATCAGGGTGGCGAAAAATGCGGCGACAGCCACTGCCAGGGTGGAAACGGACAGAAGGATGCCGGCGGCCCGGGGGACATTCCTGCGTTCGAGCCAGCGCACCACCGGGTCCAGTCCCAGGGTGATGAAGAGCGCCGTGACGATCCACAACAGCAGCTGGGTCGTGTTCGAACCGATCCAGTAGACCAGGAGCGCGACGCCGACGCCGACCGTGCCCATGAAACCCATGTACAGCGGGTGCTGGGCGGACATCCGGGGACCGGGACTGCCGAAGGGGGCATCGGACCCGGCAGCAGCCTCGGCCTCGTGCTCCGGCGGCATCTCGAAGCGGATCCTCGGCTGGGCCCCCGGCAGTGGCTGGCGCAGGCGCCGGGCCGCGGACAAAAGGAGGTTGGCCGCGGCATTCCTGGGACTGGCGGCTGATGGCCGGGGGCCGGAATCAGATGGCTGGGGCCCGCGTTCCTGGCTGCCGGATTCCTGGGCTTCATCTTGTCCGGCGGCGGACGAATCCGTGTGTTCAGTCACTGCGTTGAAGGCCCTTAATTCTCTGCGGCGCCCCTGGGGCGGCGCTGGTGTGATGATCACCGCAAACACTATCAGCAGGCTTGTCAGCACAAGGGCGGAGGCCAGGCGCGGGGGCCGTCGATAGGGGCGGGCCGGGCCGCCGATCTGACTCGCGGGTAACAAAATGGTTACTATTGAAGCTAACTGTCCGCTGATGATAGGTAGTATTTTGCGTTTCAAGACTGCAGTCGCCCTGGTGCTGCTTGGCCTCCTGACCCTCCTGGCCGGAATTGGCCAGAAGACGTTCTGGGCTCCACCGGAGACCATCACGGCCACCGCACAGGCCGGTACTGCCGCCCCGCTGACCGTTTTCGACGAGAAGCTCAGGACGCTGCATCCCGGGACCGTGAAGATCCAGGTCAAGGGTGAAGGTGCCTTCATGCTGGCCGCGGGCCGGCCGGACGACGTCGACGCCTGGGTCGGCAAGACGGCGCACAATACTGTCGCCGGCGTCTCGGATGACGGCAAGGCGCTGCAGGTGACGCACACCGACGGCGATGCTGCCGCGCCGTCGCCCGCCGGATCCGATCTCTGGGTCAGCACCGAGAACGCCACCGGAGACATGGACTACTCCTGGAACCCGCCGGCCGACGGCGACTGGTCCCTCCTGCTCGCGGCGGACGGCACCAAGCCCGCCCCCAGCTCCATCACCATGACCTTCCCGAACGACACCTCCACGCCGTGGGCCATTCCGTTCATGGTGCTCGGCGGACTCCTGATCATTGCCGGCGGCGCGATGCTGGTCCTCAAGCCGAAGGGCAACAAGCCAGGGACCCGGACCGGCGGCGGGGACGGCGGCGCGGGCGACAGCTCATTCGCCCGCCGTGTGCAGGCCAAGGCCGCGGCGCGGCGCGGGGGACAGGGTTCGGCTGCCGGCACGCAGGAGCCTGGCGCACCTGAATCCACGGCAACCGCAGCACCTGAAACGACTGCACCGGAAACCACGCCGCAGCCGACTGTGCCCGGCAAAACTGAGCCCGGGAAAACCGTGCCCGGGAAATCCAACGCGGAGAAGGCAGCCCCCGAGCAGCGCAGGGGCTCCGTTCTCTCCGGCGGGATGCGCCGTTCCGGCATCGTGGTTGCCGTGCTGACGGCCACCGCCGTCGCCGGAACGTCGGTGGCGGCCCAGGCCAGCCAGACGCCCGCTCCGTCACCCAGTGCTCCTGCCGCCAGTGCTCCGGCTTCGGACGCGGCGGCCCCGGGCGCTGCCGCCGAGGGGCAGGCCGGCGACGCTCCGGTGCTGCTGGACGCCCAGTTCCGCCGCGTCCTGGAACAGGTTGCCGGTGCCGTCGACGCAGGAGACGCTGCCAAGGACGCAGCCAAGCTGGCGCCGCGGGTGGCGGGCTCCGAGCTGCAGGTGCGCACGGAGAACTACAAAATCCGCTCGCAGGCGGCCTCCGTTGAGGCCCGCATGCCCGTCCGCGCCACCAAGCTGCTGACCACTGTGGTCACCAACAAGCGCAGCTGGCCCCGCTCCGTGATGGCCGTGACACAGGGCGACGGCAACGTTGTCCCGCAGCTGCTGACCCTGACCCAGACCTCCCCGCGGGAGAACTACAAGCTGGTCAGCAGCACGCCGCTGCAGCCGGGCGCCACCTTCCCGGCGATCGGGCGTGCCGGCACGGAGACGCTCGCGTCCTCGGACAAGGCCGGACTCCTGTACAGCGGTGACGAGGCGATGGCCGGGCTTGGTGACCGCCTGACCACAGCCGACTCAGCCTTCAAGGACAAGCTCGTCGAAGGACAGTCCTCCCCGTACATCGCGGACACGCTCGCCTACCAGGCCGACGTCGTCAGCTCGGGCGTCAACGGCACGTTCGCCTTCACGCATAAGGTGGCCCCCGAGAACACTGTCGTGTTCCGTACAGCCGATGGCGGGGCCCTGGTCCTGGGGCGCCTGAACTTCGCGTTCGACGGCACTCCGAAGGCCGACGGGGACAAGCTCACGATCGGCGACGACGCGGCTGCCCTGGCCGGCGGCAAGGAGACCAGCACCGGCATGGTGCTGAACTTCGCCGAGTCCGTGGCTGTCTACGTTCCGCCCGCCGGTTCCAAGGATCCGATGAAGCTCGTGGCCGCCACCCGCGGCCTGGTCGGGGCGGCTTTCAAGTAGCCGACGCCGGCGGGCGCTGGTGGCGCCTGGCGGGACTTCAATGGCTAGAGTGGAGCTATGACAACGCCAGCTTCCCGCCCGGTCCCGCCAGTTGCCGCCAGCCCGCTGAACCTGCGCGGCGCCGTCGATCTTTCCGCTTTGAAACAGCGTCCCGCCCCCGCCGCGGCGGACGCCGGCGCCGCCGAGCAGGGCCGGCCGCTGCGTGTGGACGTGACCGAAGGCAACTTCCAGGAGCTCGTGCAGCTCTCGGCCCAGGTGCCCGTGGTGATCGCCCTCTGGGCCTCCTACTCGCCGGGTTCCGACCAGCTGGTGGACGTCCTCGAACGCATCGTCGAGAGCTACGACGGCCGCCTGGTCCTCGGGGCCGCCGACATCGACGTCTTCCCGGAGCTGGCCCAGGCCTTCCAGGTCCAGGCCGTGCCCACCGCCGTCGCCGTCGTCAAGGGCCAGCCCGTTCCGCTCTTCCAGGGCGGCGCGGACGAGCAGCAGGTACGCAGCCTGTTCGACGAACTCCTCAAGGTCGCGGCCGCCAACGGCGTGACCGGGCAGATCGGAGCCGGCGCCGCCGGCAACGGGAATCCCGCCGGGGAACCGGAGGCCCCGCCGCTGCCGCCGCTGCACCAGGAAGCATTCGACGCGATCGAGGCCGGCGACTACGCGGCCGCCGCCGCGGCCTACCGGCAGGCGCTGACCGAGATGCCCACCGACGCCGAGGCCAAGGCGGGCCTGGCGCAGGTGGAACTCATGGAGCGCCTGCAGTCCTTCTCCGGGCCCGAGGCAGATGACCTCCGCCGGCTCGCCGCCGATGAGCCGGACAACCTCGATGCCCAGCTCGGCGTCGCGGACCTGGACATCGCCGGTGGCCACATCGAGGACGGCCTTGGCCGGATCGTGACGTTCATCGGCCGGAACTTCGGCCCGGAACGGGAGACCGCCCGGGTCCGGCTGCTGGAACTCTTCGACGTCGTCGGCACCGGTGACGAGCGCGTCGCCAAGGCCCGCCAGGGACTGGCCCGGGTGCTGTTCTAGTGGGATCGGCCCTCTTCGCGCCGCTGGACCTGAGGTCCCTGCGGCTGCAGCACCGCGGCTGGGTGTCCCCGATGTGCCAGTACAGCTGCGAGACGGGGACCGGCGAGGGGGTGCCCACCGACTGGCACCTCATGCACCTGGGCTCCTTTGCCACCGGCGGAGCGGCCCTCATCCTCACCGAGGCCAACTCCGTGAACGCCGCAGGCAGGATCAGCCCCCGCGACGCCGGCCTCTACAACGATGACCAGGCCGCGGCCTGGGAACGCATCACCGCCTTCGTGCACCGCCACGGCACCGCAGAGGCCAAGATCGGCACACAGCTGGCGCATGCCGGCCGCAAGGCGTCCTCCTACTGGCCGTTCTCCGGCAAGACGGGCAGCGTGCCCGGGTCCGAGGGCGGCTGGGACACCGTGGGGCCAGGAACCGGTGCGTTCGACGGGTACGCGCCGCCGTCGGCCATGACCGAAGCGCAGATCGACGGCGTGATCGCCGACTTCGCCGCCGCAGCCGTACGGGCCGTCGATGCGGGGTTCGACACGATCGAAATCCATGGCGCCCACGGCTACCTGCTGCACCAGTTCCAGAGCCCGCTGGTCAATGACCGCACGGACCGCTGGGGCGGGGACGAGACCGGCCGGAACCGGCTCACGCTTGCCGTGGTGGACGCCGTCCGCGCCGTCATTCCGGACTCCATGCCCCTGTTGCTGCGGATCTCGGCCTCGGACTGGGCGCCGGGCGGCATCGAGGCCGAGGCCTCGGTCCGGATGGCGGGCGCCGCCGCGGAACGCGGAGTGGACCTGGTGGACGTTTCCAGCGGCGGGGCCGTTGCCCACCAGCAGATTCCCGTCGGCCCCGGCTACCAGACCGGGTTCTCGGCCCGGATCCGGCGCGAAACCGGGGTCAAGACCGGCACCGTGGGGCTCCTGACCTCGGCCGGGCAGGCCGAGCACGCGGTGGCCACCGGCCAGGCCGACGGCGTGTTCATCGCCCGGGCCGCGCTGCGGGACCCGCACTGGTGGCTGCGGGCCGCGTTCGAGCTTGGCCATGACCTTGCCTGGCCGCCGCAATACGAGCGCGCCAGGCCCCGGCACTCCTTCTAGCGCAGTCCAAGGCGGTACCTTCAGGGCTGTACGTCTTAGGGGCCTTACGTCTTAGGGCAGTAGGTCTTAGGGCAGTAGGTCTAAGGGCAGTACTCCAGGAACTTACGCCTTGCGGACGATCCTTTTCGCGCGCCGGGACGGTTAGTCTGGCGTCATGACTTTCCAGCCTCCGCTGCCGCCTGGCCCGTCGTCGCCGCCGGCGTCTGTCCTGCAGGTGCCTGCCTTGTCCCTGATCGGCCTCGCCAAGCGCTTCGGCGACAAAATCGCCGTCGACGGCATTAGCCTGGACGTCCCGGCCGGGTCCTTCTACGGGGTGGTCGGCCCTAACGGCGCCGGCAAAACCACCACGCTGTCCATGGCCACGGGCCTGCTGCGCCCCGACTTCGGGACCGCACTTGTTCACGGCGTCGACGTCTGGCAGCATCCCCTGCAAGCCAAGAAGCTGATGGGAATCCTGCCCGACGGCGTCCGGCTGTTCGACCGCCTCAGCGGCGAACAGCTGGTCACCTACGCCGGCCTGCTGCGCGGGATGGACCGGGAAATGGTGGCGTCGCGGGTGGCGGAACTGCTCGCCGCGCTGGACCTCGGCAACGACGCCGGCACGCTGGTGGTGGACTACTCCGCCGGCATGACCAAGAAGATCGCGCTGGCCTCGGCGCTGATCCACGCCCCGCGGCTCCTGGTCCTGGACGAGCCGTTCGAATCGGTGGATCCCATCTCGGCGGCGAACATCCGCGACATCCTGGAACGCTACGTTTCCTCGGGCGGAACCGTCATCGTCTCCAGCCACGTCATGGACCTGGTCCAGCGCATGTGCGACCACGTTGCCGTCGTCGCCGGCGGCCGGGTGCTGGCCGCCGGCACCGTGGAGGACGTCCGTGCCGGGGCCAGCCTCGAGGACCGCTTCGTGCAGCTCGTGGGCGGCCGGAACCACACGGAAGGCCTGGAATGGTTGCGCACCTTCTAAGGCTCAAACTGACCCTGCTGCGCAACAGCGTCCGGCGCAGCCCGTGGCAGCTGGTAGGCCTCGGAATCGGTGCCCTGTATGCCCTGGGTTTGGTCGGCATTTGCGCGGCCGGGCTCCTGGTCCTCCGCGGCCAGGAAATCGAGCTCGCGCAGACCGTGGTGGTCCTGGGCGGCGCGGCGGCCCTGCTGGGCTGGGCCATCATCCCCGTCGCGGTCTCCGCGGCAGACATGACCCTGGACCCGGCCCGCTTCACCACCTTCGCCGTGCCCATGCCGCAGCTGCTGGCGGGGCTGGCGCTGGGCGGCCTGATCGGCATACCGGGCCTTGCGACCTCGCTGGTGGCGCTCGCCACCGTGGGCACGTGGTCCCGCAGCGTGCCTGCCGCGGCCGGCGCGCTCGTCGGCGCGGCACTGGGCGTGCTGAGCTGCGTGGTGCTCTCCAAGGTCGTGACCACCGCGACAGCCGGCCTGGCCAGCTCCCGGCGCTTCAAGGACATCAGCGCCGTCGCCTTCCTGATTCCGCTGGTCCTGACGGGCCCCATCCTGGCGGGGATCGCGAAGGGAATTGCCGATTCCGGCGATTTCCTGGCCGGACTGGCCCGGACACTGTCCTGGACGCCCGCCGGGGCCGCGTTCTCGCTCGGCGGCGAGCTGGCCGCCGGCCATTACGGTGCGGCTGCCGCGAAATTCCTCATCGCCGTGGCCACGCTGGCTGGCCTGGCCGTGGCGTGGAAGGTCCTGTTGCAGCGGGCCCTGGTGACACCGCCCTACGCGGGGACCTCCAAACGGCGGACCGGTGGCGCGGGCCTGTTCAGGCTGCTCCCGGCGACGCCGGCCGCCGCCGTCGCCGCCAGGTGCCTGTACTACTGGCTCCGGGACCCCCGCTACGCCGGCGCGCTGGTGGTGGTTCCGCTCCTGCCCGTGCTGTTCCTGTTCCAGGGCAGCCAGAGCGGGTTCTATGGCCCGTTCCAGTTCGTGGGGCCGCTGACGGCCTTCCTGCTGGCCTGGTCCATTTCCACGGACGTCTCCTATGACAGCACCGCGTTTGCCCTGCACGTGGCCACCGGTGTGCGCGGCGCCGACGACCGGCTTGGCCGGGCACTGGCGTGCCTGAGCTTCGCGCTGCCCGTGGTGCTTATCTTCAGCGTCGGCCCGTTCTTCGTCACCGGCGACTGGGACAAGCTGCCCGCTGTCCTGGGCCTCTCGCTCGGCGTCCTGTTCACCGGCCTGGGCCTGGCCTCGGTGATCTCGGCGCGCTACACCGTCAGCGTCCCGCTGCCGGGGGACAGCCCCTTCAAGAAGCCGCCGGGAAACGTGGCCCAGACACTCGCCGTGCAGTTCGGCGGCATGGGCATCCTCATGGTCCTCGTCGCGCCCGAAGCGGCGCTCGTAGCCGCGCAGTTCATCACCGGCAGCCCCGTGCCGGGCTGGATCGCGCTGGTCCTGGGCCCCGCGCTGGGCCTGGCCCTGTTCACCGTCGGTGTCCGGGCCGGCGGAGCATGGCTGGACCGGCGGGCACCGGAGCTGCTGGCACAACTGGCCGTCAACCGCTGACGGGTGCATGCTGGGAGTGCGCAGCATCGGGACTGTGCAGTATCCGGACAGCGCAGTCTCGAGCACCCGGCAAAAGGCAGGGACCATGGAAGTTGTGATCCTTCCCGCCAGCAAGCAGATCGCGTCGCTGGCGGCGGATGCGGTGGAGGCCCTTCTTCGCCGCAAACCCGACGCCGTGCTGGGCCTGGCCACGGGGTCCACGCCGCTGCCGATCTACGGTGAGCTGGCCCTGCGGCACGAGCGCCACGGCCTGGATTTCAGCCAGGCTCAGGCCTTCGCCCTGGACGAGTACGTGGGCCTGCCGGCGGGCCACCCGGAGTCCTACCGTGAGGTGATCGCGCGCGAATTCACCGCGCGGGTCAACATCAGCCCGGCCAACGTCCACGTGCCCGACGGCGCCGCGGAGGACATCCCGGCTGCCTGCCGGGCCTATGAGGACGCCATCCGCGCCGCCGGGGGCGTTGACCTGCAGCTGCTCGGCGTCGGAACGGACGGCCACATCGGCTTCAACGAGCCAGGCTCCTCCCTGACCTCCCGGACGCGGATCAAGACCCTGATCGAGCAGACACGCCGGGACAACGCGCGTTTTTTCGGCAGCCTGGCCGATGTGCCGCATCACGTCCTGACCCAGGGCCTGGGCACCATCCTGGATGCCCGCCACGTCATCCTGGCCGCCACCGGTGCGCAAAAGGCCCAGGCCGTCCGGGATCTCGTGGAGGGCCCCGTCGCCGCCATCTGTGCGGCGTCCGTGCTGCAGCTGCACCCGCATGCCACCATCCTCGTGGACGAGGCGGCGGCGTCGTCGCTGCGGCTGGCGGACTACTACCGCCACAGCTATGAGCACAAACCGGCCTGGCAGGGCCTGTAGGCTCGCGCGGCGCGGTCCCGCAGGTCCGGCGGGGCCCATCCAACGGCTAAGATGGGTGTCATGACTAGCATGACCGATCCTCTCGAAAACGATCCGATGCGCGAGCTCTCCGGAGCCGGGACGTCAACGGCCACGATCGAGCGCGAGGAACTGCGCCAGGAAGTGGAACCCGGCGACCGGGAACGCTTCTCGCACTACGTGCGCAAGGAAAAGATCATGGAATCGGCGCTGACCGGTGAACCGGTCATCGCGCTCTGCGGCAAGGTCTGGACACCGGGCCGGGACCCGCAGAAGTTCCCCGTCTGCCCCGAATGCAAGGAAGTTTACGAGGGCCTGCGCCCCGGAAACGACGGCGGCAAGGGCTCCGGCGACAAGTAACGCTTCGCACGGGATCCGCTAGCCGTCCCTGGTCCGGCGTCTTTTGACGGCACTTCCTCTTGGCACGTCTTTTTTGCGCTTCTTCAGGTGCGTTGCCGCGCCGCTGTGTTCTTCCTGTTCTCCTGTTTCCGGTCCCTGCTGTCCGGTTTCTGCCTTACGGTCCATCCGAAAAAGATTGGTGTTTTTGTGCTTAATTGGGTTTCCCCGTCGGCTGCAGCCAGGCGCGGATGGAGGGCGCCTCAATGACAGAGACACTTTTCGGCGGCCCCACCCTTCCTCCCGCGTATCCCGAGCGGGCAGCCTGGGGCACCGCCCCCAAGCTGCGCGCCTGGCAGCAGGAGGCGCTGGACAACTATTTCAGCATCCATCCCAAGGATTTCCTCGCCGTCGCGACCCCCGGCGCGGGTAAGACGACGTTCGCCCTGCGCGTGGCGTCCATGCTCATCGACTCCGGTGTGGTCAACCGCGTGACCATCGTGGCGCCGACCGACCACCTGAAGCGCCAGTGGGCCGACGCGGCTGCCAAGGTGGGCATCGCGATCGACCCGAACTTCAAGAACGCCGACGGCCAGCACGGCCGCGGGTTCATCGGCGTCGCGGTGACGTACGCCCAGGTGGCCAGCAAGCCCATGCTCCACCGGGCGAAGACCGAAGCCGCGCGCACGCTGGTGATCCTGGACGAGATCCACCACGGCGGCGAGGCCCTCTCCTGGGGTGACGGCCTCCGCGAGGCGTTCGACCCCGCGGCCCGCCGGCTCTCCCTGACCGGCACCCCGTTCCGTTCCGACACCTCGCCCATCCCGTTCGTGGAGTACGCCGAGGACCGGGACGGGATCCGGCGCTCCAAGGCCGACTACACCTACGGCTACGGCAAGGCCCTGCGCGACCACGTGGTCCGCCCGGTCATGTTCATGGCGTACTCCGGCCAGATGCGCTGGCGCACGAGTGCCGGAGACGAAATGGCCGCATCGCTCGGCGAGTCGGCCGTCACGAAGGACATCACCTCACAGGCCTGGCGGACCGCGCTGAACCCGGCCGGCGAATGGATCCCCGCCGTCCTCGCCGGCGCGGACAAACGGCTCAGCGAAGTCCGCCGCAGTGTCCCGGATGCCGGCGGCCTGGTCATCGCCACCGACCACGAGGACGCCCGCGCGTACGCCGGGCAGCTGAAGAAGATCACCGGCGAGTCGCCCACCGTCATCCTTTCCGACGACGCCAAGGCCTCCAGCAAGATCGAGGAATTCACCGCCAGCGAGAAGCGCTGGATGGTGGCCGTCCGGATGGTCTCCGAAGGCGTGGACGTCCCGCGGCTGTCCGTCGGCGTCTATGCCACCTCGACGTCCACCCCGCTGTTCTTCGCCCAGGCCGTGGGACGTTTCGTGCGTGCCCGCAAGCGCGGCGAGACGGCGTCGGTCTTCCTGCCCTCCGTCCCGCAGCTGATGGCGCTGGCCAACTCGATGGAGGCCGAGCGCGACCACGCCCTGGACCGCCCCGAGAAGGAGGACAGCGACGGGCTGTTCAATCCCGAGGACTCGCTCATGGAGGAGGCGAACCGCGAGGAAAAGGCCTCCGACTCGCTGATGAAGGGCAAGTTCGAGGCCCTGGACTCCCAGGCGTCCTTTGACCGGGTGCTCTTCGACGGTGGCGAGTTCGGCACGGGCGGCGAGGTGGGCTCGGAGGACGAGCTCGACTTCCTCGGAATCCCGGGCCTGCTGGACGCCGACCAGGTGGGCACGCTGCTGCGCCAGCGCCAGCACGAACAGCTCAACCGGAAAAACAAGCGCACCCCGCAGGCTGGCGCCGAACCGGCGGCCCCGGCCGTGCCGGACCACCGGATGCTCATGGACCTGCGCGCCGAGCTGGCCAAGAACGTGGCCGCGTGGTCGGCCCGGACCGGGACCCCACACGGCGTCATCCACACCAAGCTACGGACCGTCTGCGGCGGCCCCGCCGTCGCGCAGGCCAATGAGGAACAGCTGCAGACCCGCCTGCGGAAGCTCCAGGACTGGTTCATCGGCCGGAAATAGCCGCCGGCCAACGCACAGGGCCAACGCGCAGGTCCACAGCAAAGCTCGAAAGTACAGCGCAAAAGCAGAGGGACCAGGCCGACGGCCTGGTCCCTCCGCTGTGTCTAACGGGGCGTGTCGGCTACTGGCCGCTGCCGCAGACCTGGCCGTATTTCTGGCCTGCCGCGGTGTAGTCCGCCTTCATGTCCTCGAGCTTGGCTGTGTCCGGTGAGGGCTTGGCCGACTCGTCGAAGTATTCGATGATGGTCTGCAGCGGCGCCCGCAGGTCATCGGAGGCCGCCGCCTTGATGGGCCGCAGCTGGTTGGCGACCCTGGTCATGCCGGCCTTGTCCGACGTCGCCGACTGGGCAGAGACCACGGTCTTGACCCGGGCGCAGGTTTCCTCGTTGCTCAGCTGCGGCGCGGCCGAGCAGCCGGCCGCGCCGAGCAGCGCGCCAGCGGCAATCAGAACGGTCAGGGTCTTCTTCATGGTGTACTCCGGGGTTCTACGGGTAAGACGATAGGGCAACGGTTTCGAGTCTACTTTGGCGGCGGCCTTTTCCCGCCAGCTGTTGCGGGCCGCACGGCCCGGGGGAGAGGAGCGCAGGCGCTCAGAGGACATCGACGCCGCCGAGCTCCATCTCGGCCACGGCGTCGTCGAGGTCGTCGGAAATACCGACCGTCAGGCCGCGCAGCACCGTGACGGAGTAGCCGGCCTGCACCGCATCCAGGGCGGTCGCCTTGACGCAGTAGTCCGTGGCGATTCCCACCACCACGATGTCTTCCACGTCGTGGCTCTGCAGCCAGTCATCCAGCCCGATCGCCTCCTCGCCGGCGGCGAAATCAGTGCCGGCGAAAGCACTGGAGGCTGAAGAACCCGGGGCGTCCTCGGTGCCGGTTCCGGACACGGGCATGGCGCCGGGTTTCCGGTCCCCGGTGGGGACATCGTCCTCGGGGGCCAGCAGCCCTTCGAAGCCGGAATACGCCGCGGCGAACTGGCCCTTGCGGAAGTAGGCCTGGATGTATTCGGGATCGAGGTCCGGATGCAGTTCGGCACCGCGGGTGCCCGCCACGCAGTGCGGCGGCCAGCTGTCCACGTGGTCGGGTTCCTCGGAGAAATGCGCGCCCGGATCGATGTGCCAGTCCTGGGTGGCCACGACGTGGTCGAACTGGCCGTGGTGGGCGTCAACGTACTCGCTGATCTCGCCGGCGAGTTCCGCCCCGCCGGTGACGGGCAGGGCGCCTCCCTCACAGAAATCGTTCTGGACGTCGACAATGATCAGGGCGCGGGACATTCAGTCCTCCTCGTAGATGGTGGGGATGGCCGCTTCGCCGCGCTGGAGCCGGTTGACCACAGCGGGGAGCTCCTTCATGGTCTCCGCGTGGCGCCGCCGGGCGCGCTGGACCCCTTCGGGTCCGGTCCACCCCGGCAGGACCTCGCCGTTCTTGACGAACTGCTGCAGCAGCGGACGGTCGTTGCCGTCGTCCTCCGGGTGATGGCCGACGCCGACGATTTCGGCGGTGGCGGTCCCGCGTTCGTTGAGCTTGCGCAGCGCGTACTTGCGCCCGCCCTTGCTGGCCTTGTTCTTGGCTGCTTTGGCGACGGAGATGAACTCGCCGTCGCCGTCGGTGCGGCTGACAAGCTTGTAGACCATGCTGGCCGTCGGTGCCCCGGAACCGGTGACGAGCGAGGTGCCCACGCCGTAGGAGTCCACCGGCGCGGACTGAAGCGCGGCGATGGCGAACTCGTCGAGATCCGAGGTCACCACGATCTTGGTGCGGTCGTTGCCGAGCTCGTCGAGCAACTGCCGGACCCACTGGGCCTGGGCCACGAGGTCACCGGAGTCCAGGCGGACTGCGCCCAGCTTGTCCCCGGCGAGGTCGACGGCGGTGCGGACGGCCGCTTCGACGTCGTACGTGTCCACCAGGAGTGAGGTGTCCGGCCCGAAGGCGGCAATCTGGGCCTCGAAGGCCTCGCGTTCGGAGTCGTGCAGGAGGGTGAAGGAGTGGGCGGCCGTGCCGACGGTCTTCAGCCCGTAGCGCAATCCGGCCTCCAGGTTCGAGGTGCTGTCGAACCCGGCGATGACCGCGGCCCGGGCAGCTGCGGCCGCCGACTCCTCGTGCGTCCGGCGCGAGCCCATCTCGATGCACGGGCGGGTGCCGGCGGCGGAGATCATCCGGGAGGCGGCGGAGGCGATCGCGCAGTCGTGGTTGAGCACGGAGAGCAGGTAGGTCTCCAGGATGCAGGCCTCGGCAAAGGTGGATTCGACGATCAGCACGGGGGAGTTCGGGAAGTACGCTTCACCCTCCGGATAGCCCCAGATGTCGCCGGAAAAGCTGTAACCGGCCAGGTAGTCCAGGGTCTGGTCGTTGACCACCTTGGTGCGGCGCAGGTAGTCCAGTTCCGGCTCGCCGAAGCGGAAGTTCGCGATCCCCTCCAGCAGGCGGCCGGTGCCCGCCACGATCCCGTAGCGGCGCCCGTCCGGCAGCCTCCGGGCAAAGGCCTCGAAGACGGATTTCCGGTGTGCCGCGCCGGACTGCAAAGCACCCTGCAGCATCGTCAGCTCGTAGTGGTCGGTGTACAGGGACGTGCGGGGACGGTCCCAGCCAGCTGAGGTACTCACAAATTCACTCTAGTCCCCACCGGCTCCCGCGTCTCGCTCCGCTTCGCAGCGGGGCCCTCGCCGGCGTGGGCCCACCCACCGGCTCCCTCGTCTCGCTTCGCTTCGCCGTGGGGCCCTCGCCGGCGTGGGCCCAGCCTCCCCATAGAATGGACAGATGACCCTCAGCGTTGCGCTCGGCCCCGACACACGGGAGAGCACCCAGACCGGAACAGTGACGTCAGGCGACGTCCTGACGGCCCCGGACATCCCTTGGAACCTCGTGATCTGGAACGATCCGGTGAACCTGATGAGCTACGTGAGCTACGTGTTCCGCAGCTATTTCGGCTACTCGGAGACCAAGGCCAACAAACTCATGATGGAGGTCCACAAGAAGGGACGCTCGATCGTGGCGCACGGGAGCAAAGAGCAGGTGGAGCAGCACGCCGTAGCCATGCATGGCTACGGCCTCTGGGCGACGGTGGAAAAAGCCACCGGCGGCAGCGGGAGCGGTTCGGGCAAAGGCAAAGGAAAACGTGGCTAAGGCATTCAAGTACGGGCTCAAGGGCATCCGGGGCTTTCTCGAGCCGGCCGAGCGGGAGCTGCTGCGCAGCCTTTTCGACGACGTGATCTCCATGCTCGAGCCCGAGGAGCGCGCCAACGAGGACCCACTGGCCGCCCTGGTGGGGCTGGACGCAGAAGCCCGCGAACCCTCGGACCGCGCCCTGCGGCGGTTGCTGCCGAACGTGGTGAAGAACGACGCCGACGCCTCCCTGGAGTTCCGCCGCTATACGGAGCGCTCGCTGCGCGAAAGCAAGATCGGCGCGCTGAAGGCGGCCGCCCTGAGCCTGGACCGGGAGGACCTCGTGCTGACCCAGGCCGACGCCGGGCACTGGGCCACCGCACTCAACGATGTCCGGCTGGTGCTCGCCGAACGCCTCGACATCCGCGACGACGCCGACGCGGACAACGTCCACCTCATGCAGGACTGGTCCCAGGCCGAGGACGTCGAAAGCTACCTGGCCCTGGTGTACAACTTCACCACCTGGCTGCAGGAGTCGCTGGTCCAGGCCATGGTGCACTCGCTCGATGCCCGGCGCTGAGCGCGAGGGTGTGACCTACGAGACACGAGTTGAGCGCCACAATGTGATGGCCGCTCCGCAAGCGTTGTCCTATCCTCGAATAATCATGACTTCAGCATCGAATATGGATCCGGCAGGGGCTGCTGCGGACTCCCCAGCCCGCAACAACGCAACGGCCCCCACCGGGCCCGAACCGGCTTTGGAGCTGGGGTCGCGGCCCATTGGCGTCTTCGACTCCGGCGTGGGCGGCCTCACCGTGGCCCGGTCCATCATCGACCAGCTGCCCAACGAATCTATCCTCTATGTCGGGGACACGGCGCACGGCCCCTACGGGCCCCTTCCCATCGCCGAAGTCCGGGCCAACGCCCTCGGTGTCATGGACGAACTCGTGGATTCCGGCGTCAAGCTCCTGACCATTGCCTGCAACTCTGCATCCGCCGCCGTGCTGCGCGACGCCCGCGAACGCTATACGGCCCGCTACGGGATCCCGGTCATCGAAGTGATCCAGCCGGCCGTCCGCCGCGCCGTCGCTGCCACCCGCACGGGCCGGGTGGGCGTGATCGGGACCTCGGCCACGGTGGGCTCGCGCGCCTACGAGGACACCTTCGCCGCGGCTCCGGACCTGGAGATCACGTCCGTGGCCTGCCCCGCGTTCGTGCCATACGTGGAGGCCGGGATCACCACGGGACCGGAACTGCTCGCCGTCGCCCGCGAGTACCTGGCGCCGCTCATTGCCGCCGGGGTGGACACAGTGGTGCTCGGCTGCACGCACTACCCGCTGCTGACCGGCGTGATCTCCTTCGTCCTGGGCGAGGACGTCACATTGGTTTCCAGCGCCGAGGAAACGGCCAAGGACGTCTACCGGGCCCTGGCCTCCCGGGGCCTGGAGCGCACCGACGCCACGGCCCCCGAACACAATTTCATTGCCACCGGCGACGCCGCCCAGTTCGAGCACCTCGCCCGGCGCTTCCTTGGCCCCGAGGTCCTCAGCGTCCGCCACGTGGACCACGTCGCGGCGCAGTACCCCACCGGCAGCCTCGCCCGGATCACCCCGGAAATGATTGCCGCGGCGCAGTCCGCCGCCGCGCAGGCCGGTGCCGTCCGGCCGCGGATCTCGAACTTCGTGGGCGGATCCGCGGGCGGGGGAACACTGCTGTGAAGCTGACTATCGTGGGTTGTACCGGGTCCTTCCCGGGGCCCGGCTCGCCGGCGTCGTGCTATCTGCTGACCGCCAACGACGGCGAGCGGAACTGGAAGATCGTCCTGGACCTCGGCAGCGGGGCGCTCGGCGCCATCCAGCGCTACACGGACCTGGAGGACATCGACGCCATTTTCCTCACCCACCTGCACCCGGACCACTGCATGGACCTGTGCGGGCTCCACGTTGCCGTGCGCTGGAAGCCAGGCGGCTGGGGACGGGGCAGGATCCCGGTGTGGGGACCGGCCGCGACGGCCGACCGGATGGCCACGGCGTACGGCCTGGACCTGGATCCGGGCATGCACGAGGAATTCGACTTCAGCAACTGGTCCGAGCGCAAGCCGGTGACCCTCGGCCCGTTCACCGTGACGCCCTACGCGGTGAACCACCCGGTCGAGGAGGCCTACGCCCTACGTGTGGAGGTCACCGAGCCCGCCAAGGACGGCACGCCCGTGACCCGCATCCTGAGCTACTCCGGGGACACGGATTCCTGCGCGGGCCTTGAGGACTCCGCCCGCGACGCCGATCTCTTCCTGTGCGAGGCGGCCTTCGAGGAAGGCCGCGACGACGCGATCAAGGACGTCCACTTGACCGGCAAGCGGGCGGGGGAGGCCGCCGTCGCCGCCGGGGCGCGGCGGCTGCTGCTGACGCACATTCCGGTCTGGACGTCCCCGACCACCGTCATGGCCGAGGCCAAGGAGGTCTTCGGCAAGGACGTGGCCGTCGCCGTCGCGGGCGTGCACTACACCGTTTAGCCGGCCGCCCGCGCGGGCGGCACCGGGCGAGTCGATAAGCTAAAGGCATGACTTCCCAAGCTCCCAGTGTTCCCGTAATCCGTGCCGACGGCCGTACTCCCGACCAGCTGCGTCCGATCAGCATCACCCGCGGCTGGTCCAAGCAAGCCGAGGGTTCGGCCCTGATCGAGTTCGGCAACACCAGGGTCCTGTGCACGGCCTCCCTGACGGAGGGCGTTCCGCGCTGGCTCAAGGGCGAAGGCCGTGGCTGGGTCACCGCCGAGTACGCCATGCTGCCCCGGGCCACGAACACCCGGTCCGACCGTGAATCGGTCAAGGGCAAGATCGGCGGCCGCACCCACGAGATCTCACGGCTGATCGGCCGCTCGCTGCGCTCCATCATCGACACCAAAGCCCTGGGCGAAATCACCATCGTGCTGGACTGCGATGTCCTGCAGGCCGACGGCGGCACCCGCACCGCGGCCATCACCGGCGCCTACGTGGCACTCGCGGACGCCATCCGCTTCGCCCGGGAGAAGAAGATGATCGGCCGCAACGCCGAGCCCCTGATCGACACGATCGCCGCCGTGTCCGTCGGCATCATCGACGGCGTACCGATGCTCGACCTGCCCTACGTCGAAGACGTGCGCGCCGAGACCGACATGAACGTGGTGGTGACCGGCTCCGGCAAGTTCGTCGAAGTCCAGGGCACCGCCGAGGGCGCACCGTTCGACCGTGACGAGCTGAACAAGCTGCTGGACCTGGCGCTGCTGGGCACCGAGCAGCTCGCCGCCATCCAGCGCGACACCCTGGCGGAGGCCCCGTGACGGACGCGCCGTCCACGGGAGCGCCCGCTGTGGGCGGCCCGGCCGCTGACGGCCCCGCCCCGCGGCTCGTGCTCGCCACCCACAACAAGGGCAAGCTCCGCGAACTCCGCGAACTGCTCCGCGGCCAGGTGCCCGGGCTCGACGTCGACACGCAGGTGGTGGACGCCGGCGCCGTCGGGGCCCCCGACGTCGCCGAAACCGGCGTGACTTTCGCCGAAAACTCGCTGCTGAAGGCGCGGGCCGTGGCCGAGGCCACCGGGCTGGTGGCGATCGCCGACGACTCCGGACTTTCCGTGGACGTCCTCGGCGGAGCGCCCGGGATCTTCTCGGCGCGCTGGTCCGGCCGGCACGGCGACGACGCCGCGAACCTCCAGCTCTTGCTCGCCCAGCTGTCCGACGTGCCGGACGAATACCGGGGGGCCGCCTTTGTCTGCGCCGCAGCGCTGGCCGTGCCCGGGTCCTCGCCCGACGGCGGCCGGGAAGTCGTCGAATACGGGCAGCTGGAAGGGACTCTCCTGCGGGAACCGCGCGGCGAGGGTGGCTTCGGCTACGACCCCGTCCTGCAGCCGAGCGGGCTGGACCGCAGCTGCGCCGAGCTCAGCTCCGAGGAGAAGAACGCCATCAGCCACCGGGGCCATGCGTTCCGGGCACTGCTGCCGGCCATCGTCGAGGCCCTGTCCGGGAAATAGCCTGCAGGCGTTCTCGCGGCCGGCATCAGACGGCGGCAGGCCTTAGACGAAGGAAGGCGCCCCACATAGTGGGGCGCCTTCCTTCGTTTACAGCGTTGCCATTGAGGGCGCTTAGGGGGTCTTGCGCTCTTCTTCCGGTTCGTGCTCTTCGATGAACTCTTCAACGACGTCCGTGCCGTACTCCTCGGACTGCCGCCTGGCGATGATGCCGCGGATGACTTCAATGGCGATCGGGATGACCGAGACCAGCACGATGGCGATGAAGATGATGTCGAGGTTGTCCTTGACCCATGGCACCTTGTCCCCGAGCAGGTAGCCGAGGAGCGTGACGCCGCCGCCCCACAGCACGGCACCGATCACGTTGTAGGTGAAGAATTTGCGCTTGCTCATCTGCGCGACGCCGACGATTACCGGGACGAAGGTGCGGATGATCGGGACGAACCGGGCCAGGATCAGGGCCTTGCCGCCGTGCTTTTCGAAGAAGGCATGCGCGCTATCCACGTTTTCACGCTTGAACAGCTTGGAATTGGGCCTGTTGAACAGGGCAGGTCCCGCCTTGGACCCAATCAGGTAGCCCACCTGGTTGCCGATGATCGCGGCGACGATGATGAGCGCGGTCAGGACCCAGATGTTGACCTGGATGGTGCCGGTTGCCACGAGCAGGCCGGCCGTGAACAGCATGGAGTCCCCGGGCAGGAAGAAGCCGATCAACAGCCCGGTCTCGGCAAAGATGATGCCGCAGACAAGGAGGACCACCCACGGCGCGAAGGCCGGATTTGCGAGGAAGACCTGCGGGTTGAGCCAGTCGGGCAGGAAGGAGGCCAGATGCGGCTGGACGGGGCCGGCGCCGCCGAGGGCGGACACGGCGAGGTCGCTCATTGCTAGTACGTTCACCCGTTAAGGGTACTTGACCGGTGACGGCCGGGCCTCGGAGCCGGCTTCCGGTGGCCGTGCCACGGCGGGAGGCGGAGCCGGCGGGCGGTAATGTTGGGGCCGTGGGTTTGGACTTTACGGCGATCGACTTTGAGACCGCAAACGGCTTCCGCGGTTCGCCGTGTGCTGTTGGCCTGAGCAAGGTCCGCGGCGGCGTCGTCGTGGAGGAAGCCTCCTGGCTCATGCGGCCGCCGGAAAACCATGACGCCTTCGATCACCACAACGTCAGGATCCACGGCATCCGGCCGGAGCAGGTGGCGGGACTGCCGCGGTTCGGGGAACTCTTTCCCGAGATCGGCGCGTTCATTGGCGGTGACGTGCTGGCGGCCCACAATGCGGCGTTCGACCTCGGCGTGATCCGCTCCGGCCTGGAAGTCTCCGGGCTGCCCGGACCCGCCTATGACTACGTGTGCACGGTGATGTTGTCCCGGCGCTGCTATTCCCTGGTGTCCAACTCGCTGCCCTACGCGGCCGAGGAAGCCGGCGTGCCGCTGGTGAACCATCACGATGCCGCCGAGGACGCCCGTGCCTGTGCCGGCATCCTGATCGACATCGCCGCCCGCAACGGGGCGGCGAGTATCGCGGAACTCTATCTGTCACTGGGCCTAGCGGTGTCGCGCCAGCCGGCCTTCGACCCCCGGCGCGACCCGTTGTCCAAAGCCACCGTCGCCGCGCTCGAGGCCCTCGCCGGTGGAAATGCAGCTGCGCCGTCACGCCGGCCGTTCGCCTCCGGGTGGCCGGAGGAAGGCCCCAACCCGGTGCCCAATGCTGCGGCCAGCCCGGACCACCCGTTGTTCGGCCAGACCGTCGTTTTCACCGGCGAACTGGCGATTCCCCGCCCCGAAGCCAAGGTCCGATCCGCCGAGCTTGGTGCCAGGCCGGAAAGCCGGGTCACGGCCCGCACCACCGTCCTGGTGGTGGGGGACGGCTTTGTGGCCGCGGATCTGCGCTCGGGCCGGCTCACCGGCAAGGCCCGCCGCGTCCTGGAACTGCACGACCGCGGGCAGCAGATCGAAGTGCTGTCCGAGGGCGAATTCCTGCAGATGGTCGGCGGGCACGTGGCCGCCGTCCCCGCCTGAGCCCGCCTTTATTAACGGGCCTGCCTGACTCGCCTGTCTGACTCGGTCCTGTCTGAACCGGTCCTGTCTGACTCGCAGTCACACGGCGCAACAATGATTCCCAGCATGGCGGGCCCGCTCGTAGCCTTGGCGGATGAGCAAACTGCCGGATGCACAGACCCCCGCTGTCCCGTCGAAATCAGGGCAGTCAAAGTCGGTGCCGTCGCAGGCGGTGCTGTCGGATGGGGTGCCGTCGCAGCGCGGTATTGACTGGCGGAAGGTGTTCGCGTTCCCGAACCCGGTGAACGAGTACTCCGCCCGCATTACCGCCGCCCTGGTTGTGGCGCTCTCCGCGGTCACCCTGCTGACCGGATTCGGCTGGGGGCTTGCCATCATCGCGGCGGGGTTCTGGCTGCGCGTGCTCTTCGGCCCCCGGATCTCGCCCCTGGCCCAGTTCTCGGTTAAGGTCCTGACGCCCTGGCTCGGCCGGACCCGCCTCGTTCCCGGTCCGCCTAAGCGATTCGCCCAGGGCATGGGCGCCGCCATGTCGACTGCCGCCGCGCTGCTGCTGGCGGCCGGCCTCGCTCCGGCGGCGTGGGTCCTGCTTGCCGTGCTGATCGCGGCTGCGTCCCTGGAGGCATTCGCCGGGTTCTGCCTGGGCTGCACCATCTTCGGCTTCCTGCAGCGCCGCGGCCTCATTCCCGAGGACGTCTGCGAAGCCTGCAACAACATCTCTCTCCGCCGCGCCTAGGATCCGGCCGGCCAGGGATCCGGCGGGCCTGGGACCCGACCGGCCAGGGATCCGACGGGCCAGGGACCCGGCGAGTCTGGGTTTCGGCGGGTCTGGGTTCCGACGGGCCAGGGATCCGACGAGTCTGGGTTTCGGCGAGTCTGGGTTCCGACGGGCCAGGGATCCGACGATTCTGGGTTTCGGCGAGTCTGGCTCTGGACATGTCCTCGGGAGGCCCTGACCGGTGGACATAGTGGCATTATGTCCAGTCCTTGCCCCCGCGAATGCGCATGTCCTGAGCTGCTGCTGCCCAGGGATGGACATGTCCCTCACACTGACAGCGGACTGGGCATGTCCTGGGTGCCCAGCAGTGGCGGATGGACATGCCCCTGGCAGGGATGCGCGACTGGGCATCTCCGGAGGTGTGCGGCAACCGGAATGGACATGTCCCTGGCAGGGGTGCCCGACTGGGCATGTCCGGTGAGGTGCGCGACTGGGCATGTCCGGTGGTGTGCGGCAACCGGGACGGACATGTCCCTTGCGGCGAGGCACAACGGGGCATGTCCCGTGGAGAAGCCGGCCCACATAACGGCAGAAGGACGTCCCGCCCTGCACGAACGCCGGAAGCACGAATGCCGGAGACCTGGCGCCTAGCGGACAGGCCGGCGCAGTACAGCTAGGTGCCGGTGACCTCCGCCAGCTTCGATGCCATGCCTCGGATGACCTCCGGCGCCTGGAGCTCCGCAAGCCAGTCGGCCGGCAGGCACCGCTCGCCGTAGTACGCCCCCAGGATGTTCCCGGCGATCGACGCCGTCGAGTCGCTGTCCCCGCTGTGGTTCACTGCCACCGCAATGGCGGCACGGAAATGGTTCTGGGCCGGCACCCCGACGATGCCGGAGTCCGCCGCTGTTTCTGTCCCGGTTCCCGGGGCAGTGGCCAGCACGGCGTAGAGCGCGACGGCGAGGGCTTCCTCGGCCACCCACCCCTCACCGAGTTCGCTGACCAGGTCCTCGGGGCTGAGCAGGCCGCCGGGGCCCGGTACGTCGCCCGCCAGCTGCAGGGCTGCCTCAAACCTGGCAACCACGTCCGGATCCGGCTCTTCGCCCTTCCGCAGGACGCCGCCGCGCAGGTGCCCGAGGGCGGCCTGGGCCGCTTCGCGCAACCCGAGTCCGGAGGCCAAGGCATGGATGAGCAGGCTGAAGACGCCGGCGCTCTGCCGCGCCGCGGGGTGGCCGTGGGTCAGGGACGCGGCGTCCGCGCTGAGCTTGTAGACCAATTCGGGCCCGAGGTGCGGGATCAGGCCGAACGGCGCTGAACGCATCACGGTGCCGCAGCCCTTGGCCTCGGGATTGACCGGCCGCTGCACGGTACCCATCTCGCCCGTGGCGAGCCCGCTCAGGCAGGCGTTGCCGGGCGAGCGCCTGCTCTTCAGGACGTCCTGGGCATCGATCCAGCGCGGCGGCTGGAAAGGGGCCGACGGCGGGACGGCGACACCCTGGGTGCCCAGCCAGCGCAGGTACGCGAGCCACAGGCACGCGTTGATGTCCGCCGCCACGCCGTCGTTCGCCCATTCCAGCGCCTCGAGGAGGCCGTCCGCGGTGTAAAGGGTCATTTGCGTGTCGTCCGAGAAGGGGCTGCCGGCGTCGAGCGCGGAAAAGTCCTGCAGTCCCGCGGGGCCGAACCGGGCGCGGATCGCGGCAATGTCATCGAACTCCACGGCGTAGCCCAGCGAATCGCCGAGTGCACCTCCCAGCAGGCAGCCGTGGATCCGCGAACCGTGGGCCGGGGCGGGGGAGTCCGGCTGGCCGGGTGTTGGGGCTGATGCGGGAGTGGTCCCGGGCTCGGTGCTCATGTCCTCAAATTTACCCGGCGCCGCCCCACCCGTTGCACCGCACTCTGCAGTGCCGTAACTGTGCAATGCAGTGCAGCGCCGGACGGGCGGCGGATGCGGAACGCCGGTAGGGTGCTGTTAGGACCCGTCCAGCGGTCAGGCGAAGCAACCGCCGGCGGCGTATCCGTCGGCAGCGGAGGAATCGAATGCGCGAACCAGCGTGGCGGAAGACCGGGAACACGCCGGATTACAGATTCTCCCTTGCCAACGAGCGGACGTTCCTGGCCTGGATCCGCACGTCCCTGGCCCTGATTGCCGGTGCCCTGGCGATCGACCAGCTGGCCCCGGAGATCGCGCCCGGTCCCGTGCGGATTGTCCTGTGCGTCATCCTCGCGTTCCTGGGGGCGGGCCTGGCGGCACTGTCCTACCACCGGTGGGGACTCATGGAGGCGGCCATGCGGAACAACCGGGAGCTGCCGTTTTCCGCCGTGATGCTGGTGATGACGATCGGCGTCGCGGCCGCGGCCCTGGTGTTCGCCATCCTGATCCTGGTGGCACGGTGAGCCCTGATCCGGCCCGGGATCCCGGACTGCAGCCCGAGCGGACATCCCTGTCCTGGCGCCGGACGATGCTCGCGCTGATCGTGGCCGACCTGCTGATCTGGCGCAGCTGGGCGCTCGCGGGGTCCCGCGGCGGCGGAGCGGTCCCCGTCGATTTCCTTGGAGTGTGCGCGCTCGTCGCCATGGCCGCCACGCTGGTCCTGGGTGTGTGCGTGCTGGTCCGAGGGCGGGAGCTCCGGCGCTCCAACGCCGCGCCGCCGGCGACGCTCCTGCGCTGGGCCGCCGCCGCCGTCGTGGCCCTTGCCGCCAGCGCTGTGACCGCGGTGGCCCTGGGGCACTGAACCGATGTCTGGGCAGGACCGATAACTGCACAGGGCCGATAACTGGACAGGCGGTTGGGCCGCTTGACGGGCACGGGCACTAGGCAAGAATCCAGCCAACATCCAGATTCCGCTGGAAGACTGCTGGCGGACCTATTCTCCGGGCGGCCTAGGCCTTCCCCGGACCACAACCCAGCGGCGGGCCGGACGCCGCAAGTGCAGCCCCAGGCACGCCGCCACCAGCAAAGGAAGTCCTGAACATGACCCTGCTTGTGCCAGCCCCCGAGTCCGTTGGCGTCCAGCCTCCGGCCGCCGGCGACGCTTCGCCCCGACCGGGACTCATCGCCCGGCTGTCCGCCGAGGCGTTTGGGACCCTGATCGTCGTCGTCGCAGGCCTGGGCGTGCCGCTGTTCACCATTCCGCAGTCGAATCCGCTGCCCGCGGCCCTTGCCGCCGGCCTGGCGCTGACGGCGGCGATGCTCGCCGTCGGCTACGTTTCCGGTGGCCACTTCAACCCCGCCGTCACCATTGGCAACGTCATCGCCGGCCGAATCCGCCTGGCCGCAGCCGCGGCCTACATCGGAGCCCAGCTTGTGGGTGCGGCACTCGGCGCCGTGGCCCTGTTCGGCGTCCTGCGCACCGTGCCGACGATCAATGACAGCACCGGCGCCTTCGCCACCGTGGCGGCCGGATTCGGCGAGCATTCCATCATCCAGGTGCCCATGGCCGGTGTCCTGCTCGTTGAGGTCCTCGGCACGGCCCTGCTCGTGGCCGTCTTCCTTGCCACGACGGCCAGCCGGAACCCCGCCAGGGCGGCGGCTCCTTTCGCGGTCGGCCTGACGACGGCGATGCTCCTGCAGCTTGGCCAGGCGCTCGGCAATGTCCCGTTCAACCCGGCCCGGGCCACGGCATCGGCCATCTTCAGCGGCCCGGACGCGCTCGGGCAGCTGTGGCTGTTCTGGGTGGCGCCCGTGGTCGGTGCGGCCATCGCGGGACTGGCTTTCCGCGGCTTCGCGCAGGGTGCCCAGACTGCCAAGACAACCGGCCCGGCCGGCGCAGCGTTCACGCCTGCCGAATCTAACGACGCCGATTTGGCTGGGTCCGACTTGGAGGACTTCGAGGTCGCCGACTTGGATGACGCAGAACTGACCGGCGCACGGTTGACCGGCGCACGGCTGGCCGGCCCACGGATGACCGGTGCAGCGGACGACGCCGACAAGGGCGCCCCCGCCGGGCGCAACGGCAAAGCGAAGGCTGCCGCTGCCACTGACACTGCCGAGAACGACGAGGCCCGCAGCTTCTTCGACAGCAAGGGTGGAAAGTAGCCACCCTTCACCACGATTACCCGTAGTTGACCTCCGTCACCCTTCCGGGGTGGTGGCGCAAGAGTGTCGGTGGCAGCCGATACCGTAGGAATATGCGGTTATTGCACACCTCCGACTGGCACTTGGGCCGGTCCTTCCACGGCATCGGCATGCTGGATGCCCAGCGCGCCTTCATTGACCAGCTCGTGACCTTCGTCCGGGAAGAGGCCGTGGACGTTGTCCTCATCGCCGGGGACGTCTACGACCGCGCGCTGCCGGGAGTCGACGTCGTCGGCCTGCTGGATGACGCCCTGGTGCGCCTCACCGGTACCGGCGCCCAAGTTGTCCTGACCAGCGGCAACCATGACTCCGCCATCCGGCTGGGATTCGCTTCGCGGCTGCTTGAGCGCGGGGGAGTGCATTTGCGCACGCGGCTGGACGAGCTTGACCATCCCGTGCTCTTTCCGCTTTCGGACAATACAGATGACGAAGCTGCGCCGCTGCTGGCCATCTACGGCATTCCCTGGCTGGAGCCCCGGCTTGTTGCCGAGCAGCTGGCCGTCCAGACCGCCAGCCACTTCGAGGTCACACGCGCCGCCACGGAACGGATCCGTGCAGACGTGCTGCGCCGCAGTGAGAGCCGGACCGTACATTCAGTGGTCCTGGCGCACACTTTCGCCAGCGGAGGCATCAGCTCCGACAGCGAACGGGATCTGAGCATCGGCGGCGTCGGCGCTGTCCCGCTGGATCTCTTCGACGGCTTTGGCTACACGGCACTGGGCCACCTGCACGGCCGGCAGGAGCTGTCACCGGCAGTGCGCTACTCCGGCTCGCCGCTGGCGTACTCCTTCTCGGAAGCCAAGCACCGGAAGGGAAGCTGGCTCGTGGAGGTCGACGCCGAAGGCATCGGCGATGTGCGCGAAGTGCTGTGGGACGCATCCCGGAATCTCGCCGTGCTCCGCGGAAAGCTGGAGGACCTCCTCGAATCGGAGGATTTCGCGTGGGCCGAGGGCGCCTATTGCCAGATCACGCTGACGGACACCGCCCGCCCGGCACAAGCCATGGACCGTCTGCGGTCGCGGTTCCCCGACACCCTGGTGCTCGGCTTCGATCCCGAAGGGACCGGCGCGGCGCCGAAGGCCAGCTACAGCAGCCGGCTTGCCGAAGCCGACGATGACCTCGCCGTCTGCTGCGGATTCCTCGATCACGTCCGGGGCCGGCCCGCTTCCGACGCCGAAGCAGCCGTTCTCGCAGAAGCGCTCGAGGCCGTGCGCCTGGAAGGGATATCCCTGTGAGGATCCACCGCCTGGAGATTTCCGCCTTCGGACCGTTCGCCGGCACGGAGCGGATCGACTTCGACCGTCTCAGCGCACACGGTCTGTTCCTGCTGAACGGCGCCACCGGCGCGGGCAAAACCAGCGTCCTGGACGCCATCTGTTTCGCCCTGTACGGATCGGTGCCCGGTGCCCGGCAGGACGGAAAGCGGCTGCGCAGCGACCACGCGGACACGGCCACAGAGCCGCGGGTCACCTGCGAGTTCTCCGCTAAGGGCCGGCATTTCGAAGTCTCCCGGGCGCCCGCCTGGGACAAACCGAGCGCTCGGGGCAAGAACGGCTTCACCCTCCAGCAGGCCAACACGCTGCTGCGAGAACGCATCGACGGCGCCTGGGTCGAAAAATCCGGCCGGAATGATGAGGCCGGCGCCGAGATCGCCGACGTCCTGGGCATGAACCGGGACCAGTTCACCCGGGTGGTCATGCTGCCGCAGGGCGACTTCGCGGCGTTCCTGCGCTCCAAGGCATCGGACCGCCTGGAGCTGCTGCAGAGCCTGTTCGGCACCCAGCGCTTTGAAGCCGTGGAACAGGAACTGTCCCGGCAGGCGCAGACAGCCAAAACCGAAGTTGCCAGCCTGACCACGAGGCTGGAGCTGCTGCTGGCCCAGGCTGAGTCCGAAACCGCGGCGCTGGACCTCGACCCCGCCGGGGCCCCCGGCAGGGACATGCCCGACGCCCTGTTGGCCTGGCTGGACGGCGCAGCGGCAACCGCCGCGCAGGAGCGGCGGACCGCCGCCGCAGCAGCCGAGCAACGGGCCGCCGAACAGGCCACCGTGCTGGAGGCCGCCAATGCGCGGGCCAACCGCCACGCCAGGCTTGCCGCCGCGGAACTGCGACGGATCGACGCCGACGCTGCAGCGCCGGTCCTGGCGCAAAAGGCCGTCACGCTAGGCCTGCACCGCCAGGCCGAGGTGCTGGGCGGCCAGTTGCGCGCCGTCGAAAGTGCCGCTGCAGCCCAGGACCTGGCCGAAAAGGCCCTGCTGGAGGCCGCCCGGCAGCTGCGGACTGCGGCAGCCACGGACCCCGAACTCGCCGGTCAGGACCTCCTCGACGCCGGCGCCGAGGACACTTCCATCGACGCTGACGCTGCTGGCCGGCGCGCCCCGCTGGACAGCGCGGCCCTGCGGAGCACCCTCGGACGGCTGAGGTCCCTCCGGGCCGTGCTCACCGAACGCCTGCCCGACGAATCCCGGCTCATCGCACTCACTGACCGCAGCAGCACGCTAAGCCTGCAGCTCCAGGAGCTGGAAACCGGGCAGCGGACAAGTGCCGCTGCCCTGGACGCGCTGCGCTTGGAATCGGCGGCCATCTCCGCCGGCATCCGTCCCCTCGAGGAACTCGCTGCGGAAGTCCAGCTGCGCACCAAGGAGGCCACTGCAGCCGACGAACTCGTGACCATCGTTGGCCGCTTCCTCGACGCCGAGGCCGAGTGCTCGGCAACCGCGGACCGGCATGCCGCGGCCCGGAACGTCCATCAGGACCGGAGGCAGCACTGGCTGGACCTCCGTGAGCAGCGGCTGATGAACGCCGCCGCCGAGCTCGCCACCCAGCTCCTCGCCGGAGTTCCCTGCCCCGTCTGCGGCAGCCCGGAACACCCCTCACCCGCCCCCGCCGCGGCCTCCGCGCTGACGGTCGCCGAGGCCGAGAAGGCCGCGCAAGAGGCCACCGACCTCGCCGAAGAGGCCTTCGCTGCCCTCGGCCGCGAGCTCGCCGACGCACAACAGCGCGTCGCCGTCCTGGCGGCGCAGGGCGGCAACACGCCTCCGGAGGAAGCCCGTGCGGAGGCGGCCCAGGCAGGGGAACGGGCGGATGAGGCCGGCCGCGCGGCCACGGACCTCGCCGCGGGACGGGCCCGGCTGGCCGAACTCGAAGCGGCCATCGCCGCCGCGGACCGGGAGCAGGCCGACGCCGCCTCCGGCATCGCCCAAACGCAGTCCACGATCACCGAAGTCGGTGAACAGGCCGGGGTCCTCGAACACGCCCTCGAGCAGTTGCGCGCCGGCCATGGCACCCTAGATCAACGCATCGCCGCCCTGTCGTCGACGACGGCGGTCCTGGAGCGGGGCGACGCCGCTCAGTCCGCCCTCGAGCAGGCCGCCGCCCGCACCCAGGAGGCACGCCGGCAACTTGACGAGTCGCTTCCCCCGGCCGGGTTCGGTACCGAGGCCGCGGCGCGGGAGGCACTCCTGCCGGCACCGGTGGCCAGCGGTCTCGAAACAGCCATCCGGGCGGGACAGGACGAGGCCGCCCGGATCCAGGAACTGTTCGCCGGGGAAGACCTCGCACTCGCGGCAGCCGAGCGGGCCGCAGGGGACCTCGTCAGCGACGCCGCCCTCGAACAGCTCAAAGCGGAGTCGGTGGCCGCCGAACGCACAGCCCGGGAAGCCGCACTTGCGGCCGGACTGGCGGAAAACTCGGTGAGGAACCTCGGACGCATAGCCGGTGACTACAAGGAACTTGCCGCCGCCGGCAGGGAACCCCGGGACCGGGCCGCACTGCTTGCCGCCGTGGCCGACGCGGCCAAGGGCGGAGGCGACAACACCTACCGCATGAGCCTGAACAGCTATGTCCTCGCGGCCCGGCTGGAGCAGGTGGCGGTCGCGGCCTCGGAACGCCTGATCGGGATGAGCGACGGCCGCTACACTCTTCAGCACACCGATGCGAAGGCCGCGCGCGGCGCGAAGTCCGGCCTCGGCCTGGAAGTCGTCGACGAGTGGACCGGCCAGCGCCGGGACACCGCCACACTCTCCGGCGGTGAATCCTTCATGGCCTCGCTGGCGCTGGCCCTCGGGCTGGCCGACGTCGTGCAGCACGAGTCCGGCGGTGTGGACATCGAGACCCTGTTCGTGGACGAAGGATTCGGCAGCCTCGACGACCAGGCACTGGAACAGGTTATGGACGCCCTTGAAGGCCTCCGCGACGGCGGCAGGGTGGTCGGACTAGTCAGCCACGTGGCGGAAATGAAGCAGCGCATTGGCACCCAGCTCCAGGTGGTCAAAGGCCGCAGCGGCTCCACCTTGCACATCAGCGACGACGCTCAAGTCTGAGCCAGGCCAACGGGTTGCCCGTCGCGGAATCAGCTATCATTGATCTGTTACCGGGTCGCGCGCATCGGGAGGAGGGACGATGCGCATTATTGAGCGAACCCGGAAACCATGAACCCTTCACCGTCTTCTCTGGCGTCCACTCTTGACGCACCCCTTTCGACCGACGCCCGGCCCGCCGCTGCACCGGCGCTTGCTCCTGCCACTGCACCGGCACCCGCCGCTGCCATTGAGCCGGCCAAGGGCGGCCGCTTCGCGCGGCTGCCGCTGCTCGCCGGCCGGAGCTTCATCCCGCTGGGGCTCTTCGCCCGCCTGCCGCTGGCCATGCTCACCGTCGGTGCACTGACGCTCGTCACCGCCGTCACGGACTCCTACGCCGTGGGCGGCGCCGCGGCCGGTGCCGTCGGCATCGGTTCGGCGCTGGGAGCCCCCGTCCTGGGCGTCCTCGCCGACCGGCTCGGCCAGCGCGGCGTCCTGCTCGTGTCCGCAGTCGCCAACACGGTGGCCATTGTTGCCCTGATCCTCGCGGCGTACCTCATCCCCGGGGCGAAGGACCTTGCCGCCGCCGTCCCCGTCCTGGCCGCCGCGTTCGTGGCCGGCGCAAGCTGCCCGCAGGTCGGTCCGCTGGCACGCGTGCGCTGGATGGCGCTGACTTCCCGGACCTCCGGGCCCGGCCGCACCCCGGCGGCCAATTCCGCGGACCTGGACACCGCACTGTCCTATGAGAGCACCGCGGACGAGCTCACCTTCGTGCTCGGCCCGGCACTCGTCGGCATCCTCGCGAGCCTGCTCGCGCCGTGGCTTCCGCTGGCCCTCGCCGCGGTACTGACTCTCGTCCTTGTCCCGGCGTTCGCCGTCCACCCCACGCACCACGCGGTGGTCCGCACAGCGCGGCGCCCGGCCGCTGCTCCTTCAGGCGTGGCCGCCGCACCAGCCGCCGGATCAGCCGCTGGCCTCGCGGGCGACCCGCACCAGGAGACCCGCCGTGCGGCCCAGCGCGCCAGGACCCTGGCCGCCGTCGCGCTTCCCGTCCTGGCGATGGTGTGCATGGGCACGTTCTTCGGCTCCACCCAGGCATCCCTGAGTTCGTTTTCGGCCAGCTTCGCCACCTCCGAACTCGCGGGCCTGCTCTACGCCGTCATGGGACTGAGCTCCGCAGCTGCGGCCCTCTCGGTCGCGTACTGGCCCCGGCGCTTTAGCGTGAACGCCCGCTGGATCGCGTGCGCGGCCCTCATGGCCGGCCTTGCACCGCTGCTGTTGCTGCCCTCGACCGCGCTGCCGATGATCCTGGTCCTGCTGGTTCTGGGCCTGCCCGTGGGCCCGCTCATGGTCACCGTGTTCGCCATCGGCGGCCTCGTGGCCCCGGCCGGCAAGCTCGGCACGGTCATGACCGCCCTGGCCAGCGGCATTGTCGCCGGCACCGCGCTCGGATCCTCGATCGCCGGACAGCTGGCCCAGAACTTTGGATATTCGGCGGCGTTCCTGGTTCCGGTGTGTGCCGCCACGGCGCTCTTCTTGCTGGGAACGGCAGCCGCCGTCGTGCCCCGGCAGCGCGGAAGGAAGACGGCGCCGGCCGCCTAAGCCCCGCTAACCCGCCGTTGCGCTATCACTCTTGGTCCCTAAAACGGCGCCAAGAGGACATCTACTGATAGAGCAACGGGGGGAAGACGGCGCCGGCGCTCTTACCCCCGCCAACGCCTAGCCCAGTTGCGCCTCGATCCGCCGCGCCGCCTCCTGGAGGGCCCCGGCCACCTCGGCCGGATCCTGTGCGGCACGGATGTAGACGACGGCGAGGGCGGCCGGCCTGCCGCCCGGCACCCGCAACGGGACAGCAATGGAGGAAACGCCGGGGATCACCTCGTCATGGCTCGCGGCAAAGCCGCGGGTCCGGGCCTCGGCCGCCTCGGGCCGGTACGGGATACCCGGGGACAACGCGTGCCACTCCTGCTCATCGAAGGCGGACTGGATGGCGATGCCCGGCGCCCCGGCGCTGATGGGATGCCGCGACCCCGGGTGCTGGACCACAGCTGCTCCGCTGTGCCGCGGATCCACGGTCACCAGTGTCACGCACTGCTCCCGGTCCCAGACCGCCACGAAGGCACTCATCATCAAGGTGTTGGCCAGCTGGGTCAGTTCCGGCAGGGTTGCCGACTGCAGGTCGCGGGAGACGCCGCGCGCCAGGACGGCGAGGCCGGGCCCCGGCTGGACGCGGCCGCCGTCGTCGCGGACCAGCAACGAATGGTCCTCGAGGGTGCGCAGGATCCGGTAGGCCACGGAGCGGTGGACGCCCATGGCATCGGCGAGCTCGGCAATGGTGAGCGGTTGCTGGGCTTCGGCGAGTATCTCCAACGCCCTGATGCCACGGGACAGCGTCTGGGACGGGGAGGTCTGCGCAGTGCCGGCGTTCGGGGTCATGGGGTCCATCCTAGGGGCGGGATCGCTGGACGCCGGCCGATCATGCCGGATAGCCCTTGTGCTCTTGTACACGGTCGGCTAGCGTTCTATATGGGAATTACTTGTTCGATTATAGAACACGATCTGTCAGAAAGCACAGCTGGTTCGAAGCCCAGCTCATCCAAAACGCAGCTCATCCCACCACAGCCCAGGGAACCGCCACGACCGCAAGGAATCGATAATGATTGCCAAGCCGCGCGACCAGGCCGGGAACATCCCGGGCCGGGCTTCTGCCCCGCGGGCCAACCACTTCCGGGGCAGCCTCGGCAGGTTCGCCACCGGCGTCTCGATCGTGACCTTCGACGGGGTGACCAAGCGCCACGGCATCACCGTGAACTCCTTCACCGCGGTCTCGATGGAACCTCCGCTGGTGCTGGTAAGCATCGCCCGCACCGCCAAGGCCCACGACGAACTCGCCGGGAGGCCCTTCACGGTGAACATCCTCGGCGCCGAACAGCGGTACCTGGCGCTGCACTTCGCCGGACGCCCCGGCCCCGAGCCGCTGTGGGTGGAGGGAGACACCGCGCCGCGGCTGTCCAACGTGCTCGCCTATTTCGAATGCAAGCCCTGGGCAGCGTACGACGGCGGCGACCACACCCTGTACGTCGGCGAGGTCGTGGACTTCAACTACCGCAACGGCGACGCCCTGGCATTCGCCAACAGCACCTTCACCACCATCCCGGAAAGCCAGCTGGGCATGGAGGACCTGCTCTAGAGCACGCACACGGCGAATCAACTCAACAGTGACACCACATAACTGTGACACCACATAACGGCGAACCACTCGATGATGACTGGAGAATCCCATGGGTATCCGTACCGGACAGCAGTATCTGGCAAAGCTCAACGCCATGACCCCGCACGTGGTGATCGACGGCGAAGTGGTCAGCGAGAAAATCGCCGAGCACCCGGCCTTCCGCAATGTGGCCCGGTCCTACGCCAGGCTCTTCGACATGCAGGACGACCCGAAGTACCAGGAGGCCCTCACCTACGCCTCCCCGAGCACCGGGGACCTCGTCAACGCCTCTTTCCTGGTGCCGAAGACCATCGAGGACCTCCAGCGCAGGCGCCGCGCCATCTCCACCTGGGCTGAGTCCTCCAACGGCTTCCTTGGCCGCTCCGGAGACTACATGAACTCCGCGCTCACTGCGCTGAGCACGGCGGGGGAATGGTTCGCTCAAGCGGATCCGAAATTCGGCGAGAACATCCGCGACTACTACGAGTGGGCCCGGGAAAACGACGTCCTCGCCACGCACACCCTCATCCCGCCGCAGGTGAACCGCTCGGTCTCCGGGTCGGAGCAACTCGGCGGCCAGCTCTCGGCCCGGATCGTGGAGGAGCGCGAGGACGGGGTCGTCATCCAGGGCGCCCGCATGCTCGCCACCATCGCCCCGATCGCGGACGAGCTCCTCGTGTTCCCGTCCACGGTGCTGCGCGGCACTCCGGAAGACGCGCCCTATTCCTACGCATTCGCCATCCCCAACGATGCCCCGGGGCTGCGGTACCTCTGCCGTACCTCGCTGTACAACGGCGGCAGCACCCACGACGAGCCGCTGGCCTCCCGCTATGAGGAAATGGACGCCGTCGCGGTCTTTGACCACGTCTTCGTGCCCAGCAAGCGCATCTTCATGCTCGGCAACCCGCAGCTGTGCAACGCCTTCTACGCCGAGACCGGCGCCGGCGCGCTCATGACCCACCAGGTGGTCACCCGCACCATCGCCAAGAGCGAGTTCTTCCTAGGCCTGGCGTCGGAGCTGGCCGAATCGATCGGCATTGACGGCTTCCAACACATCCAGGAGGACATCGCCGAGCTGATTATCGACGTCGAAATCGGCAAGGCGCTGGTCCGCGCCTCCGAAGCCGACGCCGGGCTCAACGACGCCGGCGTCATGCTGCCGAAGTGGTCCACGCTGAACGCCGCCCGCAACTGGTACCCCAAGATCGCCCAGCGCTTCCCGCAGATCATCCGGAAGTTCTCGGCGTCGGGCCTCATGGCACTGCCCGGCGAGGCGGATGTCAACAGCGAGGCCCGGGCGGACATCGAGCTGTACCTGCAAGGCAAGAACCTGACCGGTCCCGAGCGCGTCCGGCTGTTCAAGCTGGCTTTCGATGCCTCGATCTCCGGGTTCGCCGGGAGGCAGTCGCTCTACGAGTACTTCTTCTTCGGCGACCCGGTGCGCATGGCCGGGGCCCTGGTGAACACCTACGACCGCGGGCCGGTCCGGGCCAGGGTCCGCGAGTTCCTCGCCCGCACGGACTGACCGGGCGGGGACACGTGCGGAAAACATGTGCGCGGAATCACATCTTCATAGTAGTATTTGGGATACTAACTGACCGTTCGATCAGTAATTCCAGCAGCATTCAGTTATCACTTCGCACCCACTTTGGGCAGTACCTCTGCCCCCGGACATGAAAGTTCCAATGACTGTAACTTCAGCCGTAGATTCCCAGGCAGGTCCCAGCAGCAAGCAAGAGGAACGCAAGGTCCTCGCCGGGACGCTGGTCGGCACCACCATCGAGTGGTACGACTTCTTCATTTTTGCCCAGCTGACAGCCACGCTGCTGTCCCCGCTGTTCCTCGCCCCGCTGAACGCCTCCAACCCGGGCCTGGCGCAGATCCTGTCCTTCGCCCTCATTGGCATCAGCTTCCTGTTCCGTCCGCTCGGCGCGATCGTCGCCGGCCACCTGGGTGACCGCCTCGGCCGCAAGGCCATGCTGGTCTTCACCCTGGTCATGATGGGTGCCGCCACCGCGCTGATCGGCATGCTGCCCACCTACGCGCAGATCGGCGTCTGGGCCCCGATCCTGCTCATCACCCTCCGCGTCATCCAGGGCTTCTCCGCCGGTGGCGAATGGGGCGGCGCTGCCCTGATGGCCGTTGAGCACGCACCCAAGAGCAAGCGTGGCCTGTTCGGCGCCTACCCGCAGATCGGCGTGCCGGTCGGCATGATCCTGGCGACGGGCCTGCTGTTCTTCCTCAACACCAGCATGTCCAAGGAAGACTTCGCGGCCTGGGGCTGGCGGGTTCCGTTCCTGCTCTCCATCGTGCTGATCGTGGTGGGCTACCTGATCCGCCGCGCCGTCGCCGAGAGCCCCGTCTTCAAGGAGATGCAGGACCGCAAGGAAGCCAGCAAGGCCCCGCTCGGCGAGCTCATCCGGAAGCACAAGAAGGCCGTCCTTTACTCCACGATGATCTTCATCGGCAACAACGCTGCCGGCTACCTGCTGATCGCCTTCTTCATCTCCTACGCGACGAAGACGCTCAAGATGCCCACCCCGCAGATCCTGCTGGCCACCACCCTGGCCTCCTTCGGCTGGCTCGTCTTCACCCTGGTCGGCGGCTGGCTCTCTGACAGGATCGGCCGGGTCAAGACCTTCCTGATCGGCTACGGCATTGTCTTCGCCTGGATGATCCCGATGTTCGCGCTGATCGACACCAAGGACATCCTGCTCTACGGCGTGGCGCTGTTTGTCCTCACGATCGGCCTGGGCCTGTCCTACGGTCCCATGTCCGCGATGTACGCCGAGATGTTCCCGGCCAATGTCCGGTACTCCGGGATTTCCATCGGGTACGCGTTCGGCGCCATCCTGGGCGGAGCGTTTGCGGCCACCATCGCGGAGGCGCTCCTGCAGGGCACCCACTGGACCGGGTCGATCGGCATCTACATCATGGTCCTCTGCGTCATTTCCGCCGTCGGAGTCCTGCTGGCCGGGGAAACGAAGGGCCGCCCGCTCGGCCTCAGCAGCCACCACTAGGCTGAGGTTCCGGCAGGTAGAGCACGACACAAAAGAGGCACGGACCGCGGTCCGTGCCTCTTTTGTGTTGGCCTGTGGTGCGGCTTCCTCGGCTTAGACGCCCAGGAAGCTGATGGCACCTTGCTTGAAGGCGCGGCTGGTGATCGCGTTGGTGTGGTTGCGGGCCGGCAGCACGAGCTGTTCGACCATGGCGCCGGCCTTGGCGCCGAGGGCGGCCAGTTCCGGCATGGACGCTGCACGGTCGTCCTTTTCCCCGGCCACAAGGAGAATGGGCATGTGCGGGATGGCTTCGGCGGGATCGTACGGTTCGGTCTTGATCGCCTCGATCAGCGAGAGCAGCGCGAAGATGTTGTTGCTCGGCAGCAGCATGGCCATCTTCAGCAGTCCCGCGGTCGATTCGTCCGCGATCGGGGTGCCGTCGGCCAGGTACCGCTGCGCGGCGATCAGGTCGAAGTCCGCCAGAGGGTCCGCGACGTTCGGGCCTCCCAGGACCAGCCGGTGCACGAGCTCATGCTGGGTGGCGCCGAACTCCCACGCAAGCCGGGATCCCAGCGAATAGCCGATCACGTCGAGGCCGCTGGACGGGTCCCCGTCGCGCAGGGGCCGCGCACCGGCGTCGAACACGATCTGCAGCAGGTCCGCGCGGATCCGGCTGGGGGAGTAGGAGTCCATGTCCTCCGGCGCCCCGCTGCGGCCGTGGCCGGGCAGGTCCACGGTGATGACGCGGCGGCCGGCTTCCAGGAGCGCGGTGAGCCAGCCGCTGTCCTCCCAGTTGAGCTTGGAGGAGGAAGAGAAGCCGTGCAGCAGCAGGACGGGACGGAGCCCGGCGTCGTTCTGGGGCTCATGCACCTGCACGTACAGCTGGGGGTCGGTGCCCTCCACGGTGTGGGAATGCAGTTCGCCGGTGTGTCTGCCGCTCATGCTCTCAGTCCTCATCAAGTACGGCGCTCAGGCGGACCCGGCGCTTAGGTGCCTCTTCCTTCGGGACGGTGCCCACGATGCCGGCGGTGTTGTCCGGCACCTCAAACACAATCAGGGGCTCGCCGACGTTGATCTTGTCGCCGGGCCCGCCGTAGGTACGCACTACCTTACCCGCCTGCGGGCTGGGCAATTCAACGGCCGACTTGGTGGTTTCGACCTCCACCAGCGGCTGGTTGCGCTCCACCTGCTCGCCCGGCGAAACCAGCCATTCGAGCACCGTGGCCTCGATCAGGCCCTCGCCGAGATCCGGCAGCGGGAAGGAAATTTCAGCCACGTTTGTACTCCAATACTCGCTGGATGCCGAAGAGGATCCGGTCAATGTTCGGGATGTATTCATCTTCCAGGTCGCCGGAAGGGTACGGGACGTCGAAGCCGGTGACCCGTTCCACCGGCGCCTTGAGCGTATCGAAGCAGCTCTGGGTGATCAGCTGCGCCACCTCGGCGCCGAGGCCTGAGGTCAGCGGCGCTTCGTGGACGACGACGGCGCGGCGCGTCTTGCGCACGGAGGCGGCCAGCGCCTCGGCGTCGATCGGCTTGAGCCAGCGCAGGTCCAGGACCTCGATGTCGATCCCGTCCTCGGCCGCGAGTTCGGCCACCTGCAGGCAGCGCGCCACCATGGCGCCCCACGCGACCAGCGTCAGGTGGCGGCCCGTGCGCATCACCTTGGCGCCGGTGGGGGAACCGCCGGCTGCATCGTGCCGGGCGGCATCCACCTCGCCCTTCTGCCAGTACCGCGACTTCGGCTCCATGAAGATCACCGGGTCCGGCCGCGTCGCGGCGTACTTGAGCAGGTGGTAGGCCTCGTGCGGGTTCGACGGCGAGACGACCTTGAGCCCCGGGACGTGGGCGAAGAGCGCCTCGAGGCTTTCGCCGTGGTGCTCGGGGGCCCGGATGCCGCCGAAACTGGGCACCCGCAGGGTGATGGGCATCGGCATGGTGCCCCGGCTGCGGTAGTTCATCCGGGCGATCTGGCAGACGATCTGGTTGATGGCCGGGTAGGCGAAGCCGTCGAACTGGACCTCGGGGATGGGGTGGAAGCCGGCCATCGCCAGGCCCACGGACATGCCCAGGATGCCCGATTCCGCCAGGGGCGTGTCGAAGACGCGCTGTTCGCCGTGCTTGGCCTGCAGCCCGTCGGTGATCCGGAAGACGCCGCCGAGCCGGCCGCAGTCCTCGCCGAAGATGACGGCCTTGGGGTTTTCTGCCAGGACCTCGTCGAGGGCACGGTTGAGCGCCTGCTGCATCGACATCACGATGGCGGAAGCCGGTGCGTCTGCGCTGTTGGCAGTGCTCTCGGCGGTGTTGTCGGCAGTGCTCTCGCTGCTAGCGCTTGCGCTTTCAAGGATCGAGTTAGACATGTTCGGACTCCTCACGCCAGTTGGCGGCCTGGGCCTGCAGGGCAGGGGTGGTTTCCTGGAAGACCAGGTCAAACATTTCAGTCCCGGGACGGGAGCCCAGAGCCTGGATGCCGGTGCGGATCTGCTCCTCTTCGGCCTTGGCCGCCGCCAGCACCTCGGCAAAGAACGCCTCGTCCGCGATTCCGTCGGCCAGCAGCCGCTGCCGGAGGCGTTCCAGCGGGTCGATGCCGGCGCCGTCGCGTTCCTCGTCGAGGGATCGGTAGCGGCCCGGATCATCGGAGGTGGAGTGCGGGCCGCGGCGGTAGGTCATCGCCTCGATCAGCACCGGGCCGCCGCCGGCGCGGGCATGCGCGAAGGCGCGGCGGGTCGCCTCGAGGACCGCGACGACGTCGTCGCCGTCGATCTGCAGCGCCGGGATCCCGTAGCCGGCGGCGCGGGCGGCGACGGAGCCGCCGGCCACCTGGCGTTCGGTGGGGACCGAGATGGCCCAGCCGTTGTTCTGGACGAAGAACACCACGGGCGCCTTCATGACGGCGGCGAAGTTCATCGCCTCGTGCACGTCGCCCTGCGAGGAGGCGCCGTCGCCGAAGTAAGTCAGGGCGACGCCGAGCTCTCCGTCGGCAGTGCCGGCCAGCGTCTGGCCGTGGGCCCAGCCGACGGCGTGCAGGACGGACCCGGCCACCACCGCCTGGATCGGGGCAAGCCGGGATTCCATCGGGTTGTACAGCCCGCCGTGCCACGTGGCCTTGTGGGTGGACATGTAGGCCACCATGTCAACGCCCATTGCCCGGGCGACACCCATCTCGCGGTAGGTGGGGAAGACGAAGTCACGGGTGGTGTCCACGGCGTAGCCGCTGCCCACCTGGGCCGCTTCCTGGCCGAGCTCGGGGGCGTAGCCGGGAATGATGCCCTGCCGCTGCCAGGCGATGGCAGAGGTATCGAGGTGGCGGACGGCCACCATCAGCGTATAGAGCTCGCGGAGCTCGTCGGCAGTGAGGGGCCCGGCTTCGCCGCCGGAAGCCACAGGGAGAAGTGTGTCCATGCCTGTGACCCTAGTCACCGGCGGGAGAGTGTGCAATCAGCCTAGAACGAGGTGCCCAGACTGCACAGTTATGCCGCCCCTACCGCCGGCGAGCTTGGCAATTTGTCTAGCGAGCCTGCTGGTCGGCCTCTACGCCTGCGCGGCGGTTGCGGGTGAGCCGGGCGCCGATCCAGCAGGCGGCGGCGATGCCGGCGACCAGGGCCATCGTGCTGAACAGCTGCTTGCTGCTCTCCGCGCCGGTGAAGCCGACCGCGAAGATCAGTGCCAGGAGCACGAGCCCGAAAATCGTCAGCCCGGGGAACCCCTTCATCCGCAGCGGCAGCGCGGTGCCCTCGCGGTCCGCACGGCGCCTCAGAATCAGCTGGGACACGAGGGCAGTACCCCACACCACCAGGCAGGTGGAGCCGACCAGCTGGAACAGGGCGGGCAGGATCTTCTCCGGGAACAGCAACTCGAGCACGGTGGCGATGAAGCCGAAGGCCACCGAAACGCCGACAGCCACCACGGGGACCCGGGACTTGTTCAGCTTGGACAGGAACCGCGGGGCCTCGCCACGCTCGGACAGCGAGAACACCATGCGGGAGGCGCCGTAGAGGTTTGCGTTGAGGGCCGAGAGCAGGGCGACGACGGCGACGAGCGTGATCGCGGCGCCGGCGCCAGGGATGCGGGCGGCGTCGAGGACTCCCGCGAACGGGGACTTCAGCGCCTCGGATGTGGCGGGAAGGACGGCGGCGATGACGAACACGGAGCCGATATAGAAGACCAGGATCCGCCAGACGACGGTGCGGATGGCCTGGGCGACGCTGCGCTCCGGGTTCTCGGTCTCGGCGGCGGCCACGCTGACGATCTCGGTCCCGCCGAAGGCGAAGATCACGACGAACAGGGCGGTGGCGATGCCGCCGAGGCCCGCGGGGGCGAAGTCGGAGGTGATGTTGCTCAGTCCGGGGGAGGGGACCTCCGGCAGCCAGCCGAACAGCAGGGCCGCGCCGATTGCCAGGAAGATCACGATGGCGGCCACCTTGAGGATGGCGAACCAGAACTCGAACTCGCCGAAATTCTTCACCCCGGCGAGGTTGATGGCCGTGAAGAGGACCATGAAGACCAGGGACAGCGCCCAGACGGGGATGACCGGCCACACCGTGAAGAGGAGCCCGGCGGCACCGAGGGCCTCGGCTGCGATGACGACGACGAGCTGCAGCCACCAGAGCCAGCCGACCGTGGCGCCCGCCGTCGGTCCCATGGCCTTTTGCGCATAAACCGAGAAGGCCCCGCTGTTGGGGTTGGCCGCCGCCATTTCACCAAGGGCCCACATGACGAGGATGATGAGCGTTCCGGCGACGAGGTAAGAGATCAACACGGCCGGCCCTGCGGCCTGGATTCCCGCCCCCGAGCCGAGGAACAGGCCGGCGCCGATGGCACTGCCCAATCCCATCATGGTCAGCTGGCGTGGCTTCATGCTGTGGCCCAGGACCAGGGCCGGGGCCGGGAGCGTTGTGGGTGACGTCGCGGTGGACTTCGTTGTCATGGCGAACCTTCGTGTGGTCTGGATCTGTGAGTCCTTATGGGACCTATTGAATTTACCGTCTTTGGGCCGGCCCCACGGATCGCCGGGGCGCCGCCGTCGTGAGAATATGGTGGCAGTTTGCGCACTGAATCGGGGCATCGGAAGCGGTTTGTCAGGTCCGGGCCACTTGGGAAGGAAAAATTCATGGACGTTGATCCGCTGGATGCAAAAATTGTCCGATTTTTCACGGATTCCCCCCGGGCCTCGGTGCTGGAGGCCTCCCGGGTGCTGAAGGTGGCCCGAGCCACTGTCCAGTCCCGGCTGGACCGGATGCAGGACGGCGGTGTGATCGGCTCGTGGGTGCCGCAACCCGATCCGGCGCACTTCGGCTACCCGGTGGTGGCTTTTTGTTCCCTGACCATCAACCAGGACCTCGGGCATGACGCCGTCGTGGAGGCCCTGGCGCGGATCCCCGAGCTGATTGAGATCCATACCGTCTCCGGGAGTTCGGACCTCATGGCCCGCATAGCCGCGCGCTCCAATTCGGATCTCCAGCGTGTCCTCGATGCCATGATCGCCACCCGGACGGTCCTGCGGTCCTCCTCGGTGATCGTCCTCAATACCCACTTCCAGGGGCGCACCCTGCCGCTGCTGGAAGCCGCGGCCGCAGCAAGGGGCTAGAGAACGCTCAGGCCCTCGGGCAGGCCGGTCCGGCCGGTGACCAGGAGCAGCAGCTCGCCGGCGGACGGCGACCGGGATCCGATAGCGCCAGCGAGCTCCAGGGAGGCCGCGACCGCCGGGGCCAACAGGGCGGGCGGGGGGAGCCCCAGGGCGCGTGCCAGGTCCAGCGTGTGTACGGCCAGTTCGAAGGTCCGGGTCGGCAGGTAGTCGATGAGCCGCATGGCCCCGGCTGGGGTGGCCACCAGGGCATCGTCCGGCGTCTTCCCGAGAAGTGCTGTGACACGTTGGACCAGCTCCCGCACTGCGGAGGCCGGGTCCTCGCCCAGGGCCGTCCCGGTTTCCTTTCCTCGCTGGGCGATCGCGTCCGGCGAAGTGGCGCCCCGGACGGCTAGGAAGTATTCGACCGGACCTGCCAGCAGTTCCCCGGTAGCCGGGGTGGCGAGATAGGTCTCCACCGTTGTGAGGGCACGGCTCGTGTGGCCGGTCAGCGCCCGGACATCCCATACACCCAGTGCCTGCCGCGACCACGCCTGGTCCGGTATCTGTCCGGCGAGCTCCAGGAATGCCTGCGCCGCTCCCGCGTAACGGGCCCTGGCTGCCGCTGCGGCCCCACCCTCCAGGTCCATGTCTTCTGCTTCCATAGCCCCGATTAATACCGTTGTCCGCAGCCGCGGACAAGGTCGGACCGAATGCCCGGCCCGGGGCCCCGGCCCGCCAGCGGCTCTCCTGCATGTGACCTGAAACATTTTGCGCTGGGCCAGCGTCGTCGTATCATTAGTTCTAGTCAATCTGACTATAACTAATCCGGCGGTCGGGCCGGAGACGTCCGGGCAGTCCACAGCGGACCCGGCCGGGACTTCAGAAGGCGGGTGGATCACCGTTTACACCGCAGCAGCCAACGTCTCGGAGCGCCAGACCGCTCCGCCGTCGCTGGCCATCTCCACCGTGATCTTTGCGCTGCGTCCCAGCGAGAAGTCCGGGCGCCCCACCCTCTGGATCCCGCTGGTGCGCCGGATCCGCGAACCGTTCAAGGGCCTCTGGGCGCTGCCCGGTGGTCCGCTCACGCACTCCGAGTCACTCCAGGACGCTGCGTCGCGGAATCTGCGCGAGACCACGGGCCTGGACCCGAACTACCTGGAACAGCTCTACGCCTTCGGCGGACTGCACCGCTCACCCACCCAGCGCGTGGTCTCCATTGTGTACTGGGCCCTCGTCCAGCCCACGGAGGCAGCGCTCGCGGACGAATCGGAGAACGTGCGCTGGTTCCGCGCCGACCGGCTCGGCGAGCTCGCCTTCGACCACAACGCGATCGTCGACTACGCCCTGTGGCGGCTGCGCAACAAGATGGCCTACGGATCCATCGCCTACCACCTGCTGGGCGAGTACTTCACCCTGGCCCAGGTCCGCGAAGTCTACGAGGCCGTCCTGGACCGCGAACTGGATCCCGCCAACTTCCGCCGGCAGGTCAAGGCCACCCCGGAAATCGAAGAAACCGATCAGTACCTGCAGGGCGGTAAACACCGCCCGCCCCGCCTCTACCGCTTTACCGGCCGCCCAGGCCTTGACCCAGACAACAGGAGCACACCATGAGCAGCGTTAACACGGCAATCCAGCTGATCACGCGCGAGCAGGCCACCGCCAGCACCAAGGGCCTTGCAGCAGCCGCCTCCACCTGCAGCCCGGCGCTGGCCCGCGGGCCCTGGGACTATGACCTCGCCGAGGCCCTCGCCGGAACGCCCGCCTACGGACCGGGCGCCTCCTCCGCCGACGTCGCGCCGGTCTCGACCCCGCGGCAGGGGCAGCTGCCGGAGGAGTACAAGCTGGCCAGCGATGCCGAGCTCGACGCCCGGATCCGGGCCGCCAAAGCGACGCTGGGGGACCGCGCCGTCGTCCTGGGGCACTTCTACCAGCGCGACGAAGTAATCGAATATGCCGACTTCGTGGGCGATTCCTTCCAGCTCGCCAATGCGGCGCTGACCCGGCCGGACGCGGAAGCCATCATCTTCTGCGGCGTGCACTTCATGGCCGAGACCGCGGACATCCTGTCCCGGCCGGACCAGGCAGTGATCCTGCCCAACCTCGCCGCGGGCTGCTCCATGGCGGACATGGCGGACATCGACTCGGTCACCGAGTGCTGGGAACAGCTTGAGGAAGTTTTCGGCACGGAGCCCGACGCCGACGGCCGGGTCCCGGTCATCCCGGTCACCTACATGAACTCCTCCGCAGCCCTGAAGGGCTTCTGCGGCGAGCACGGCGGGATCGTCTGCACGTCCTCGAACGCCGCGACGGTGCTGGAGTGGGCGTTTGAGCGCGGCCAGCGGGTGCTGTTCTTCCCGGACCAGCACCTGGGCCGCAATACCGCCAAGGCCATGGGCGTGCCGCTGGAGCAGATGCCGATGTGGAACCCGCGCAAGGACCTCGGCGGCAACGACGAACAGACACTGCTCGATTCCCGGGTGATCCTCTGGCACGGCTTCTGCTCGGTCCACAAGCGCTTCAACGTGGGCCAGATCGAGAAGGCCCGCGCCGAGTTCCCCGGCGTGCAGGTGATCGTGCACCCGGAATGCCCTATGGAGGTGGTGGACGCCGCCGATTCCGCCGGGTCCACCGACTTCATCAAGAAGGCCATTGCCGCGGCCACGGAACCCACCACGTTTGCGATCGGCACCGAGATCAACATGGTGAACCGGCTCGCCGCGGAATACCCGCAGCACACCATCTTCTGCCTGGACCCGGTGATCTGCCCCTGCTCCACCATGTACCGCATCCACCCCGGCTACCTTGCCTGGGTCCTGGAGGCACTGGTCCGCGGCGAGGTGCTCAACCGAATCACCGTGGACGAGGGCGTCGCCGCCCCGGCACGTGTGGCGCTTGAACGCATGCTGGCGGCGCGGCCGTGACCAGGCGGCTTGTGATTGTCGGCAGCGGGGTTGCGGGGCTCTACGCCGCGCTGCTCGCCACCGACGCCGCCACCGCCGGCGGCCGTGACATCGAGGTGGTCCTCCTGAGCAAGGGGACACTGGAGCAGAGCAACACTTTCTATGCCCAGGGTGGCGTCTCCGCCGTCCTGGGCCCGGAGGATGCCGCTCCCGGAGATTCCGTGGCAGCGCACATCGCGGACACGCTCGCCGCCGGTGCCGGGCTGAACGACGCCGAGGCGGTCCGCGTCCTGTGCACCGAAGCCGTCCGGGACATCGCCGGCCTGGGCCGCTACGGCGTGCATTTCGACGTGCGTCCCGACGGCGGACCGGCCCTGGGCCTGGAGGCGGCGCATTCGGCGCCGCGCATCCTGCACGCCGGCGGCGACGCAACGGGCGCCTGCATCTCGCGCGGGCTCGTCGCAGCCGTCCTGGAACGCGCCGTCCTGGATCGTGCCGGCCGCGGCCGGCTCCGGGTGGAGACCAGCGCGTTCGTCACCGAACTCCTGACGGAGCCCGACGTGCACTCGGAATCCCTGTCCGGGGCGGAGTCTCTGTCACGGCCCGGCAGCGAGCCCCCGACGCCGGCCCGGGTCACCGGCGTGGCCTACCTGGCCGGCGGCCGGCCCCAGCGGTTGGCCGCCGACGCCGTCCTGCTCGCCACCGGCGGCGCCGGCCGGCTCTTTGCCCGCACCAGCAATCCCTCCGTCGCCACCGCCGACGGGCTGGCCTTGGCCTGGCGCGCCGGCGCCGCGGTGCAGGACCTCGAGTTCTTCCAGTTCCACCCCACCACGCTTGCCGCCGAGGAAGTCCCGGGCGGCCCGCCGGCCCTGCTCATCTCCGAAGCCGTCCGTGGCGAGGGGGCCATACTGCTGGACTCAGCGGGGTACCGCTTCATGCCGGACTACCACCCGGACGCGGAACTGGCCCCCCGCGACGTCGTCTCCCGCAGCATCGCCCTGCACCTGGCCGCCACTGGGGCCCCCGCGGACGCTCCCGTATACCTGGACGCCCGCGGCATTGAGGCCGACCGGGGCGCCAGCTTCCTGGCCCGGCGGTTCCCCACGATCAGCGCGGCCACCCGGGCCGCCGGCTACGACTGGACGGCAGAGCCGGTCCCGGTGTCCCCGGCCGCCCATTACTGGATGGGCGGCGTGTGCACCGGCCTGTCGGGCCGCACCTCCGTACCCGGGCTGTACGCCGCCGGTGAGGTCGCCCGGACCGGTGCCCAGGGGGCAAATCGGCTGGCCAGCAACTCGCTGCTGGAGGGGCTGGTCTTCGGACGCCGGGCGGTCGAGGACTTCCTCGCCGACGAAACGGGCTGGATGGTGGCCGGGGCGTCGTCCGACGCCGTTCCTCCGCGTGCTGTCTCGGCCGCTGGCGGCCTCCCCTTGACGCACGCTTCCGGAACGCCATCGAACGACGGCATGCAGGCAGCTCTGGGTGCCGGCCGGGAATATCACCCGGCCAGCTTGCCCGATGGTGTTTCGAGGACTGAGATTGGTCCCGGGCCGTTTTGCCGCGACGCTCTTCGGCGGTTGATGACTGCGGACGCAGGCGTAATCCGCAGCGGGGAGCAGTTGCGGAAAGCGGAGCACGTGCTTGCCGCCTGGGCAGCCGAGGTCCACCCTGAGAGCGCACCGGACACGGCGGACCAGGCCGCCCACGAGGACCGGAACCTGCTCCTCGCGGCCCGCCTTCTCGTGGCGGCGGCCCGGCAGCGCACGGACTCAGTCGGCGCGCACTACCGGGCAGACGCGGACCACGCCCCAGCCCTCACCCATTCCATGCAAAGGATTTCCTCGTGACCACCACTGCCCACGCAACTGCTGCTCCGGAAACGGTGCCCGCCCTTACCGCGGCGCTCGCCGGGAGCCTGCCCGAGGCCGCCGTCCTGGCTGTCCTGCGAATGGCACTCCAGGAGGACGCCCCCTACGGGGACATCACCTCGCAGACGCTCATCCCCGCGCAGGCGCGGGCGACGGCGGTGCTCAATGCCCGGGTTCCCGGCGTGCTGAGCGGTGGGGAAGTGTTCGCCGCGGCGATGAAGCTGACTGACCCGGGCGACGTCGTCGAGCTGCTGGTCAACGACGGCGAGGCCTTCACCGCCGGAACCGCCCTGGCCCGGGTGACCGGCAACGCCCGCGCGGTGCTGCTGGCCGAACGCGTCGGACTGAACCTGGTCCAGCGGATGAGCGCCATCGCCACCAGGACTGCGGAGTATGTGGCGCTCGTGGACGGCACCGGGGCCCGGATCACCGACACCCGCAAGACGACGCCGGGACTGCGGGTGCTCGAACGCTATGCCGTGCGCTGCGGCGGCGGCGCGAACCACCGCTTCAGCCTCTCCGACGCCGTCCTGGCCAAGGACAACCACCTGGCAGTCCTCACCGGGGGTGACCCGGCCAAGCTGACCTCGGTGCTGCGCGCAGCCAAGGCCCAGCTTGGGCACACGACACACTTCGAGGTCGAGGTGGACACCATGGAGCAGATCGAGCCCGTCCTGGCGGCCGGGGTGGACACCATCATGCTGGACAACTTCTCCTTGGCCGAGCTGGCCGCCGGCGTCAAGCTGGTGGGCGGCCGGGCCCGTGTTGAGGCCAGCGGCAACGTCAACCTCGCCACCGTGGCGGACATCGCGGCCACAGGCGTGGACGTCATCTCGATCGGGGCCCTGACCCACAGCGTCACCGCCCTGGACCTCGGGCTCGACATTGAGTTGGACGTTGAGCCCGACCTCGAGCCCGTCCCCGGCCCGGACCAGACAGCCGGCTGAAAACCACCATGATCTTCCTGGACGCCGCCGCCACCACCCCGGTCCGCCGCGAGGTGCTTGAAGCCATGTGGCCCTACCTCACGGGGGAGTTCGGCAACCCCTCGAGCCACCACTCCCTCGGCGATGCCGCGGCCTCGGCACTCGCCGGGGCCCGGGCGGCGACGGCCAAGGCCCTCGGCTGCCGCCCGGGCGAGGTCACCTTCACCTCCGGTGGCACCGAAGCGGACAACCTGGCCGTCAAGGGCATTGCCCTGGCCCGCCGGGCCGCCGACCCGAGGCTGGACCGCGTGGTGATCAGCGCCGTCGAGCACCCGGCCGTGGAGGAATCGGCGCGGTATCTCGAACGGGTGCACGGCTTCGCTGTCGATGTGGTCCCCGTGGACCGCTACGGCCGCGTCACTGAGGAAGCCCTCGCCGCGGTCCTTAGGCCGGAGACAGCACTGGTGAGCATCATGTACGCCAACAATGAGGTGGGCACGGTCCAGCCCATCGCCCGGCTCGCCGCGCTGGCCCGCGCGCAGGGCATCCCGTTCCATACCGACGCCGTCCAGGCCGCCGGCTGGCTGCCGCTGGACACTGCCGCGCTGGGCGTGGATGCGCTGAGCATCTCCGGCCACAAGCTGGGGGCGCCCAAAGGCAACGGCGCGTTGTTTGTGCGCGGCCGGGTCCTGGTTGAACCGCTGGTCCACGGCGGCGGCCAGGAGCGCGGCCGCCGCTCGGGCACCGAAAACGTCGCCGGAGCCGTGGCGCTGGCGACGGCCCTGGCCCTGCCCCGGGAAACGGACGCGGCACTGCACGTCTCGGCACTGCGGGACGGGTTTATTGACGCCGTCCTTGCCGGTGTTCCCGGCGCGATCCTCACCGGCCACCCCACCGAGCGGCTGCCCTCGGTGGCGTCCTTCTGTTTCCCGGGCACCAGCGGCGAGTCAGTGCTGCTGGAACTCGAACGCCAGGGAGTCATCTGCTCGAGCGGCTCCGCGTGCGCGGCCGGCTCGGACGCGCCGTCACCCGTGCTGCTGGCCATGGGCGTCGAGCCCGAGACCGCCCAGACGGCCGTGCGGTTCAGCTTTGATTCGACCATCACCGCAGCGGAGCTGCAGGAGGCGGCGGCCGCGGTCCGCACCGCCGTCGGCAGCGTCCGCTCCCTCGGCACCCCCACCAGTTGATCTGTCAACAGATGTCCTTATCGGGCAACTATGGCCGCCTCAACTGATAGCTCAACCGGGGGATCAACCGGAGCTAGCGGTGGCGGGCGCGCCGGAAGATCCAGTGCCGCAGCATCGTGAACCGCACGGCGGTGGCGGCGAAGCCGGAGAGGGTGGTGGTCCACAGCTCCTCGGCGACAGTGGCATCCGGGTTGACCCAGTGCAGGATGGCCAGGCTGCCGCCGGTGATCAGCAGCGCCACCAGGATCACAATCAGGCCGTTAAGGTGGTCCCGCTTCATCCGGCGGCGTTCGGTGATCTTGAACGTTAGTCGCCGGTTGAGGGCGGTATTCATGAACGACGTCAGGATCAGGGCCGCCGCGTTGGCCGGCTGGGCCCCGAGCCACGGCCGGGACAGGGCGTACAGGGCCAGGGAAGTCAGCGTGCAGACAATCCCGACGCCGGTGAACCGGATGAGTTGCCGGACCACGGGGTAGCGGAGGACTCCCCGGTAGCGTTTGGCGTTCTGCCCGCGGACGACGGCGGGAGCAGGAGCCTGCTGTTCGAGCTGGGACTCCATCCGCTCAGTACAGCTCGCCCACGGGGATCTCCACGGCCAGCCGGTTGGCCGGACCCGCAAGGGGACATGCCCAAGCTTCGTTGTAGGCGCAGGAGGGGTTGTAGGCGAAATTGAAGTCCAGGACGAATTCGGCCTGGGGACCGGAGCCGCGCACGCCGTGGAAGGCCCCCTTGATGGTGTCCAGGAGGTAGCGTCCGGCGCCGTAGCTGCCGCCTGGCTGGCCGGCGGTGGCGTCGCGGAACGGCACGAAGATGCCGCCGCCGTAGCCCCTGAGCTTCCAGACCGCGAGCTGCCCCATTTCGGGCAAGTCGAAGGTTCCCAGCCTTACGAAGCGGACCAGGCCGTCCGTCCCGGTCTCCACATTCATCTCCCGGCCGGCACCCTCGAGGGTCAGCGGGACGTGGAAACGGTAGATCGGATCGTAGTCCGCTGTCTTTAGGCCGCCGAAGCTGGCCTTGGCCTCGGGAGTCAGCGCGGAAGCCGGGTGGGTGCCGAACATGCGGTCCCGCTCCTGGCGCCAGTAGGAGTGGGCTTCCGCAGGGCTGTCCGCGGCGATCTTGCGCGTGGTGGCATAGAGGGCAAAGGTCCGCAGCCGCCAGTCCGCGATATCGAGCGCCGACATGCCTGCCACGTCACCCTGGTCACCAAGATGCGTTCCGTCAAAGTGCTGTTCGGCCATGCCCCCAGCGTATCCGCTTTCCCGGGACTGAAATTTTGCCCGGGATTCCGGGGCAGGACCCGCGCGCCGGATAATCCGTTCGGCCGGGACGTCCAGCCGTAGACTTTCGCCCATGCGCAACCCCCTGCAGAACACCGTCCGCGGCAATGCCCTCAAAAGCACAGGCGAAACACCATCCAGCAGCAGCGACACCCAGGGCAGGAGCCGGCGCGCGGCGGCCTCGCTGGCGGAACTGGTGACGTACCGGACCGTCTCCATCCGGACCGGGGAGGAGGCAACCGCGGAGTTCGAGGCCTTCATCGCTGCACTGCCCCGGCTGTATCCGGCGGTCCATGCTGCCCTCGAAGTGGAGCGGGTCAACGGGCACGCCCTCCTGTACCGCTGGCCCGGCCGCGCCCTAGCGGAAGACCCAGCGGAGGACCCGGCGGCGCCGGCGCGCCCGTCCGTGCTGATGGCGCACTACGACGTCGTCCCGGCCGGCGACCCGGGGGAGTGGACGCATGCGCCGTTCTCCGGCCACAACGACGGGACCTTCCTGTGGGGCCGCGGAACGCTCGATGACAAAGGCCAGCTCGTGGCCATCCTGGAAGCGGCCGAGAGCCTGCTCCGGACAGGGTATGCGCCGGCGCATGACCTCTACTTCTCGTTCGGCAACAACGAGGAGACGGCCGGGGACAGCGCGGCAGCTGCCGCAGATCTGCTGGCCGGCCGTGGCGTGGAGCCCTGGCTCGTGCTGGACGAGGGCGGCGCTGTCGCGGGCGGCGCCTTCCCGGGAGTGAGCCGGGCCGCCGCCGTCGTCGGCGTGGCCGAAAAGGGAATCCTTGACGTGGAGCTGCTGACCCGGGACCCGGGCGGACACGCCTCCACGCCGCCGCGGATGGGCGCGACGGCGCGGCTGGCCCGCGCCATCACCCGGATCGAGCGCAGCCCGTTCCCGCAATCCCTGCCGGACGTGACCGCGGAGATGCTGCGCCGCTTCGGCCCGCACACGCCGGCGCCGCTTCGTGCCGTGTTCGCCCAGGTGGTCCTGCTCAGGAAACCGATCACCTGGCTGTTCGCGCGGCTCGGCAACGAGACCAATGCGATGACCCGAACCACCGTCGCCATCACCACGCTCGAAGGCAGTTCCGGGGCGAACGTCCTCGCCGCCACGGCCAAGGCGAACGCGAACATCAGGGTGGCGGTGGGAGAAACCGTCGAGGGCACCGTGGCACGGCTACGGAAAATCATCCGCGATCCGAAGGTTGAGCTGCGGGTCGTGGAGGGCAACGACCCCTCCCCGGTTTCCCCGTCATCCGGGCCCCAGTGGGAACTGCTGGCAGGGTGCATCGGACAGATCTACCCCGAGGCGATCATCACTCCCTACATCATGATGGGCGGCACCGACTCACGCCGCTTCACCGGGATCTGCGGCAACGTGTACCGCTTCGCGCCGTTCTTCATGGACGTCCCGGCCCGCGGCTCGATCCACGCCTTTGACGAGAAAATTTCCCTGGACACGCTGGAGCAAGGCGTCCGCTTCTACGAAACACTGATGCGGGAACTCTGAGCCGGCCGGCGCCCCGGCTACGCTGGCACCATGACTGGGATGTCCCTCTCCAGAGGATCAGGCCCCGCCAGGGTCCGGGGCGCTGTGCTTCGCACCGGCCTGGCGCTCGCGGTCGCGGGAGCGGCCCTGGCGGGCTGCAGCAGCGACGGCAAGGGGACGCCGGTCTGGACTGCCGGGAGCAGCCCGGCGGACAGTGCCACACCCAGTACGGCGGGAAGCGCGACGTCGACTGACGGGCCGACGCCGGGACCGTCGGGCAGCGCTTCTGGCAGCGCTTCTGCCGCCCCGGGATCCAGTGCAGGTGCGACGGCCGCGGGCTGGAAAGTGTTTACCGATCCGGCCAAGACCGTCAGTTTTGAGGTGCCGCAGGACTGGATTGTCCAGTCCGTCGCTCCCGATCCGGGCACGCTTCCCGGCGCGCTGAAGATCACCGTCAAGGACGCCGACGGCGGGTACGTGGCCACCCTGCAGACCGGCCTTTCCCCGCAGGGTGCCCCGGCCTGCCCCGACGGCGCCGCACGGGACTACGTCGTGGTCAGCAGCGTTCCCGTTGACCTGCCGCACGCCGGCGGCGAGGGGACCATCGAACCCCACGTGGTGTTCCGGGTCATCCAGGGCTACAGGTACTTCGGCTCCTATGGCATCACCAATGTGGTGGGCGGCTCCGGCGGCAAGAGCTGCGCGCTGCACAATGTGGTCCGTGGCCCGGCAGGCAAGGGGGACTATTCGTTTGGGGACCTGACAGTGCTCAAGACGCTGGCCCCGGACCAGAAGGTCGCCCCCGCCAAGGCGTTCGACACTCTGGACCAGGCGGCTAAGTACGTCAACGAGGGTTCCGAATTCGCCAACGTCCAGCGGATGCTAATGTCTCTGGAGATCAAAAACTAGTCCCGCCCGCCCGCACATCCCCGGGCCGTTGACGGCGACTTCCCATCTGCCCCCCACCTCACATCCCCGGAGATTAATGGAACGCGCCGTAGCCGCCCGCCTGGCCTTCAAGACCGTTGCCGAGACGAAGGTGGCGATGGCCGTGGCAGTGGCCCGGAACGCCGGCTACGACTCCCTGGAGGAGTCGCTCACGGTGACCGCGGATGGCCAGGACGTGCCGCTGACCGAACTCACGGACCATCACGGCGGGCGCTTCCACTACATGGAATTCGCCGAACCCACCGACGTGCTGGTCGAATACTCGGCCACCGTCACTGGCTTCGCCGTGCCCGAGGAACCGGGGCTCATGGAACTGATCCGCTACGTCCGGCCCAGCCGTTACGCCGAGTCGGACCGGCTCCTGCCCACCGCCTATGCCGAATTCGGGGGACTCCAGGGCGAAGAGCTTCTCCATGCTGTCCGCAACTGGGTCTTCGGCGAACTGCGCTACGTCAGCGGATCCTCGCGCGGGACTGATGGCGCCGTCGAAACGCTGCTGCACCGCCGCGGCGTCTGCCGGGATTTCGCCCACCTCGCCATTGCCCTCCTGCGTTCCAAGAACGTCCCGGCCCGGCTCGCCGCTGTCTACGCCCCCGGCCTGACCCCGATGGACTTCCACGCCGTGGCCGAGGCCCACATCAACGGCGCGTGGCACGTCATCGATCCCACCGGGCTGGCGCCGCGGGAGAGCATGCTGCGGATCACGGCCGGGCGCGATTCCTCGGACACGGCCTTCCTGTCCACCGTGGGCGGCAGCCTCTCCCTGCAGGAGCTGAGCGTCACCGCGGTTGTCGATGAGCTGCCGGTCGAAGACCCGTCGGAGCTCGTCGCCATCCACTAAGCGCCGTCCGGCCCGCCTCCTGCGTGCGATTGCCGGCGGCCGGGCCTGGGCCCGCGCTCAGCGCACGGTGACCGAGGCGCGGAGTTTCTCGGTCAGCCGCAGCAGTTCCTGCTGTTCGGCGGCGGTGAGGGCCGGGCCCACGAGCGCGGCGATGTCGCGGACGTGTTCCCGGCCGATCTGTTTCTGCAGGTCCCGCCCGGCGTCGGTGAGCCGGATGAGGATCCCGCGGCCGTCGTCGGGGGCCGGTGTCCGTTCCAGGAGCCCGCGCTTTTCGAGCCGCTCCACCAGCCGGCTCAGGCTGGACTGGCTCAGCAGGACGTTGTCGTTGAGCTCGTTCAGGCGCAGCCACCCGGAGGGGCACCGGGAGAGCGTGAAAAGGACGTCGTATTCATTGAGCGCCAGGGCCTTGAAGGCCGGCGCCGCCTGCAGCTTGCGCATCACCGCCACCTGGGCCCGGAACAGGGATTCCCAGGTTTCTGCGGCCAGGCGCACCGGCGATTCCGAGGTCTTGGCGGACATCACGCGTCCTGGCTGGTGGACTCTGCGGCGGCGTCCGCGGTGCCGGCGGCCATAGCGGCGGCCACCCGGCCGGCGTGCGTCGGCGGTTCCGGGACATGTGCGGGCTTGAGCGCGGCATATTCCTTGCGCAGCACCGGCAGGACCTCTTCGCCGAAGAGGTCCAGCTGTTCCAGGACGGTCTTCAGCGGCAGGCCGGCGTGGTCGATCAGGAAGAGCTGGCGCTGGTAGTCGCCGAAGTACTCCCGGAACGTCAGGGTCTTCTCGATCACTTCCTGCGGGCTGCCGACGGTCAGCGGGGTCTGGGACGTGAAGTCCTCCAGGGACGGTCCGTGGCCGTAGACCGGGGCGTTGTCGAAGTAGGGGCGGAACTCCTTGACCGCGTCCTGGGAGTTCTTCCGCATGAAGAACTGGCCGCCGAGGCCCACGATGGCCTGGTCCGCCTTGCCGTGGCCGTAGTGCTCGTAGCGTTCGCGGTAGAGGCCGATCAGCTGCTGGTAGTGCTCCTTGGGCCAGAAGATGTTGTTCGCGAAGAAGCCGTCGCCGTAGTAGGCCGCCACCTCGGCGATCTGCGGCGTGCGGATGGAGCCGTGCCACACGAAGGGGGCGACGCCGTCGAGCGGGCGGGGCGTGGAGGTGAAGTTCTGCAGCGGGGTGCGGTGCTTGCCGGACCAGTTGACGGTGTCCTCGTCCCAGAGGCGGCGCAGCAGGGAGTAGTTCTCGATCGCGAGCTCGATCCCGTCCTGGATGTTCTTGCCGAACCAGGGGTAGACGGGGGCGGTGTTGCCGCGGCCCAGCACCAGGTCCACGCGTCCGTCCGCGAGGTGCTGGAGCATCGCAAAGTCCTCCGCGATCTTCACCGGGTCATTGGTGGTGATCAGCGTGGTGGCCGTGGACAGGATGATCCGCTCGGTCTGGGCGGCGATGTACGCGAGCGTGGTGGTGGGGGAGGAGGAGAAGAACGGCCGGTTGTGGTGCTCGCCGAGGGCATAGACATCCATGCCGATCTCTTCGACCTTCTTGGCGATCGCCACGGAGGCTTTGATGCGTTCGTGCTCCGTGGGGGTGCGGCCCGTGGTGGGGTCGGTGGTGATGTCGCTGACGCTGAAGACGCCGATCTGCATGATGTGCCTTTCCGTGGCCGGTCTGATCCGGGAACTGCTTTTCACTATACCCGATTTACATGCATTTGCATGTATCGATGGCTATAACATCCGACACGGCCGAATATTCCCGGCACTTCCGGCCGGGTTTGCCACCCGCGCCGGAGCAGGGGCCTAGGATGCAATCAATCGGCTGGCCATGAGGTGCCTGCCCGCCCGGAAGGCCTCCCTTGCGACGTGTCGTAGCTTTTCTGTGTCTGGTAGAGCTCACGAGCGGAATCCTGCAGGGCTACTACACGCCCATCCTCACCGACATCGCCCGGCACCTGGGGATTCACGACGCCGACGTCAACTGGTTCGAAGCCGCCCAGCTCATGGTCAGTGCCCTGGCCGTGCCGGTGCTGGCCAAGCTGGGAGACATGTACGGGCACCGGAAGATCCTGCTGGTCTCAACCCTGGTCACCGCCGCGGCCTCCTGGGGCGTCGCGCTCGCCCCGGACTTTTGGACGTTCCTGGCCGCGTGGGCGGTCCAGGGCTTCTACGTGGTCTGGCTGCCGCTGGAAATCGCGCTGATCTTCAGCCGCGTCCATCAGCTACCCGACGGCGCCGCCCGGACCCGGCGGGCGGCCGGTGTTCTGGTCGGGGCACTGGAGGCCGGTGTCATCGCCGGGGCACTCGCGGCCGGCGCGCTCGTGGAAGTGTTCGCCGGGCAGCTGCAGCTGGTGCTCCTGGTTCCGGCGGTTGCCGTATCCGCGTGCTGGTTCGCCATCCGGTTCGGCGTGCCGGAGTCCCGTGAGCGCAGCGGTGGCCGCGTGGACACCCGCGGGTTCACCCTGCTCGCGCTCGGGCTCCTGCTCATCACCTCTGGCTTGACGTTTATGCGCCTCAACGGACCCGGCACGTGGTGGCCGTGGGCGCTGGTGGCGGCAGGGATCCTGGTGTTCATCCCGTTTGCGCGGTTCGAGCTGCGCACGGCAGATCCCCTCGTGGACATCCGGATGCTGCGGGGCAAGTCCATGTGGCCGGTCCAGCTGACCGCCGGGCTGTTTGGCGTCTCGGTCCTGGGCGCACAGGCTCCGTTGTCCACCTTCGCCAGGACCGACCCCGCGCTACACGGCTACGGCCTAGGGCTGCGCGCCGGGCAGGTCTCCATCATCATCGGCGTGTACGTGCTGGCACTGCTCGTGGGCGCACTCCTGTACCCGGTGATCACACGCCGGCTCACGCCACGCTGGACGCTCGTGGGCGCCGCCGCACTCGTGGGGCTGGGCTATCTGCTGTTCCTGCCGTTCCATGGCAGCCTCGCCGAGGCGCTGGCGAACATGGCGGTCGCCGGCGTCGGCTCCGGGGCACTCGTCGCGGCGCTGCCCTCGGCGGCCGCCGCGGCCGCGCCCCTCAACCGCACCGCCATGGCCACTGGCCTGACCAACACCACCAAAACCATCGGCGGGGCCTTTGCCTCCGCGGTGTTCGGCATCGCCCTGCTCAGCCACGTCCTCGCCGACGCCGGGGCCGGACCGGGGGACTCCGTGCAGACCGCGGCGCCGCTCGCCGGGTACCTCACGGTATGGACCATCTGCGGGGTGACCGGGCTGGCCGCGGCCGCCGCACTGGTACTGGTGCCGCGGCTGGCATTCTCCGACCCGGCCACGGCCGCCGGTGCGCCCCTCCCCGCCGGCTCCCGCTAGCCTGTTCCGTGCACTGAAAATCCATGACATAGAGTACCGACGTCGAGTACCGGCGCCGGTATGCCGGCAGCACGTCCACGGATTGTCGAGTGCCGTCGGCTTCTTCTAAGTACCCGGGATCGCGATTACCACAGGCTCTCCGGAGAATCGGGTAGTTTGACCGCCTTTTGGGCGGAAAAAACAGGTACCGGCTACTGAGGTGCCGTAAGTTTCCTGAGAATAAGATAAGAACCGATAAGCGTACGGGCAGACCCAGCTGATCTGCCCAGTTCACGTATAGGCAACGTCGATACGTGACCAAATACGGGCCCCGCGAAAGAAAAACCCAGCGCGCCACGGAAGTTGCGCTGTCTCCTTTCCATGCCCGTAATCAGGAAAGCCCGAGCGGTGTTTACACTTGGGAAACTTCGCCAGTCGGAAGTGCGGGGGACATTGACAGATGGATATCTTTGAAAGCTTGGAGTCTGAGGTTCGCACCTATTGTCGCAGTTGGGACACGGTGTTTGAGCGAGCGGCTGGCAGTAGCCTGTACAGCGAGGACGGCAGAGAATATCTGGACTTCTTTTCCGGCGCCGGAGCACTGAACTACGGACACAACAACCCGGTGCTGTTGCAGCCGCTGGTGGACTATCTTCTCTCCGGCTCAATCATTCATTCACTCGACATGAAGACGCCTGCCAAGCGGCGGTTCCTGGAAACATTCCAGGAGTTGATCCTCAAGCCCCGGAACCTGGACTACAAAGTCATGTTCCCCGGCCCAACGGGAACGAACTCCGTAGAGGCGGCCCTGAAGCTCGCCCGTAAAGTCACCGGCAGGCAGCATGTCCTGAGCTTCACGAATGCATTCCACGGAATGACCCTTGGCTCATTGTCGGTTACCGGCAATTCAATGAAACGGCAGGGAGCCGGCGTTCCGCTAACGAATACCTCGAGCATGCCCTACGACGGATTTTTCGGCGGTCAAGTGCCGGACTTTCTGTGGCTCCGGCAAGCCCTGGAGGACAGGGGCTCAGGACTCGACAAACCCGCCGCGGTGATCGTGGAAACCGTCCAGGGCGAGGGCGGGCTCCGGGCCGCCCGGGCATCCTGGTTGCGGGGCCTTGCGGAGCTGTGCCGCCAGCACGAGATCCTGCTGATCGTTGACGATGTGCAAGCAGGATGCGGACGGACTGGAACCTTCTTCAGTTTTGAGGAGGCGGCCATTACTCCGGATATCGTCTGCCTGTCCAAGTCCATCTCTGGCTTTGGACTGCCTTTGGCACTGACATTGTTCAAACCCGAGTTGGACATCTGGAAGCCTGGCGAGCACAACGGAACATTCCGTGGGCACAACCCGGCGTTCGTCACGGGGGCAGCCGCCCTGGAACACTACTGGCAGGACGGCAGCTTCCAATCAAACGTCGCGGGACTCATTGCGCAGCTGCACGAAGGCCTCGGACAGATCGCGGCAGCCGTCGAAGGCGCCACCGTCCGTGGACGGGGACTGCTCGCGGGAGTCTTTTACCCCAACCCTGCGACGGCGGAGAAGATCGCGGCCGAATCGTTCGCCCGTGGCCTGCTCGTGGAAACGTCGGGACCGGAAGGCGAGGTCGTCAAAGCGATGCCGGCGCTGACTATCAGTCCTGCGGATCTGCAGAAGGGGCTCGATATTCTCGCTGCCGCGGCGGTCTCAGTGACCGGAGAGCCGGTGGTCTTGGGATCAACTGTTTAGGCATTAGCTGTAGGGGGCTCATAGGGGGAGTACCGCTCGCAAAAATCGAAGCAGATTTCGGGGAGAGAAATGGGTACCCGCAAAGCAATAGCGGTTTATGAGGGTGATCTAGTTGAAATCGACCCGGCGATTCGCCCGGGTAGCGTCATCGTACAAAAATTTGGTGGTTCGTCCCTGGCTGATGCCGCGGGCATCCTCCGTGCAGCTGAACGCATAGCCAAAACGCGGGCCAACGGATACCGGGTCGTGGCGGTAGTGTCCGCCATGGGGGACACCACTGACGAACTCTGCGACCTAGCCGCCGAGGTTTCCGCCCGGCCGCTTCCTGGTGACCTCGATGCCCTCCTGAGCATCGGCGAACTTGTGTCCTCGGCCCTGCTGGCGATCGCGCTCGCGGATCTTGGCCAGGTGCCGCGCACATTCACCGGCAGTGCGGCCGGCCTCATTACCGACAACATCCATGGCAAGGCACACATCACTGATGTCAGGCCGGACCGCGTCCGCACTAGCTTGGCCCACGGCGAAGTCCCCATCGTTGCAGGATTCCAGGGCAGAACGAAGAAACGGAACAAGGTGACCACACTCGGTCGCGGCGGCTCCGATCTCACCGCCGTCGCGCTGGCAGCAGCACTTGGGGCAGATATTTGCGAAATCTACACGGACGTCGACGGCGTCTACACCGCGGATCCCCGCGTCGTCCCGACAGCCCGAAAGATCGAAGTCCTCTCGAGCGAGGAAATGCTGGAGTTCGCGGCCTCCGGGTCCAAGGTGCTGCATCTGAGGTGTGTTGAATACGCCCGCCGGTTCGGTATCCCGATCCACGTCAGGTCCTCGTTCGTGCCGGACCCTGGGACGCTGATCCTGCCTGGCCTCGACCGCCATCCAGTGCACCAGCCCGCGCGGGAGCAGCCCGAGGTGACCGGAGTAGCCGGAGTCAACTCGGCCTCGAAAATCACCGTCGTTGGAATTCCGGACGAACCGGGCAGCATGGCGCGCATCCTCAGTGTGCTGTCGCGGTCCGGGGCGCACGTCCAGAAGATTGTCCACAACACGGCCAGCCCGGGCTCAAGCCGCTCCAACGTTGCCCTGATCGTTCCTGCTGCCCAGGCAAATTCCGCGCTGGCCGTGCTGCATGCCGAAAAGGCAACCATCGGATTCCGCGGCCTGCAGCACGACGGCCAGGTGGGCAGGGTGTCCGTCACAGGCCTGGGCATGCGGTCGTCACCGGAAATCTTCTGCACATTCCTCAAGGCCCTGTCCGACGCCGATGTGGACCTCGATCTCGTGGACATCTCCGAGACGTCCGTTGGGGCCATCACACAAGCCGACCGGCTCGCCGATGCCGAGCGGGCCGTCCGGCTGGCGTTCGGCATGGCCCCGGCGGAGGAACACGCCGGAACGGGTCATTACGACAACCTCGCGCCCGCTGTTTACCCCCGGCCGGCAAACGGACTGCGATCTCTGGCAGGGATATGACCCCTGCCCCGCAGGGTGGCAGAACCATGGCACGTGACGTAAAGCGAAGGAGCGAAACGATGGGCAAAAGCGCGAGGACCGGCAGCGGCCCCACCCTCCCGCCGGAGCTGCGTGGCAAAATGTCGCTGAACGGCGGCTCGACGGGGGGAACAATCCTGACTTCGGCCGCGCCGGATCAGACGGCCCGCTGGCATCGGGGCGAACGGCTGGACCAGCTGTTCGAGGATCGCTGTGACCTCTTGCGGGACGAGGGGCTCGGTACGCAGGTCGCCGTCGATGCGGGCACCATCGTCTTGACGTATGCCCAGCTGGACGAGCGGGCTAATCAGCTCGCGCGACATCTGCTGCTGTGCGGCGCCCGGCCCGGCGACCGCATTGCACTGCTGTTTGACCAGCCGTGGCGGGCCTACGTGGCGATGCTCGCCGTGTTGAAGATCCGCGCCGCCTATGTTCCCCTGGATCCGGGATTCCCTCCTGACCGGCTCAAGTACATTGTCGAAGACGCCGATGCCACCATGGTCCTGTCCCTGTCGCATTTGCGGGATCTGCTGCCTGAGGTGGCCGCCGTCACCGTGTGCCTTGATGGTGTGCGGGACCAAGTCGATGCCAAGGACTCTTCGCGGCTGGACCATACGGACATGGGCGGAACCCAAGACGAACTGGCCTACATCATCTACACCTCGGGTTCTACCGGCAGGCCCAAGGGCGTCGCCGTGGAACATGCCAGCATCTGCAACTTCGTCCGGGTCGCCGCCGCGCACTACGGCATCCAGGCAACGGATCGCGTGTACCAGGGCATGACCATCGCGTTCGATTTTTCGGTCGAGGAAATCTGGGTCTCGTGGATGGCCGGAGCCACCCTGGTGCCCAAGCCAAAGGGGCCCAACCTGCTTGGCGCCGACCTCGCCGAGTACCTGACCGAACATAAGATTTCGGCCCTTTGCTGTGTTCCGACGCTGCTGGCGACCATCGACGAGGACCTGCCCGGCCTCAGGTTCCTGCTGGTCTCCGGCGAGGCATGCCCGAAGGACCTGGTCACGCGCTGGCACCGCCCGGACCGGCGCTTCCTGAACGTCTACGGGCCGACCGAGGCGACGGTTACCGCGACCTGGGCCCTGCTGGATCCGGACGGACCCGTCTCACTGGGCGTGCCGCTTCCCACGTATTCGGCGGTCATCCTCGACCCCGATGGGTGCCGTGCGTTGCCCCACGGTGAATCCGGGGAAATAGGCCTTGCCGGAGTGGGCCTGGCACGGGGCTACGTGAACCGGCAGGACCTGACGGAGCGGGCCTTTGTCCCGGATTTCCTCGGGATCGACAACAATCCCTCCGGGCGGATCTACCGCACAGGAGACCTGGGCAGGATCAATGACCGCGGGGAACTGGAGTACTTCGGCCGGATCGACACGCAGGTCAAGATCCGCGGGTACCGGATCGAGCTGACTGAAATCGAATCCTGCCTCCTGCAGCTGCCCGGAATCGCGCAGGGGGTTGTTCAGACCTTCGAACCCGAGCCGGGAGTGGTGGAACTGGCCGCGTATTACACCCTCCGCCAGGACATCGAGAGCATTGATGCCCAGGACCTCCACCGGATGCTGCGCACCAGGTTGCCCGGCTACATGGTTCCGGCATACTTCGAGGAGCTGGACGCCATTCCCATGATGCCCAGCGGCAAGGTGGACCGGAAGCTGCTGCCCCGGCCGGCGCGCAGGCTCAGCCTGGCTGCCGCCGGGTCCTACACCGCCCCGACAAACGACGCTGAGGAAGCCCTGGCCGGGCAGCTCGGCACAGTGCTGGGGCTCGAGAAAGTGTCCGTCGATGCGCACTTTTTCAACGACCTGGGCGCCGACTCCCTGCTGATGGCGCACTTCTGCGCCCGCGTCCGGAAGGACACGGACCTGCCGTCGGCGGCGATGCAGGACATCTACGAAAACCCCACGGTCCGCCAGCTCGCCGCGTACCTCCAGGCTCTTCAGACCAGGCAACTCGAGTCGGCACTGGCCCATTCGACGCCCGAGGACGGTCCGGCGGCCCCCAAACCGGTGCCGCCGCCGAGCACTTTCCAGTTCGTCATGTGCGGAGTAGTCCAGCTGCTGATATTTCTGGGGTACACCACGTATGCGGCCGGCCTGCTGATTGTCGGCTACCAATGGACGTCCGGAGGAACCAACCTGTTTGACATGTGGTTGCGGTCCATCGGTTTCGGCGCCGCCACATTCCTCGTCCTGTCCGTGACACCGATCCTCGTCAAGTGGGTCCTGGTGGGGCGGTGGAAGCCGGAGCAGATCCGAATCTGGAGTCCGGGCTACCTGCGGTTCTGGGCAGTGAAGACCCTGACCCGCGCTAATCCCCTGGTGCTGTTCGTGGGCTCGCCTCTCTATGTGCTGTACCTGCGGCTCCTTGGGGCAAAGATCGGCAAGGGGGTGGTGATCCTCTCCCGGAAGGTGCCGGCCTGCCCGGACCTGTTTACGGTCGGCGACAACACTGTCATCCAGAAAAACTCCTCGTTCCTCTGCTACCGGGCACAATCGGGCGTGATTGAGACCGGACCGGTGACGCTGGGCAACAATGTCCTGGTGTCGGAGAAAACCACCCTCGACATCGGCACTTCGATGGGAAACGACACCCAGCTCGGACACAGCTCGTCGCTGCAGACGGGGCAGGCCGTACCTGATGGACAAACCTGGCACGGATCGCCCGCGGCGCGCACCAACACCGACTACCGGCGGGTCCCGGCCATGACCTGCAGCACCCGCCGGCGAGTCATTTTCAGCCTGCTCCAGCTCTTCAACCGGCTCGTCCTGGTGGTACCAGCCGCCGTCCTCGGGCTGGCGGCGCTCCTGCCGTCCTATCTTGGCAGCGGGCACCTGCAGCTGGGCAACGCGAGCTTCTTCCTCGACGTGGTCGGCGTGACGCTGGTGCTGTACGTCGTCGGCCTGGTCACGGGCCTGATCGTGGTGTTCACCGTCCCGCGTCTGCTCAACCGCTTCCTCAAGCCGGACAAGGTCTATCCGCTGTACGGCGTGCACTTCACCATCCAACGCATGGTGTCCCGCACATCCAATGTCAGGCTGTACAAAGACGTCTTTGGCGACAGTTCCTACATCGTGCACTACCTGCGCGCGCTGGGGTACAAACTCGGCAAAGTGCAGCAGACCGGATCAAACTTCGGCCCTACCCTGGCCCACGAGTCGCCGTACCTGAGCTCAGTGGGGACAGGGACCATGGTCGCGGACGGCCTCAACATGATGAACGCCGACTTCACCAGCACCTCGTTCCGCCTCTCGCAGGTCCGCATCGCCGGCCACAACTTCCTCGGCAACGCCATCACCGTCCCCATCGGATCCCGCGTGGGGGACAACTGCCTGCTGGCCACGAAGGTGATGATCCCGATCGACGGTCCGGTCCGGACGGATGTTGGCCTGCTCGGCTCGCCGCCCTTCGAGATTCCCCGGTCTGTCCAGCGTGATGCCCAGTTTGATGAAAAGAAGATGGAGGAGGCCAAGAACAGGGCCCTCCCGGCAAAGAACCGGCACAACATCCTGAGCATGGTGCTGTTCCTGGCCGTCCGGTGGGTCCTGCTGTTTATCGCCACGCTCAGCGGCGCCGTTGCCGTGTCCGCCTTCAGCGTCCTCGGTGTGTTGTCCGTCGCCGCCATGATGCTCGCCATGCTGGTGTTCCGGGTGCTCATCCTGGTGCTGGTGGAGCGCTCGGTCATGGGTTTCCGCCATCTGAAGCCGCAGTACTGCTCGATCTACGACCGCTACTTCTGGCGGCACGAACGGCTGTGGAAGCTGCTGGCCATGCCCGGGTTCAACGGGACGCCCTTCAAGCCCCTGATCTGGAGGATGTTGGGCGTCAAGGTTGGCAAGCGGCTCTACGATGCCGGCGCCAACATGCCGGAGAAGACACTCGTGACGATCGGTGATGACGGCGCCTTGAATGAAGGGGCAACCATTCAGGGCCACTCCATGGAAGACGGCGCCTTCAAGTCGGACCGCATCCGTCTCGGCGACCGGTGCACCGTCGGCGTGGATGCATGGATCAATTACGGCGTGACGATGCAGGACGGTGCAGCCCTGGGGGCCGATGCCCTGCTCATGAAAGGCGAAGACGTCCCGGAAAATGCAACTTACACGGGCAACCCGGCGCGCGAGGTGATGATCCCCACCAACCCGGAGCCGCGCCGTGCCGGGACCATCGGTGCCGGGACCATCAGCGGGCCACGCCACCGGGATCCACTCGCCTCACAGGGCGGGCTCCTGAGGCTTCCGAGGGTGGCCCACGGGGCACACCGGTCAGCGCGGGCCACCACGCACTGACCGGGCAGGATCCCAGCCCCGGAGTCCCTAGTGAGATCCGGTTGGCAGGGGGGCGTCTTCGGGGAAATCGTCCGGGAAGTCCGCGGCCGCGGCTGCCGGTGCGGAGTGGCGACCGCGGGGCAGGGACTTCTGCAACGCCTTGCGCTCACGCCGTCCTTCCACGAGCCGGTACAGTACCGGCACCAGGATCAGCGTCAGGGCCGTGGAGGAGATCAGGCCGCCGATGACCACGATCGCCAGGGGCTGGGAGATGAAACCGCCGCCGCCGGTCAGGCCCAGTGCCATTGGCGTCAGAGCGAACACCGTGGCCAGGGCTGTCATGAGGATCGGGCGGAGGCGCTGGCGGGCGCCGTGCGTGATCGCGTCCGCCACGGCCATCCCGGGCTCGCCGTTGCGGGGCTGGCGGTACTGGTTGATGAGGTCAATCAGCACAATCGCGTTGGTCACCACGATGCCAACGAGCATCAGCATGCCGATCAGTGACGGCAGTCCCAGCGGCACCCCGGTCACCACGAGCAGGGCGATGGCCCCGGTCGCCGCGAACGGGATGGAGACCAGCAGGATCAGCGGCTGAATGAGGGATTTGAACGCAGCCACCATGATCACGTAGACGATCGCGACGGCGGCCAGCAGCGCGAGCCCCAGCTGCCGGAACGAATCGGCCTGCTGCGTCGTGGCGCCGCCGATCGTGGCGGTGACCCCCGGCGGCAGCTGGACCGACTTGAGGCGGTTCTGCACTTCAGTGCTGACCGCGCCGAGGTTGGCGCCCGACGGCGTCACGGAGATCCGTGCGGTGCGCTGCCCGTTGCTGGCGGTGATGGAGACCGGTACGTCCACCTGTTCCACGGAAGCGATGCTGCCCAGCGGCACGGTGCCGGCCGCCGTCGGGAGCGGGATCGCGCGGACAGCGTCGATGCTCGTGAAGCGGGTACCGTCGCCAATCCGTACCGGGAAGTCGTTGGTGTCGATGCGGACTGTGCCGGCCGGGATCGGGCTGATCGTGGCGGCCAGGACCCCTGCCACGCGCTCTTCGTTCAGGCCGGCAGCGACGGCCTTGGCCCGGTCCACCTTGACCTGGACCACCGGCTGGCTGGCGGCCAGGTTGGTGGCCACCTCGCTGCTGCCGGGCACCCCGTCCATGGCCTTGACCATGGCGTCACTGGCGGCCCGGAGATCAGCCGTGGTGGCCGCCTTGAGGGTAATGTCCACGGTCGAGGACGTGCCGAAGCCGCCCTGCTGGGATCCGACGGTGATCTTGCCGGCGTCGCCGAGCTGGGCGAGCTGGCTGCGGACGGTGTCCTGGAGCTTGCCCTGGTTGGCCTTTTCGTCCGTCACCACCGTGAACGTCGAGTTCGACGCGCCGCTGGAGAGCAGGGCCGAGAAGCCGGTCTGGGCGTTGCCGGTAGTGGACTGGACGTCCTTGATCCCGTCGATGCCCCGCAGGACATCCTCAACCCGGATGGCCGAGGCGCTGGCCTCGGTGAGGCTGGTGCCGGCCGGCAGGACCTGCTTGACCGTCATGCTGTTCTCACCGGAGCGGCCCAGCAGGTCGGTGGCGAGCAGCGGGGACATCGCCACGGTTCCGCCGAGCACCAGGGCCGCGGCGATCAGCGTGAGGACCGGGTGCCGCTGGGTTCCGGCGAGGACGGGCAGGTACCCGCGCTGCAGGAGCGTGCGCTTCTCGGCCTCGTGCGCCCTGGCAGCAACGCCAGCGGCAGAACCGGCGCCAGCACCAGAACCAACGCCAGAATCAGCGCCAGAGCCGGCGGCGGAACCGGTGCCGGCGGGCGTGCGCAGGAACCAGTACGCCAGCACCGGCACGATGGTCAGGGAGACCAGCAGCGAGGAGATCAGGGCGATGGTCACCGTCAGGGCGAACGGCCGGAACAGCTCGCCGGCCAGATCGCCGACGAAGGCTATCGGCAGGAAGACAGCCACCGTGGTCAGTGTGGAGGCCGTGATGGCTCCAGCCACCTCGCGGATGGAGGTCAGGATCGCCGTGATCTTGGTTTCGCCGTAGCTCAGATGCCGTTTGATATTTTCGATGACCACGATCGAGTCGTCCACCACGCGGCCGATCGCGATGGTGAGCGCGCCCAGAGTCAGGATATTCAGCGAGTAGCCGGTGGCCGAGAGGCCGATGAACGTGATCAGCAGTGACAGCGGGATGGACACGGCCGTGACAAGGGTGGAGCGCACGGACATGAGGAACACCAGGATCACGGCGACGGCGAAGCCCAGGCCCAGCAGGCCCTCGGTGGTGAGATCCTTGATCGATTTCTCGATGAACGGCGCCTGGTCGAAGACCGGGGTGAACTTGGCGTTGGAGCCGAGCTCGGCCTCCAGTTGCGGGATGGCGTCCTTGACCGCGTGGGAGATCCCAACCGTGTCGCCGTCGGGCTTCTTGGTCACGGACAGGGCAAGGGTTTCCTTGCCGTTCGTGCGTGTGATGGACGTGCGGGCGTCCTCGACCAGGCTGACGTCGGCCACGCTGCCAATCGTCGCCGCATCGCGGGCCGAACCCAGCGGGAGGGCCTTGATGGCGTCGAGGGAATCCACCGGGCTGCCGATCTGCAGCGAGAGGGTCTTGCCCTGTTCCTCGACGGTGCCGGCCGGAACCAGCGCACCGTTGTTCTTCAGCGCGTCACTGATGGACTGGAGATTCGCGCCCGACGCCGCCAGGTCCCCGGGGCGCGGCAGGATCCGGATGTGCTCGGTGGCGCCGCCGGTGACGTCGGCGCCCCTGACGCCGTCGAGCTTCTGCAGCCGGGGGACACTGAGCCGGGCGAGGTCGGCGTTCAGTTCGCTGAGCGGCTTGTCCGAGGACACGGCCAGGAACACGATCGGGAAGTCGCTGATGCTCCCGGCGATCGCCTGCGGCTGGACGTCCTTGGGCAGGGCCTGCTTGGCGTTGGAGATGGCGCGGTCGATCTGGTTCCGCGCGCGGTCCAGGTTGGTGCCGTACGTGAACGCCAGGGTGATCTGGGAGACACCGTTCCGCGAGGTCGAGGACGTCGACTCCAGGCCCTCGACGCCGTTGAGCGCCGTTTCCAGCGGAGCGCTGATCTGCTTGTCCACGACTTCCGGCGACGCGCCGGGCATCGAGGAGATGACCGTGATCTGCGGGAACTCGATGGACGGAATGAGCTCCTGCTTCAGCGAGGACATCGTGATCACACCGAAAACCGACGCGAACACCGTGATCAGCGCGATCAGGGCCCGGTTGGCGAGGGACAGCTTTGCGAGCCGGAACATCTCATGGTCTCCTGGTGGGTCGGCGACGTCCTGCACTACAGGCCATCAAAGCGCAGGGACGTCAAAGAGTTGCAGCGGTCCCAAACCAGCAGTGTAAACCAGCCGCCGCCCCGCCCCGGACTTAGTTGTGGGCGGAGACCTGTTCGAGTTGCAGCGTCTTGGCCGTCTCGGCCTCCAGCTGTGCGGCGAGCTCAGGGTTGTCGTTGAGCTTGATGCCGTAGCCGGGCATCATGTCCTTGAGCTTCGACTGCCAGCCCTTGAAGTTCTTGGGGAAGGACTTCTGGAGCAGTTCGATCATGATCGGCACGGCCGTGGACGCGCCCGGGGACGCGCCAAGCAGGGCGCCGATGCTGCCGTCGCGTCCGGCGATGACCTCGGTGCCGAACTGCAGCACGCCGCCCTTCTTCGGGTCCTTCTTGATGATCTGGACCCGCTGGCCGGCCGTGATGAGCTCCCAGTCGCCGTCCTTGGCCTCGGGGTAGTACTCCCGCAGGGCCTCGACCTTGTCGCCGTGGCGTTTGGCGACCTCCTTGACGAGGTAGGCGGTGAGGTCCATGTTGTCCTTGGCCACGGCCAGCATCGGGATGATGTTGGAGGGGCGGATGGACAGCGGCAGGTCCAGGTAGGAGCCGTTCTTGAGGAAGTTGGTGGAGAACCCGGCGTAGGGGCCGAACAGCAGGGAGCGCTTGCCGTTGACGTAGCGGGTGTCCAGGTGCGGCACGGACATGGGCGGGGCGCCGACCGATGCCTGGCCGTAGACCTTTGCGCTGTGCTGGGCCGCGAGGCTCTCGTCGGTGCAGCGGAAGAACTGGCCGGAGACCGGGAAGCCGCCAAAGCCCTTGCTTTCCGGGATGCCGGAGGCCTGGAGCAGGTGCAGGGCGCCGCCGCCGGCACCGACAAACACGAACTTCGCGTGGATGGAGCCGTGTTCGCCGCTCTCGGGGTGCTTGAGCGACAGGTCCCAGCCGCCGTCGGACGCCCGCTTGATGTCGCTGACGTTGTGGCCGTAGTTGATTTCCACGCCGTTGTTGCCCAGGTAGGTGGTCAGCTCCCGGGTCAGGGCGCCGAAGTCGACGTCGGTGCCCTCGGCGGCGCGGGTTGCCGCGACCCGCTGTTTGGGGTCGCGGCCCTTGACGATCAGCGGGGCCCACTTGGCGATCTGGGCGTGGTCCTCGGAGTACTCCATCGAGCGGAACAGCGGGTTCGGCTTGAGTGCCTCGTAGCGGGTGCGCAGGAACTTGGTGTGGTCCTCGCCGATCACGAAGCTCATGTGCGGAACGGTGTTGATGAAGCCCTTGGGGGAGCCGATCAGGGAATTCGAGACCAGGTGGGACCAGAACTGGCGGGACAGCTGGAACTGCTCGTTGATGTTCAGGGCCTTGCCGGGGTCCACCGAGCCGTCTTTGGCTGCGGGGGAGTAATTAAGCTCACACAGGGCCGCGTGGCCGGTGCCGGCGTTGTTCCAGGGGCCGGAGCTTTCCAGTCCCGGCTCGTCGAGCTTCTCGAACAGGGAGATGGTCCAGTTCGGCTCAAGCTGCTTGATGAAAGCACCGAGAGTGGCACTCATGATGCCGCCGCCAATCAGGACGACGTCGGCATGTTGGGTCTTGGAAATGAAAGTCACAATCAGTCTCCGATAGCAGCGGCTCTGGCTGTCACAGAATATCCCGCACCGCCCACTAACTGAAATTGGCCCCGGGCGTCAAGGCTTTAGCTCGACCTTTGTGAAAACTTCATTAAGCACCGGGGACGCCGGGTACTTCAGGACCCTGTCTGAGAGCGCCAGAGCGGAGATCGGGTACGCGATGGGAACCGCCGGCACCGTGGCCGCGATCTGGGCATTGATCGTCTGGTATTCGGACGTGCGGTCCTTGCCGTCCGGCAATCCCCGGGCCCGGGCGATTTTGGAGAAGACCTGGGGATCCTGGTAGCCGAATTCGCCGGTGTTCTCGCCAAAGAGCGGGCCCACGAAGTTGTCAGGGTCCGAATACGAGCCGTTCCAGCCGAGCAGGTGGAGGGCGTGGTCACCCGGGGAGGTGACCTTCTGCAGGTAGCCGTCGGCCCAGTCCACGGGCACCGGCTTGATGTTGAGTCCGACGGCGGTGAGTTGCCGGCTGATTTCGGCGTACACCTTTTCGGGCGTCGGCAGGTACGGCCGGGTGACGTTGAGCGGATAGTAGAACTTCAGCTCCTCGCCCTTGTAGCCGGCTTCGGCGAGGAGTTCCTTGGCCTTATCCGGGTTGTAGCCGAGCGCGGCGGCGTTGTTGTTGAAGCCGCTGAGCTTGGGCGGAACAAACTGGGACGCCTGCGCTGTGTTGTCGATGAAGAAGCGGCGGATCAAGGTGTCCTTGTCCAGCGCCATCTCGATCGCCTGGCGCACCTTGAGGTTCTGCAGGATGGGGATTTCCTGGTTCATGCCCAGGTACATGACGGAGAAGGGGTCCCGCTGGATGATCTGTTTTCCACTCTTGACCAGCTGGTCGAAGTTGCCGACAGTGACGGCGTCGTAGGCGTCGATCTTGCCGTCCAGCAGTGCCTGCATCCGGGTCTGCGGGTGATCGTAGGTCACGAACTTGATGGTTCCGATCTGTCCCTTGTCCCCCCAATAGTCTTTGTTGCTGGTCAGGGTGATGCTGCCCGGGTCCCAGGAGCCGAAGACATACGGTCCGGTGCCCACCGGGTGGAGGCCGTAGGCGGACACCGGCTGGCCGCCGCGGCTCTGGTCCAGGACGTCCGCGTGCTGCGCGGCAAGTGCCTTGGGGGAAGAGATCGCGAAGGCGGGGAGGGTGAGGGCCTGGAGAAATCCCGTGAAGGGCTGGGTCAGGTCGATCCGCACATTGTCCGGAGCCACAGCGGTGCAGCCTTTGTAGATGGACAGGGGCGCCTGGTCCGCATGGGCCTTGAACACGCCCTTGAACGTGGTGCCGCTGGCCTCCTGGCGGAGGGCAGGAGAGAAGTTGAACCAGCGGTTGAAGTTGGTGCAGACGGCGGCGGCATCGAACGGCGTCCCATCCTGGAAGGTGACGTGCTCGCGCAGCTTGAACCCGTAGGTCCGGCCTTCATCGCTCTGGGACCACTCCGTGGCCAACAGCGGCGTGGGCTCGCCCGTGGTCTGGTCGACGCCCACAAGCCCCTCCAGGACCTGCCGAGTGACGCGATAGGACTCGACGTCGGAGACAAGGGCGGGATCGAGGCCCAGCGGATCCGAGCCGGTGCCGAAGGTGAACGCGGCGGTGGGCGCCGCGGCAGGAGCGGATGTGGGGGTCGCGGAGCTGGGTGCCGGGCCGAGGTTGCCCGTGCAGGACGCGAGCGGGAACACAAGGAGTGCGGCCCCGATGCTGGCGGCAATCTGCCGCATTGTCCTGCTGGGCACTGTACTGCTGGGCACTGAAAGAATCACCTCTGGGGAACTGGTTGGGCCGCCGGCTGCGGAACAGCCCCAGTCTAGTTGACAGCGGAGTCCGCCAGCTTTTGTGGCGCACCGGCACGCGCAGCACGTGCTTGCCAAAAGCGAAGGCCCGCACCTGCTGGTGCGGGCCTTCGCTTCTCCTAGTGGTCCAGGGAGTCAGGCTGGAGCCGGGACAGGAGTGCTTGAGTTTGACTACTTGGGCATCAGGACAGAGTCGACCATGTAGACCGTTGCGTTGGCGGTCTGGACGCCGCCGCAGACAACGTTGGCGCCGTCGACCTTGAGGGCGTCCTTGGTGCCGGTAACGGTCACCGAACCGCCTTCTACGGTCTTGTGGGTGCCGACGATCTGGTCCGGGGTGATCTTGCCCGGGACCACGTGGTAGGTCAGGATCTTGCTCAGGGTGGCGTCATCCGTCTTCAGGGCCTCGATTGTGGCCGGGTCGATCTTCTTGAAGGCGTCATCCGTCGGGGCGAAGACAGTGAATTCGCTGCCGTTCAGGGTGTCCACCAGGTTGACCTTGGGGTTGAGCTTGCCGGAAACGGCGGCGGTCAGCGTGGTGAGGATCGGGTTGTTGGAGGCGGCGGTGGCTACCGGGTCAAGGGCCATGCCCGAGACGGAGCCGGCACCGCTCGGAACCTGGGCGGCGTAAGCTGCGCAGCCGGGGCCGACGAGGTTGGCGGCCGGATCCATGGCTGCGGCGGAGGCGGTCGCCGACGGCGCCATGCTGGATGCCGACGGCGCGGCGGACGGTGCCGCAGAAGACGGTGCCGAGGAAGCGGAAGATCCGCCACAGGCCGTGAGGCTGAGCATAGCGGCAGCTGCGATACCTGCAACGGCGAACGTGGTGCGCTTGATGTTCTGCATTTTGGTTTCTCCTTTATTGTGCCGAATGTTGCCTGCGGCGGACGTTGCCGCTGTGGCCTTTCCCGACTGTTGGGCACCGACCCTTGGTTGGTGTCTCAATGGGTATTCGGCTGCTCGGAGGAAACGGATGGGTGGGGAATTGAAATTCTTTTTGAACACCCCCGAATGCCCTGAAAACCGCTGGAAAACACGAGAACCCCGGTCCGAAGACCGGGGTTCTCTCTGTGTGCGCAAGGGGGGACTTGAACCCCCACGCCCGAAGGCACAGGAACCTAAATCCTGCGTGTCTGCCAATTTCACCACTCGCGCGCGGCGCCGTCGTCGTCCGGGAATTGAACCCCGGCGGCTGGCGCCAGGCTCCATTGTACCTATTACCCGGTACCGATTACCCTCACGCTTTACTAGTGCGGCGTACGGCGTAGGTCAGGCGTCCAGCTTCAGGTCGCGGCGAAGTTTGGCTACGTGCCCGGTGGCGCGGACGTTGTACTGCGCGAGGGCCACACGCCCTGCGGCGTCGACGACGATCGTGGAGCGGATGAGGCCCTGGTAAGTCTTGCCGTAGTTTTTCTTCTCGCCCCACGCCGCATACGCGTCGGCGACGGAGTGGTCTTCGTCGGAGAGCAGCGGGAAGGTCAGGCCTTCGGCGGCCGCGAACGCGGCAAGCTTTCCGACGGGGTCGGGGGAGATGCCCACCACGTCGTAACCGGCGGACTGCAGGGAGGCGAGGGAGTCCCGGAAGTCGCAGGCCTGCTTGGTGCATCCCGGGGTTGAGGCCGCAGGGTAGAAGTAGATCACGGTCTTCCGGCCCCGGAAATCGCGCAGGCTGACGTCCTGTCCTTCGGCATTCTTGAGGGTGAAATCCGGTGCTGTGGCACCGGCGATGAGTCGCTCAGGCACGGGGGTCTCCTAGATCGGTTGGGTCGCAATACGGGCTGACCATCCAGCGTAGTGAGGCGATCGGCCCACGACGAATCCGCTGCTCGCTATACTCTTGGGTATGCCTGATATGGATCGCTGGCCCACGGGCCGCCTATTGTCCACGGCAGCACGTCTCGTAGAACACTCCTGGAACGAAAAATTGGGCGCCATTGGGCTGACCCATGCCGGGGTGATCGCCATGGAGGTGCTCTCGGCGAATGGGCCGATGACGCAAGCCCAATTGGCCCAACTCGTGCGGGTCCAGGCCCAGACCATGGGCAAGACGCTGAGTCGCCTGGAAGCGCACGGCCACATTTCGCGGCAGCGCAGCGCCTCTGACAGGCGCAGCCATGTGGTGTCGCTGACCGACCAGGGACGCCAAGCCGTGACAGCGGCCGCCGACATGGAACGCTCGGTGCTCGCCGCGACGCCCATTGACCCCGACGTGCTGCGCCAGGAACTCCAGGCCGTGGTCAGGGTGCTGGCAACAAGGTCAACTTCCGTGGAGGCCAAGGCCATCGTCACGTCCGCGGACCCGGCCGCCGCGGCCAATCCCGGTGCCGCGGCCGAGGCCGCCCCGCTTAACTAGCCGCTTATTAACTAGCCGCTCAGATTGTCACGGCCTGGTTTGCCAGGGTGGCCACGATGGCTGACATCTTGAGGCCCGTGAGCACCACCGTGAGCAGGGTGACGCCGATCATTGCCCAAAGCGGTGCGAGCCCGCGCCGCGGTGCCACTTCATGGACAATCACGGAGCGGCCGATCACGTAGAGCGCAAGGCTCAGGAAGACCCATGCCCAGTGGAACGGACGGACCACGCCGTCCTTGCGCAGCCTGTCCCAGTCCAGGTACGCCAGGAGCGCGGACACGCCATAGATCACGAAGCTCGTGGCCACCAGGATGAAGTAGGGAGCCGTGAAGATCGACGCCGGATCGAGCGTCTGGATCTGGCGGGGGCCCACGGTGCGCAGCCGGAATACCGGGTTCCAGAACATGAGCAGAATGAGCGACACGAGCGGAAGGGCCACAATGGTCCAGATGTACGCGTTGTAGACCGGTGTCTTGTCACTGATGCGCCTCCGCGGTGCCACCAGGCCTTGGGGCGGTGTCGCCTGGAACTGGCCTGCGTTCAACTGTCCGGTCCACGCCGTCCCGTTCCACCACCGAAGCCGGCCGGAGCCCGCGGGGTCTGGATACCAGCCGGGGCCAGGGGATGAAGCGTTGGGCGGGACGGTCATGGCGTTTCATCCTTTGCGGCGCGGCGCGTTCGCTTATTCAACGCACTCTTCGGTTCTGACTGGGTGCACATCTAGGACAGAGAGTACATGGGCGCGGCCGCAACGGCGGGTCAAGGGCCGTCAGCGGCGGTGGCCGGTGTTGTCAAGGCCGACGAAGTGCGACAGGCCGCTGGTCCTCCCGCGCCGGAAATCCCTGAGGGCCCTTTCGGACTCGGCGTTCGAGACCGTGCGCCGACGCCTGGATTTGTGCCGCACGTCACGGACGATGGTTGCGATCACGACGAGTGCGGCCGCGCCGCCGAAGATAAGCAACTCCAAGGTTCCCCCTTATGTTGGAGCGTTTCTCGATTCTAGCCGCGGGCCATGGCGGCCGGTAGGGGACCCGGACGTCTGGCGGGTCCCCTTGAAGGCCTGGCACTTACGCGGAAATGTCCAGCACCGAAGTATCGACGCGCCACCGGATCGGGAGGACGATTAAAGGGCCACACCATCAAGGAGGTCAATGATGTGCTACCCGTACAACAGGGATTTCCGGCGGGACACCACGAAGGATGCCGCGCGGGAAACTGAGGAACGCCCGGAGCCCCGGGTGGAGGCAAAGGAATCCAGGTTCTGGGGCTTCCCGCGCCGCAGCAAGGAGTTCACAGTCGAAGAGCCGGAGACAGTGGTCGACCGGCCCCGCGAGAAGGTCTAAGGACACGATGTGACCCGACCGGCCGCTGAACCACACATTTAGCTGAGACAGTGAAAATGTGGGTTCGGCGGCCGCTTCATGGCCGGGCCGGCCGGCGGAGGCCAATCGCCGCGGAGAGCCCAAGCAGGAGGCCACTGACCGCCAGCAAGGATCCGGCGACGCCGATCTGCCCGTCCGGTCCGGGATCACCAGCGCCGGCCGCGTCCGGCGGCTGCTCCGCTGAGGGGCCCGGACCCTGCCCCGCATCCCCGGTCGGGGACGCAGTCGTCCCCGACCCGGGAGCGGGCGTGGCTGTAGTCGGGACGGACGTCGTCGCAGGTTGAGCAGGCTTGCCGTCGCCCGCCGTCGAATCCTTGGGGCCTGAGGTTGGTGTCGCGGGTACCGGCGCGGGCTGGGCGGGTTGCCCTGCGGACGGTGTCTGTGACGGCGCCGGAGGCGGAGCGGCCCCGGAGGGTGACGGCGAAGCGCCGCCCGGACGCTTCGGGCTGGGCGCAGGGGAGGCAGGCGGCGGACTCGGCGTCGGCGAAGACGGACAGAATTTCACCGGGAGAAGGCCGGCCGGCCCACAAGGATCGGCCACTGCGGGCAACCCCAGAACGAGCGGCGCTGCCGCGAGCACGAGTGCCACGGCGGATGTATATGAGGCCTTCCGGATGGAGTTCATCCACACCATCGTATGGTTCCACCGACGGCCGGCTGGGAATCTCAACCCGGTGAGGCTCCTTTTCGCTGACAAAAAGGAACGGCAGAGGCCCGGCGGCCACGGTGGTCGCCAGGCCCCGAGCGGCGGTGGGCGCTAGCGCTGTCCGGGCGCTCCAGGCTCCTGTGGGTACGGCGGCTGCACCGGCTGTCCCTGGGGCGGGTACAGCCCCTGCTGTGGGTACTGGCCCTGCTGCGGATACGGGCCTTGCTGCGGCGGGTAAGGCTGGCCCTGGGCGTAGGGGAACTGGGCAGGTCCCTGTGGCTGCTGCACCGGGGCGTATGGCGCCTGCATGGGCATCCGGGCGAAGGTGGCCTTCCTGTCCTCCTCCCGTGCCCTGGCGCGGGCTTCGACTGCCCGCGCGGAGAAGAAGCGCTGGTGCCCGAGGTACACCACGACGAACAGGCCCACGGCCACGGAGAAGAACGCTACTGCCGTCACGCCGGACGTCAGGCCGCGCATCAGGCCGTAAATGAGGGTCAGCATGCCGCCCACGAGGAACCCGCCGGCGAACAAGGGCTTCCTCGACTCCGTCCAGATGCTGGCCCCCAGGATCAGGAGTGCGGAGGCGAGCGCCGCGATGGTCACGTTCCGGTTGTAGTCGTGCACCGCCGACTGGTGGGCTTCGATGGCCGCCTGCCGGGCCGCGGAGTCGAGATTAACCATGGAGGAGAGCTCGGGGGCCGGATAGAAGGTGGCGATGCCGAGGCCGACGAAGAGCACGATGATGATGCCCAGGCCGATCGAGTAGAGGACGCGCAGGGATTTTTCGGTCATAGCCCTATCATGCTTAGGCAATCAGGCGGAGTGGGGCAGGCGCGCCTTTTGCTTGGCTTCCCTCTGTGTGCGGCGGGCCGCCTCATACGTCAGTTTGCGCGCGGCCCGATCATGTCCAAGGTGTACCCGTCCGGGTACGCGGACAGGCTGCCGCCGGGCACAAATTTGGGCTCGGTCGGCAGGGGGCGCCGCCTGGCCTTGAGGGCCTGGAACCGCAGCACCGCGTTGAAGGGTAGGCGCAGCGCCGCCGGGGCAGGTTTCAGACCCAGAGCAACCGCGACCTGGGGTTTGTCCATCATCAGCGCCAGGATGGTCGGGGTGAACCGGCGAAGCCAGGTGGGGAAACGTCTGGCGAGGGCCGCGGCCGTCGCCTCGAGCAGCATTGCACCCTCGGGGCTCGGGCCCATGTTCCGGTCCTCGTACTCGTCCAGGAACCGTTCAGCCTCTGCGAAGGTGGCCGGGACGCCGTCGAGCCCCATCTGCCGGCCCAGCTCGACGTAGAAGTCCGTGGCGGCCCGCTTCTCCAGCTCGGTCAGCCGGCGCCAGCCGTGTCGATCGGTCCAGCGCAGCGGCAGGACAAGCATGGTCGTGAGGACGTAGACGAAGTCGTCCTGGGTGCCGGGCACTCCCCTGTGTACCCGGCGGAGCAGTTCGATCATGGCCTGGCTGCGTTCGTGGTCGAAGCCGTTGGCGATGATCTCGTGGATGACGATGCCGGTGTCGTAGGAGCGCTTCATTGGCCGGGACTTCATCTCCCCGGTCGCCGCCAGGGTCCGGGCTGTGGAGGGGATGGCGAAGTTGCGGTAATAGGCGACGAAAAAGCCCGAATGGATTTCAGCCTTGAAATCGAAGAGGACCATGTTCCGGTAGATCCCGTACATGTCCGTACCGCTAGGGCCTTTTTGGCGGGTTGGGTGCGTCAGAAGGTGCATGGGGGCTTTCTGTAGCTGCCGCAGGTTATGCCCGGGCAGGGGAGACATGGAGTTTTGATTCGACGGCGAGCACGTAGCTGCGCTCCTCCGCGGTCAGGAAGGTCGCCGAAGTGCCGGCAGCGAGCTCGGCGTCCCAGATTTCGACAATCATCCGGTGCAGCCTGTCCTGAACCGGTGCCTGGGGGTCGGCCTCAAGGGTCCGGTCAAGAGACGTGCTCTGCTGTGCTTTGGCCCGGATGGACTCGACGCGTGCGAGGGTTTCGGTGTTCCAGCGGTGCTGGTTTCTGCGGGCAGTCCTGCCGGCAACTGCCGGGATCGTGAGTCCGGCGCCGGCCAGGACGGTCGCGACCAGTTCCAGCTGGTGGTAGGGGAAGTCGGGCCTGACCAGTACGGCCAGGAACGTCAGGTGCCGGGACAGCAGGGAGAGGCACATCTCGGCCATCACCAGGAAGCCCATGATGCAGCCGGCGCCCAGCATGGAGAATCCGACTCGGAACGAGGGGCTCATTCGCGGGACATAGCGGAAGCAGATCACAGCAATTTCCGCGCTCATCGAGCAGATGAAGAGGGTGAGCATCAGTGAGAATAGGAGCGCCGGGAAGCGGTCCTCGTAGATGCCCCAGGCGGGGGTCGTGGTGGTGGGACCGGTGAGGAGGAAGAACGCTGTTTGCAGGGTCAGCGTGAGCGTCAGAGGCAGGGACCGCGTCCACCAGGACCGGCGGCCGCGGCCTTCCGGGGCGATGGCGGCGAATGCAGCGAGGCGCAGATACCACAGAGAGATGATCATCAGGGAGTTCAGGACCAGTTTGACCAGGTTCATCCCGCCCAGGGCCGTGTCGACGGGGACGTAGACAATCGGGGACATGAGCAAAGAGCCCATGCCTCCGTACACGGCACAGGAGAACACCAGGTCGGTCCGGTTGCGGCGCAGGGCGGGAATGCGGGCGACGGCGAGCAGGACCAGGGCTCCGGCCATGAGGAGCTGCGTCATCCGAAGACCGCCCCGAAGTTGCCCGGCTGCGTGTCAGGCTTCCGGCGGGAGCGGCGGATGCGGGACGCGAGCCGGTCCGCGAGGAGTTCGGCCGTCACCTCGAGCTCGTCGAAGAAATCGGTTCGCTTGAGGGCTGTGACGACGCGCTCCGGGTCGAGGTCCGGGAAGAAGGCGCTGGCGTAGCCGTGTGACAGGACTTCCTGTTCGTGACGGAGGATCATATGCGCGAACTCGTGGAGCACGATCTGCTGGCGGTGCACCTCCGATGCGGCCCTGGCATGCAGGATGAGATCCATGTCGTCCAGCCCGAACCACAGGCCGCAGACCTTGTCCGTGGGGGTGTTGTTGATGGGCTTGATGACGATCCGGCGTCCCCTGGTGGCCTCCAGATGGGCCTGGATGGAATGCATGGAGACTGGCTCATGAAGCCGCAGGCCCTCTTCCTCATTCCGCGCTCGCTCGCGGGCGACACTGTAGTCCATGGGCGCTGATCCTTGGGATGGTCCAATAGGGTTGGGAGTTCTCCTCCTCCAATGGAGGAGCGTATCAGTCCTGCTCAGCGACCTGCCCGGTGACCTGTGTGTCGGAAGTAGTGAAGTTCCTCCCTGCCAGGACGCATCTGACGCACCCGGGATTTACACACGTTTTGTCCCATTAACCCAGATATCCCCTCGGAGGGATCAAGGCAAAAAGAAAACCCCGCCTTCACCGGCCGTTAGGCTGGTGAAGGCGGGGTTTCTCTATGGTGCACCCCCCGGGACTCGAACCCGGAACCCATTGATTAAGAGTCAATTGCTCTGCCAGTTGAGCTAGAGGTGCATCTGTTGTTTTCGTTCATCGTGGGCTTTTTATTTCCCGCGTTGTTCTCCGCAACGACATGAAACTCTACACGAGTTTGGCTGTCGTGTGAAATCGAGCGGCGCGGAGTGGGTGCGGCTATCCGGGAAGGTCCAAAATCAGCGCGAAATCAGGGTTTTGGTTGTTGATGAGGAGCCACAGCCGGCCGTCAGGGGCGAGCGAAACGTTCCGGACCCGGCCGTACTTTTGCGTGAAATAGCTCACAGGTTCGTCGACGAATTCGCCCCGGAGGGGAACAACCCACAATCTTTGACCGCGCAGGGCACCCAAGTAGGCGGTGCTGCCGACAATTTCGAGGCCGCTGGGTGACGAATCCGCCGTCGACGGCCACACCACCTTGGCGTCCAGGAAGCCGGAGCGGTGCGGGGCGCCTGTCACTTCCGGCCAGCCGTAGTTGCCGCCCGGCACTATCAGGTTGAGCTCGTCGTTGACGTCGGGGCCGAATTCGCTGGCCCAGAGCCGGCCGGCGCTGTCCCAGGCAAGTCCTTGCACGTTCCGGTGGCCAAGGCTGTAGACCGGGTTATCGCCAAACGGGTTTCCCGGTGCCGGCCGGCCGTCTGCTGTGAGGCGGAGGATCTTTCCGCCGAGCGCCCTGCTGTCCTGTGGCTGCTCGCGGCGCTGGGAGTCGCCCGTCCCCACATACAGGAAGCCGTCCGGTCCAAAGCGGATTCGTCCGCCGTTATGCGTTCCGGCCTTCGGAATGCCCGTGAAAACTGTCTCCAGGGCACCGAGCTCCAACCGGCCGTCACGCTGCTCCAGCCGCATGCGGGCGATCCTGTTGTCCGTCGCCGCGGTGAAGTAGGCGTAGAGATACCGGTCCGCGGCAAAGTTTGGCGAAAGGGCAAGGCCCAGGAGGCCGCCTTCTCCGCCGGGTACGACGCCGGGCACCTGGCCAAGCGTTCCCAGCGCCCCGCCGCTGACGGTCCGGAGCAGTGCGGTGTCGCGTTCGGAGATGACCGCGGTGCCGTCGGGAAGGTAAACCGTGGACCACGGCAGGTGCAGGCCGTCGATCCGGCCCGCAACCTTGGGCTCGCCCGCTGCGCCGGCTGTGGCGGTCGCGGTGCGGTCTCCTGGCTGAACCACGGGAGGGGAGGTGCCGCTGCCAGTACAGGCGCTGAGGAAAAGCAGGACAACAATCAGGGCAGTCACCCGGGCCGTTGCCCTCACAGGGAAGCTTGGGGGCGTAACCAAACTGCGGGGCGCCTCAGGACCGGACGCCGGCCCGGACGGCCAGCTACTGCCGGGTCCGGCGCGGAGGCCGAAAGCCGGCTGCTTCGGCATGAGCGGCCGAGAGGAACCACACCTCTGCCCGAGTTTCCTCATACGAAGGACTGGTCTCGTCGTGGTAGACCATCGACGATGCATTGCCCTTGACTGTGAAGCCCTCAGGACCACTCCCATCGGCCGCCGGTGCCGCTGATCCTTCACCATAGGGCTGCTCAGTGGCCAGGTGGCCGGTGGGCTCGGCCGTGTGGCTGGCGGAGGCCTCCGCCGCCGCGGACGAGGCGGCCATCTGCCGGGTTTCTGCGTCAGCGAGGGGCGCTGCCGGAGCCTCGGGGACGGGGGCTTCAGCCATCGCCGGTTCCGGCGTGCTAATGCCAGTGCCAGTGCCAGTTCCGGTGTCCGCGGCGGTTCCAGTGGCCTCGTCCTCGCCCGGTTCCGCGGCTGCCGATTCTGCTCCGGGCAGGGTCGGCGCGTGGGGTTCGGTGTATTCGGGATGGTGGACGGGGAGGCCCTCCGCTGGAGCCGTTTCCGCGGCCGCTCCGGGTTCGGCTCCCGCCGCAACGTGTGCGCCGCGGGTCGGATCGATATGGGCCGGGGCGGCATGCGCATCCGACGGCGGAGCAGTTTCGGACCACTGCGTCTCCCACTCGGCGTTCTCCGGGGTTCCGGCCGCTTCTGCGGCTGGTCCGGCGGCCGGCTCGCTCGAAGGCGCGGCTGTGGCCGCCGCGGCTGCTTCCGGCGCCACCAGAGGGGCCGCCTGGTGCTCTGCCTCCTCCGGGGCAGCCGCGGCCGGCTCGGGCG